>NZ_CP051627.1:1821666-2125277 GCF_023208015.1 Thermobifida alba | reverse complement strand
AGTGACCGGCGACACACAACGGCCGGGCCATGATCCCCCGACAACGGTGGGCCCCGAGGAGGTCACAGCGATGAGCAATCGGAACAGGTTCATCCGCCGCGTCGCGGTGGGAGCCGCCGCCCTGGCGGTGCTGGCCGCCGCCGGATGCGGCGCCGCAACCACCACCGGCGGTGGAGGCGAGCAGGCCGCCGCCTCCGTCGAGGAGGGCTTCACCATCGGTCTGCTGCTGCCCGATGCCAAGACCGCCCGCTACGAGAAGTTCGACCGCCCCTACTTCGAGGAGGCGATCGCCGAACTCTGCCCCAAGTGCGAGGTCACCTACCAGAACGCCGACCAGGACGTCTCCAAGCAGCAGTCCCAGGCCGAGGCCATGCTGACCCAGGGGGTCGCCGTGCTGGTCCTGGACGCCGTGGACGCCGAGGCCGCGGGCGGCATCGTCAAGCAGGCCCACGCCCAGGGCGTCCCGGTCATCGCCTACGACCGGCTGGCCCAGGGCGGGGTGGACTACTACGTCTCCTTCGACAACAAGACCGTCGGACAGGTCCAGGCCGAGGCGCTCATCGCGGGAATGGAGAAGGCCGGAACCGCGGACGAGGGGGAGATCGTCATGATCAACGGCTCTCCCACCGACCCCAACGCCGCCAGCTTCAAGGAGGGCGCCCACGAGGTCCTCGACGGCCAGGTCGAGATCGGCGCCGAGTACGACACCCCCGACTGGTCGCCCGACAAGGCCCAGCAGCAGATGGAGCAGGCCATCACCGCCGTCGGCGCCGACAACATCAGCGGCGTCTACAGCGCCAACGACGGCCTGGCCTCCGGCATCATCGCGGCCCTCAAGAGCGCGGGTGTGGACGAGCTGCCGCCCATCACCGGTCAGGACGCCGAACTCGCCGCCATCCAGCGGATCCTCACCGGTGACCAGTACATGACGGTCTACAAGGCCATCCGCCCCGAGGCCGAGATGGCGGCCGCGATGGCCGTCGCCGCCGCCACCGGGGAGGAGTACGAGGGCACCGCCGAGCACCCGCTGACCGAGGCCACCGACGGCGAGGGCAACACCGTCCCCGCCGTGCTGCTCACCCCCGTCGCGGTGACCATCGACAACATCGAGGACACGGTCATCGCCGACGGTTTCTACACCGTCGAGGAGATCTGCACCGACCAGTACGCCGACACCGACCTGTGCAAGGAAGCCGGGGCCTGACCGGGCCCCGGCCAAGCGGGACCCGCGGCCGACGCCCCACCCGGCGCGCCGCGGACCGCCGGGGCGGCGCCGGCCACGGCCCCCCACCCCCGGGGAACAGCCGGCGCCGCCCCGCTCCGCCTCCCCCAGGAGACCCGACCGGGACCGCTCCGCGCTCCCGAGCGGGTCGCCCGACCAGAGGAACCGCGAGGAAACGTCATGACGCAACCGATCCTGGAGCTGTCCGGGATTTCCAAGAGGTTCGGCGCGGTGCAGGCGCTCAGCGACGTCCACTTCCACGTCCACCCGGGCGAGGTCGTGGCGCTGCTGGGTGACAACGGCGCTGGGAAGTCGACTCTCGTCAAGGTCATCGCCGGAGTCAATCCCGCCGACAGCGGAGTGATCCTGTGGGAGGGACGGCCCGTCAAGGTCAACCGCCCCAGCGACGCCCAGCAGCTCGGCATCGCCACCATCTACCAGGACCTCGCTCTCTGCGACAACCTGGACATCGTGGCCAACCTGTTCCTCGGCAGCGAGCGCACCGTCGCCGGGGTGATGGACGAACTGGAGATGGAGCGGCGCGCCCAGGAGCTGCTGGACTCGCTCTCCGTGCGCATCCCCAGCCTGCGCGTCCCCGTGGCCTCCCTGTCCGGCGGCCAGCGCCAGATCATCGCGATCGCCCGCTCCCTGCTGGGCGACCCCAAGGTCGTCATGCTGGACGAGCCCACCGCGGCGCTGGGCGTGGCCCAGACCGCCCAGGTCCTCGACCTCATCGAGCGGCTCCGGGACCAGGGGCTCGGGGTCATCCTCATCAGCCACAACATGGCCGACGTCCGTGCCGTCGCCGACCGCGCCGTGGTCCTGCGCCTGGGCCGCAACGCCGGCGACTTCCGGATCGAGGACACCGGTTACGAAGAGATCGTGGCGGCCATCACCGGGGCCGCCGACAACCCCGTGTCCCGACGGTCCGGCCGTGCCGCGGTGCCGGGAACGGAGGAAGCGTGATGGCTCAGCAGACCACCGGTACGGCCCAGGGGGCGCAGATCGCGCGGGACCCCCGGCTCATCGTGGACGACGGCACCCCGCGCGGCCTGGTCAGCGGCGCGCTGAGGCGGCTGCGCGGCGGTGAGCTCGGCCCGGTGCCGGTCATCGTCGGGCTCTTCGTCATCGCCCTCGTCTTCTGGTCGCTCAACGACAAGTTCCTGTCCCCGCAGAACCTGTCCAACCTGACCGTGCAGATCGTCGCCGTCGGACTGATGTCCTCCGGGGTCATCATGGTCCTGCTGCTCGGCGAGATCGACCTGTCGGTCGGCTCGGTCGCGGGCGTGTGCGGCGTGGTCGCCACGGTCCTGGCGGTCCAGTACGGCTGGAACGAGGTCGCCGCAATGGCGGCGGCGGTCGTGGTCGCCGCGCTCATCGGCGTCATCCACGGCACGATCTTCGCGAAGGTCGGAGTCCCCGCGTTCGTGGTGACCCTGGCCGGACTCATCGGCTGGCAGGGCGCCCAGCTCTACCTGCTCGGCGCCGACGGCACCATCAACGTGCCCTACGACGGACCGATCGGCTACCTCACCCAGACCTACTTCGTCCCCGCGATCGGCTGGGGCATCGCGGCCGCGGCGGTCGTCCTCTACGCCGGCTTCACCTTCTACGGCGAGTCCCGCCGCGCCGCCGCCGGGCTGTCCGCCAAGTCCCCCACGGAGATCGTCGCGCGCACCCTGCTGCTGGCGGTCCCGGTGCTCGGCGGGGTGTGGGTGCTCAACTCCTACAAGGGCGTGCCGCTGGCGTTCCTCATCTTCGTCGGGATCGTCGTCGTCTTCGACCTCGTGCTGCGCAAGACCCGCTACGGCCGGATGGTCTTCGCGGTCGGCGGCAACGCCGAGGCGGCCCGCCGCGCCGGCATCAACGTCGACATGGTCCGGATCTCGGTGTTCGCGCTGGCCTCCACCCTGTCCGGGCTCGGCGGCATCATGTTCGTCTCGCGCAGCTTCGCGGTGAACCAGTCCACCGGCGGCGGCGACGCGCTGATGATGGCCATCGCGGCCGCGGTCATCGGCGGCACCAGCCTCTTCGGCGGACGCGGCAGCGCCTACTCGGCCCTGCTGGGCGGCCTGGTGCTGGGGGCGATCTCCTCGGGGCTGTTCCTGCTGCAGATGGACTCCTCAGTGCGGTTCATGATCACCGCGGTCGTCCTGCTCGTCGCCGTCATCCTCGACGCGGTCTCCCGACGCAGCAGGAAGACCCACGCCCGGGGCTGAACAGACGGCCCGGGCGTGCCGCGGCCGCGCACCGTCGACCGATCCGCTCCTCCAGGCGGCGCGCGGCCACCCCCGGCGGGGCCCGGAGACCCCCTCCCCTCCGAGCGCCCCGCGCCGTCCGCCCGTCCCGGTGCCCGCCGGGCGCGGGCGGACGGCTAGTCTCGCCTCACGTGACCGAGTCCGATCTGGTGTTCCTCGTCGTGGCCGGGGCCGCGGTCCTGGCGGGCGCCGCGGTGCAGAGCAGTGTGGGGCTGGGACTGGGGCTGGTGGCGGCGCCGGTCGTCGCGATGCTGGACCCCACCCTGATGCCCGGCACACTGCTGGTGCTCACCGCGGTGCTGCCGCTGCTGACCATCGGCGCCGAGTGGCGCCACGCCGACCTGCGCGGCATCTCCTGGGCGCTGGCCGGCCGGCTGGTCGGCACGGTGGCCGGGGTGTGGGTGGTGGCGCTGGCCGCGCCCGAGACCCTCGGCCTGGCCGTGGGGGTGGGCGTGCTGCTCGCGGTGGCCGCCAGCCTCACCGCGGTCCGGCTGCGTCCCACACCCGCCACCCTGGGCACGGCCGGCGTGATCTCCGGCGTCATGGGTACGGCCACCTCCATCGGCGGGCCGCCCGTCGCGCTGGTGTACCAGAACGAGCAGGGGCCCCGGGTGCGCGCCACCCTGGGCTGCTACTTCCTGGCGGGAGTACTGCTCTCGCTGGCCGCACTGGCCCTGGGCGGCCAGTTGGGGCTCCGCCAGGTCGCGGCGGGCGTCGCGCTGCTCCCGTTCATGGTGGCCGGGTTCCTGCTCTCCCGTCCGCTGCGGCGGGTGCTGGACGGGGCGCGCCTGCGGACGGCCCTGCTGGCCGTCGTGTCCGTGTCGGGGGTCACACTGATCCTGCGGGCCCTGCTCTGAGCGGGCGGAGGACGACGAGGAGGAAGCCGGTGGACGGACCGCGACGCAGACGCCCCAGCGCGGCGGAGTTGGCCGCGGCGCACGGAACCGGCGTCCCCGACGTGCTCGGCCCCGACCTGGACGTGCTGTTCTGCGGCATCAACCCCGGGCTGTACTCCGCCTGGAGCGGGCACCACTTCGCCCGTCCCGGCAACCGGTTCTGGCCCGCGCTGCACGCCGCCGCCCTCACCCCCCGCCTCCTGGCCCCCGAGGAGCAGCACCTGCTGCCCGGCCTGGGCCTGGGCATCACCAACCTGGTGGACCGGGCCACCGCGCGCGCCGACGAGCTGACCGGCGCGGAGCTGCGCGAGGGAGGGCGGGCACTGGCCGCGAAACTGCGCGTCCACCGGCCGCGCGTCCTCGCCGTGCTCGGCGTCACCGCCTACCGGCAGGCGTTCTCGAAGCCGCGCGCGCGGATCGGTCCGCAGGACCCCCGCGACGCCGTCGCGGGGGTGCCGGTGTGGGTGCTGCCCAACCCCAGCGGCCTCAACGCGCACTGGACCACCCGGGGCATCGCGGCCGAACTGCGCCGGATGTGCGAGGCCCACGGGATCGGCCGGGCCGCACGGGGGACTGCCGCCCCCACCCCGCCGGGGAGTGAATCGGCATAAGCTGTGTGCCTATGGTGGAGCCGGTTGATCGTGGTTCGTCCGGTTCCCACCACCGAGCCGTCGGGAGCCGGACACCGTGTCGGCCGTGTCGACCTCCAGAACCGGTCCGTTTTCCGCCCGCACGGGAGACGCCCGTGGTCCGACGGCCGACCTGACGTCCTGCATACGAGGGGAATGACGAGAGTGACGCTGCTCGACTCGGTGCACAACCCAGACGACCTGAAGAAACTCCCCGACGCGCAGCTCCCCCAACTGGCTGCCGAGATCCGGGAGTTCCTGATCTCCCAGGTCGCCCGAACCGGTGGTCACCTCGGCCCCAACCTGGGTGTCGTCGAGCTCACCATCGCGCTGCACCGCGTGTTCGACTCACCGCGCGATCCCATCCTGTTCGACACCGGCCACCAGGCGTACGTGCACAAGATCCTGACCGGGCGGCAGGACTTCTCCAAGCTGCGGCAGGAAGGCGGCCTGTCCGGGTACCCGTCGCGAGCCGAGTCCGAGCACGACTTCATCGAGAACTCGCACGCCTCCACGGCGCTGTCCTACGCCGACGGCCTGGCCAGGGCCCACGAACTGCGCGGGATCACCGACCGCACCGTGGTCGCCCTCGTCGGCGACGGCGCGCTGACCGGCGGCATGGCCTGGGAGGCGCTCAACAACATCGCCGAGGGCAAGAACCGCCGCGTCGTGATCGTCGTCAACGACAACGGCCGCTCCTACTCGCCCACCATCGGCGGCCTGGCCGAGCACTTCGCCAACCTGCGCATGACCCGCGGCTACGAGCAGATGCTGGCGACCGCCAAGAACGCGATCAACCGCGCCCCCGTCGTCGGTCCCCCGCTGTACGACGCCCTGCACGCGTTCAAGAAGGGCCTCAAGGACGCCATCCAGCCGCAGATCATGTTCGAGGACCTGGGGCTGAAGTACGTCGGCCCCATCGACGGGCACGACATCGCGGCGGTGGAGCGGGCCCTGAGCCGCGCCCGCGACTTCGGCGGACCGGTCATCGTGCACGTGCTCACCCAGAAGGGCAAGGGGTACGCGCCCGCGGAGAACCACGACGAGGACCAGTTCCACGCCCCCGGCGCGTTCGACGTGGCCACCGGGCGCCAGCAGGCCAAACCGGGGCTGAAGTGGACCTCGGTGTTCAGCGACGAGCTGGTGCGGATCGGCGCCGAACGCGAGGACGTCGTGGCCATCACCGCGGCCATGCTGCACCCCACCGGCCTGGCGGCCTTCGCCGAGGCCTACCCCGACCGCGTCTTCGACGTGGGCATCGCCGAACAGCACGCCGCCACCTGCGCGGCGGGCCTGGCCATGGGCGGCCTGCACCCGGTCGTGGCGGTCTACGCCACCTTCCTCAACCGCTGTTTCGACCAGGTCCTCATGGACGTGGCGCTGCACCGCCAGGGCGTCACCTTCGCACTGGACCGCGCGGGGATCACCGGCGACGACGGCGCCAGCCACAACGGCATGTGGGACCTGTCCATCCTGCAGGTCGTCCCCAACCTGGGCATCGCGGTGCCGCGCGACGCGGTGCGGCTGCGGGAACTGCTGCGCGAGGCCGTCGCCGTGGACGACGGCCCCACCGTGGTGCGCTACCCCAAGGGCGCGGTGCCCCCCGCCATCCCCGCCGTCGGCCGCCTCGGCGGCATGGACGTGCTGCGCCGCCCCGCCACCGACTCCCCGGACCTGCTGCTGGTCGCGGTGGGACCCATGGCCCAGACCTGCTGCGAGGTCGCCGACCGGCTGGCCGACCAGGGCATCGGCGTCACCGTCGTGGACCCGCGCTGGGTCAAGCCCCTGGACCCGGCGCTGGTGACCGAGGCCGCCCGGCACAGTGTGGTCGCCGTCGTCGAGGACAACGGCCGGGTCGGCGCGGTGGGCGACGCCGTGGCCCGCGCCCTGCGCGACGCCGACCTCGACCTGCCGGTGCGCACCTTCGGGATCGAACAGCGCTTCCTGGAGCACGCCAAACGCGACCGGATCCTCGCCGGGATGGGCCTGGACGCCCAGGGGCTGGCGCGCAAGCTCACCGAGATCGTGGCCCGGCGCGCCGAACACTCCCTGGAGGACGAGCCGGCGTCCTGACCCGGCCGGGACGCCACCGCGGCGACCGGGGGCGCGGTCACTGACCGCGCCCCCGGCGGGTAGGGGACGGGGACGGAGGACACCCCGGACACCCGGAGGACGACGATGGCCGAACGCCCCGCGGGCCCCGACTCCGCCTACCGGCGAGGGGCCGACTACGCCGAGATCTACCTGGCCGACGACTCCCGCCACGCACCCGCGGAGGTGGAGCGGCTGCGCCGGGCCCTGGCCACCCGCAACCCGCAGGAGCTGCGGATTCCGACCATCCTCGACTGCCTCGACGCGAGCGGCCGTCCCGACCACCCGGCCGTGGTCGACCCCGAGGACGACTTCTGGAAGGGGTTCCTCGACCGCGTCGACCGGGCGCCCCGGGACTGAGCAGGCCCGGTGCTGCCAAGGGAAGCCCCGCGGTTACCGTGTGCTCCGCCAAGGGGCCACAGGACCCTCCCTGACATCGAAAACCGGGTGTCGCATCCGTCACAATGGGGCGCATGAGCACTCCCGACCCATTGCGGGTAGCCGTGATCGGCTCCGGCCCCGCAGGAATCTACACCGCCGAGGCGTTGACCCGGCAGTCCCGCGAGCCGGTGTCCGTGGACGTACTGGACCGCCTACCGACCCCCTACGGACTGGTCCGCTACGGCGTCGCCCCCGACCACACCTCCATCAAGCGGGTGGCCCACACCCTGGCCCGTGTCCTCGAACACCCCGACGTCCGCTTCCTGGGCGGTGTGGAGTACGGCACCGACCTCACCCGCGCCGACCTGGCCCGCGCCTACCACGCGGTGGTCTACGCGACCGGGGCGAGCGTGGACCGCCGCATGGGCGTTCCCGGCGAGGAACTGTCCGGCAGCGTCGCGGCCACCGACTTCGTCAACTGGTACAGCGGCCACCCCGACCTGGAGGTGTCGCGGTTCGTGCTCGACGCCGAGGAGGTCGCCGTCGTCGGCGCGGGCAACGTCGCCCTCGACGTGGCGCGCATCCTGGTCCGCAGCGTCGACGAACTGCGCCACACCGACATCCCCGAACCCGTCCTGCAGGTGCTCGCGGCCAGCCGGGTGCGCCGTGTGCACGTGGTCGCCCGGCGCGGCCCCCTGCACGCCAAGTTCTCCGCCAACGAACTGCGGGAACTCGGCCAGTTGGACGGGGTCGACGTCAGGGTGGACCCCGGCGACGTCGACATCGACCCCAACAGCGAGGAGGTGGCGGCCGCGGCCCGCGCCGCCCGCACCAACCTGCGCACCCTCACCGAGTGGGCGCAGCGCCCCGGCGGTGGCACGGGCCGCCGGGTGGAGCTGCACTTCTGGCGCAAACCCGTCGCCGTGGTGGGGGAGGAACGGGTCGAGGGCCTGGAGGTGGAGCACACCGAGCTCGACGCCGAGGGGCGGCTCGTGGGCACCGGCCGACGCGAGACCCTGCCGGCGGGCATGGTGGTGCGCTCGGTCGGCTACGCCAGCACCCCCCTGCCCGACCTGCCGTTCGACGAGGTCACGCGCACCCTGCCGCACGAGGACGGCCGCATCCTCGACGAGGAGCGCACCCCGCTGCTCGGCGAGTACGTGGCGGGCTGGCTCAAGCGGGGCGCCACCGGGGTGATCGGCACCAACAAGTCCGACGCCGCGGCCACCGTCCGCTCGCTGCTGGACGACGCCCCCCGGCTGCGCGCCTCCCGCGCCCCGCAGACCAGCCTGGAGGACCTGCTGAAGGAGAAGGGCGTGAAGGTCAGCGGCTACGCCGACTGGCTGGCCATCGACGCCGCCGAGGCGGCCCTGGCCGCCCAGCTGTCCCGCGGGGAGCGGGTCAAGCTGAGCGGTTGGGCGGAACTGCGCCGCGTCCTGGCCGAACGGGACTGACCGCACCGAACCGGTCCCGGCGGTGCACCGCCCGCCGCCGGGACTACGGGACCGGCCGCAGGTCCAGGTACCGCGGCGGCACCCCGGCCACCAGCCACACCCCGTTGCCGCTCATCCGGAACTCGTAGCCGTCGGCGTGCATCCGCGCCGCGTCCACGGTCAACACGACGGGCTCCCCGCGACGGGTGCCCACCCGGAGAGCCGTGGCCTCGTCCGGGGACAGGTGCACGTGGTGCCGTCTCATGGGACGCAGCCCTTCGGCGAGGATCGCGGCCAGGAAGCGCTCCACGGTGCCGTGGTAGAGCACCTCCGGGGGTGTGCGTGCGGGCAGGTCCAGGTCCACCTCGACCGTGTGCCCCTGCTGGGCGCGGATGCGCCGGCCGTCGGCGCTGAACGCGAACCGCCGTTTGTCGTTGCGGGCGACGACCTCCGCCAGCTCGGCCCGGGTGAGTGGCCGCCCCGCCGCCCGGCAGCCGTCGAGCAGCGCGTCCACCTCCACCCAGCCCGAGGCGTCCAGAGTCACGTTGGCCACTTCCGGCCGGTGCCGCAGCACCAGGGAGAGGAATTTCGAGGCGCGTACCAGTTCCCGTGGGTCCACGCCGCGATTATGACCTGGCCGGAGCGCTCGCAGCCAGTGGTTTTCCGACCGCCGAAACGCGACGGCAGCCCCGTGGCCTCCGGGTGCGCTCCGTGCGCATCCGCCAACAGCACGTCCGAAAAATGACAGGATGGGTGCCTGCTGAGCAAGTGGCGGGTCTGACAGGAGAAATGATGACAAGCCAGGCGGGCGTGGACGGGCAGCCCACCGAGATCGGCGGCTACCGGCTGACCACCCTCCTCGGACAGGGCGGGTTCGGATCGGTCTACCTGGGAGAGGACGCCGCGGGACGGCGGGCCGCGGTGAAACTCCTGCACGGCGCGATCACCGACGAGGTGCGCGACAGCCTGGCCCGTGAGGTGGAGGCGGCCCGCAGGGTCAAGCAGTTCTGCATCGCCCGGGTGCTGGACGCCGACCCCTACGCGCCCCGGCCGTGGATCGCCACCGAGTACCTGGAGGGGCCCACGCTCGCGGTCCGGGTGCGGGAACGGGGACCGCTGGAAGACGCGGACCTGGAACGGCTGGCGGTCGCCACCGCCACCGCCCTCACCGCCATCCACCGGTCCGGAATCCTGCACCGCGACTTCAAACCCGCCAACATCATCCTCGCCCCCGACGGCCCCCGGGTGATCGACTTCGGTATCGCCAAGACCGCCGAACAGGCCCGGGTGATGGCCAGCGGAGTGGTCGGCACCCCCGCCTACATGGCGCCCGAGCAGATCCGCGGCGGTCTGCTCGACGACAGGCTGGACGTCTTCGCCTGGGGCGCGGTCATGGTGTACGCGGCCACTGGGCGGGACGCCTTCTCCGGCCCCCACCAGCAGGCCGTCATCCACCGGGTGCTCACCGAGGAACCGGACCTGACCGGCCTCCCCGCCACGCTGCTGCCCCTGGTGCGGCGCTGCCTGGACAAGGACCCGACCCGGCGCCCCAGCGCCCACCAGGTGCTCAACCGGCTGCTCGGCCACGGCGACGACGCGGCCGACACCGACACGGCGCTGCGGGAGGGGCGCACCGCGGTGCTGGACGGGGACACCCTCCCCTACACCCGCGAGGCCGCCCACAGCGGGCAGCACGAGAGCCCCCGGCCGGACCCGCAGGCCACGGTGCCGCCGCGCAGGGCGCCGGGCCAGGCCCCGCCGTTCGAGTTCGCCGGCACGCTCTTCCACGACCCCGGCGACCTCGCCGCGCAGATGCAGCGCCGCTGGGCGGAGGGCACGGCGCTGTTCGCCTCCGACAGCGAGCGCGCCGAACTGCTGAACTGGCTGGTCGACGACCTCGGGGACACCACCGTCAACCGGGGCCTGCTGCGCAGGCGGCCGGAGGACCCCGAACTGGCCCTGGCCCGGTTCGTCGCCGAGCTGCGCCCCGACCTGCCGCCGCGCTACCGGGGCCACGACATGCGTCCCGAGGCGTTGCGCGCCGCGCTGGAGGCGCGCAGCGGAACGGCCAGGACCGCCCTGCTGGCAGCGATCTTCGGCGAGCAGCGGATCCTGTCCCACGCCTTCACGCACATTGTGGAGGTCTTGCGGGTCATGGCCTCCCACACCGCTTGCCAGGCCGAGTACCGGGACCTGCTGTCCGCCTACGAGGCCTCGGCCGAACGGTTCGCGGTCGCCCAGCAGCGGATCAACGAGGTGTTCGCCCGAAGCGGCGCGGTCCGCGTGCTCCTTCCCCAGGGCGGCACGGCTGACCCGGGCCGCACTCGGACCGGTCCGTTGCACGTCTTCGAACCGGATCGTGCCGCCGCAGCGCTGCGGATCGCGGACCACCTGCTCACCCGTGTCCGCGATGGGGCCCGGCCGCAGCTGCCCGCGGAGTCGCAGGAGCAGCGGTGGCTGGCCGCCCTGGCCGAGGCCGTCGGGCCGGTCGGCGGCCCGGGAGCGGCGGGGGCCGCGGCGCTGCTGGAGGAGTGCGTGCCGCTGGCCCGGCAGCTGGCCGAGACCGAGAACGCCCTGCGGCACCGGCACGCGGAGTACGCCCAAGCGGCCGACCGGGCGTGGCGGAAGTGGCGGCGTGGCAGAGCGACAGGCAATGGAATCCTCACGGTCGGCTGTACCGGAGCCGTGATCATCCTCTTGGCCGGAGGAGGCGGGGGGATGGTTTTTGCGGCACTCAGCGACCCTCACAAGGCCCCCTTCGGGGGAACCCTCCTCGGCGCGAGTGTGATGATAGCCCTGCTCGTGACCGGGGTCACCTTGTTGATGCGGCAGGTGGCCACGGACGGTATCGGGAAACACCAGAGTCACGCCGACTACCTGCGGTCCGTCACCGGGCAGATCGAGACCGGCATCGCCCTGCTGACCGAGGCGCACCGGCAGCTGTCGGCGGCCGACCGGGGCGACACCCTGCAGCAGACCCGGACGCTGTGAACGCCGTGGCCCGTCCGCGCCGGCGCGGACGGGCCACGGCACGGGCTAGCGGACCAGTCCGGTGTCGGCGGCGAAGGTGTTGCACGCCTCCATGGTCTCCGCGGCCGCACCGGAGTCGAACCAGTGCACGCGGTTGTCGGCGCTGCCGTGCGTGTCGCTGTCCCCGGTGCCCTCGTTGAAGGTGCGGTTGACGAACGCCACGTCACCGCCGTCGTGGACGGAGAGCCTGGCCACGCCGGTGCCCGCCAGGCACTCGGCCTGGAGTTCGATCTGCCGTCCCACCTGGAGTTCCTCGGCCTCGGAACCGGCCTTGCGCTCCAGGGTGTAGGCCCTGTCGAGCAGCCCGGTCTCCCCCTGGACGTGGTGCCCGTACTCGTGGGCGACCAGGGCGAACCAGATGCGCTTGTCGTCCATGTTCGGGTACGGCAGGAGCTTGCGCACGTTGGGCACCAGGATGGTGATGCTCAGGTCGTACTCCATGTAGTAGGCGAGGGTGACCCCCTCCTCCTCCGACTCGCCGCGCAGGTCGGGCGGGATCTCGTCGGTGACCACGTAGTGCGGTTCCTCCGGGCGCAGCCCCATCTCCTCCAGCGACGGCAGCCACATCTCGTTCAGGCAGGGGCCGACCGCGTCGGTGAAGGCCTCCCACTCCGAGACGGAGGAGGGGTCGAAGTCGGGCAGGGCGCACTCGACGGTCCGGGGGGCGGGCAGGTCGTAGAAGGGGTGGGAGACGACGTCGACCGGGATGCCCCTGGCGGTGTGGAACCAGCTGTCCTCGTAGAGGACCTCCCGGTGCGGTTTCCCGGACGCCTGGGCGATGCCGCCGCCCAGCGTGGACACCGTCAGCGCCACGCACACCACCAGGGAGACCGCGGCGACGAGGGCCGCCCCGCCCGCGGTGAGCCACAGCCCCGCGCCGCCCCGGCGCGGGGGCGGCTGCGGGGTGAAGACGGGCGGCGGGGCCCATCCCTCGGCCGCGGCACCGGGGGGCGCGCCGACCGGGAGGGACGCGGTGGGGCGGGCTGCGGTGACCATTTCGGTGGCGGGGTGCTGCTGCGCGGGCGGGGCGGCGGGAAGCGGCCCCTGGAGGGTCGGCGGGCCCTGCGGCGGCTGGAGCGGCGGGTGGGGACCGGCGAGCGGGTGCTGCTGCGCGGGCGGGGGAGCGGGCGGCCCCTGGCGGGCCGGCTGGCCCTGCGGCGGCGGCCGGAACACCGGAGCGCAGGGGCGGGCCGGAGGCGCGCTCCGCAACCCGGCCGCGTCCTCCCGCGGCGGGGCCGGAGCCGCCGCAGGGCCCCGGGCCGCAACTGCGGGCTCCGCCGCCTCCCGCGAGGCGGCGGGAGCCGTCCGCGGAGGCTCGGGAGCGGGCTCCCGAACGGAGGGAGACGGTCCGGTGCCCTCGTGCGGCGGGTTCGGGGGCGGAGGGGTCGGGTCCGGGGCGGCTGCACCACCGCGAGACGTGTCCACAGGGGGTCCTTCATGGTCGGGGGGCTGACAGCGGAGGAGAAGTCAACACTATTCGGACATCCCGCGGAGGGGGAGCGGGAACCTCCGATCGGGCACCCCAGTCAGACGCCTGCGGGGCCCGCGGGGTTCCCGTCACCGCCGCGGTGGCCGGTAGTGGACGCCGACCGACGTCAGCAGATCGCGCAGTTCGGCTTCGAACAGCGGCTCCATGTCGTCCACGACGAAGGGCATGCTGCGGAAGACCTCCATGCACACCAGCCCGTACAGCCGCACCCAGCAGGCGGTGAGCACGCGCAGCGCCCCCTCGGTGGCGTTCTCGCCGTCGAAACCGGCGCACTCGGCGAACAGTTCCAGTTGGGGACGCAGCCCGGGCGGGAAGGAGGCGGGATCCGGCAGCGGGACCCGCCCCTCCACCAGCAGCCGGTCGAACAGGGTGAGGAAGGTCGCGGCGAACCGCTGTCCCTCCCGCAGGGCCTCTCCCGCGTGCGGGACGGAGGGGGCGACGGGCCCGCGCGGGCCGAACAGCAGGGCGAACTCGGCGCGGTTGGCCAGCGCCCAGGTGCGGAAGGCGCGCAGCGAGGCCAGGAGCCGGCCGTCCACGTCGTCGTCGGGCAGTCCCGTGCTCGCGTCGGTGATGTGGTCGCTCAACTCGGCGAAGAGGTCCGCCTGGAGGGAGAGCAGCAGGTCGCCGAGGCTGGAGAAGTAGCGGTAGAGGGCGGGAGCGGTCATGCCCATCTCCCGGGCGATCGCGCGCAGCGAGACCCCGTCCGGTCCGTGCTCGACGAGGTGGCTGCGGGCGATCGCCTTGATCTCGGCGAACGTTGCCTCGCGGATCCGCATTCGGCGTGGCTGCGGGGAGGGGGCGGGCCGTGCGTCGCGAGGCGCGGAGGAAGTCGCGTCTTTGGGCACGGAAAGTCCTTAACCGTGGAGTTTGTGAATGGTCTGAGGAGCCTTGTACAGTAAGCGCCGTACTTTTGAGTTAACGGCGTTTGCTGAGATTATCGCCGTTCACCCCAAATTAACACCCGAGGGAGACGTCCATGTTCTCTGCGCTCGGCCGGTTCACCTATCGGGGTCGAGTCTGGGTGCTCCTGGCCACGGCGGTGTTCGTCGTGTTCGCGCTCACCTGGGGCACCGGACTGTTCAGCGAGGTCAGCGACGGGGGCTTCGAGGACCCTGACGCGGAGTCCACCAGAGCGGCCGAGGTGATCGAGGAGGAGCTGGGTCACGACGCGGTGGACGTCGTGGCCGTGTACCGCAGCGAGGAGCTGACGTTCGACAACCCCACGTTCGCCAAGGCGGTGCAGCGGGTCGTCGACGAACTCCCCGACGAGTACGTCAGGTCGGCCACCAGCTACCTGGACGAGGGACTCAGCGACATCGAACGCGGCATCCTCATCTCCGAGGACCGGCACGCGGTGTACGTCCCCATGACCCTCGTGGGCGAGGACCAGGTCGAGCGGATGGAGTCCTTCCAGGCGATCGCCGACGACCTGGACGCCGGACCGCTCGACACCTACCTGGGCGGTCCCGTGGCGATCCAGAGCGAACTGTCCGAGCAGGCCGAGTCCGACGTCGTCCGCGCCGAACTGGTCTCCCTGCCGCTGCTGCTGGTCCTGCTCGTCGCCATCTTCGGCGGAGTGGTCGCCGCGCTGATGCCGCTGGCCGTCGGCGGCCTGGCGATCCTCGGCGCCATGGTGCTGCTGCGCGCGCTCACCCACGTCACCGACGTGTCGGTGTTCGCCGTCAACGTCGCCTCCATCCTCGGCCTGGGACTGGCCATCGACTACGGCCTGTTCCTGGTCAGCCGGTTCCGCGAGGAGACCCGCCGCACCGGCGACGTCGCCGCGGCCCTCCCCGTCACCCTGGCCACGGCCGGACGGACCGTCGCCTTCTCCGGCGTCACCGTCCTCATCGCCTTCGCCGGACTGCTGTTCTTCCCCCAGCCGATCCTGCGCTCCATCGGCCTGGGCGGCATCGCGGTCGTGCTGTTCGACCTGGTCGCCGCGCTCGTCGTGCTCCCCGCCCTGCTGGCGGTCATCGGCCGCCGCATCGACGCGCTGCGGCTGCCGCTGTTCGGTCGGCGGCGCTCGGGCACGGACGCCGACGACCGCGTGGGCGGCTGGTCGCGGCTGGCGCACAGCGTCATGCGCCGCCCGGTGCTGTACCTGCTCACCGTCGCCGCCGTGCTCGTCGCGTTCGCCTCGGCGCTCACCTCCCTCGACGTCGGCTCCACCGACCAGCGCTACCTGCCCGTCAGCGCCGACAGCCGCCAGGCCACCGAGATGCTCCGGGAGGACTTCCCGGCGGGCGGCATCAGCCAGATCGACGTGGTGGTCACCGGGCAGGTCGAGGAGGAGGACCTGGAGTCCTTCGCCGCGGACCTGGCAGACCTGGACGGGGCGGAGGGCGCCGGGGTCGGCCGGGTCGGGGACGGCGTCGCGCACCTGACCGTCGCCTACGAGGGCGAGATCGACGACGACTCCACCGCGGACCTGGTGGCGGCGGTGCGCGGTGCCGACGCCCCCGCGGGCGCCGACGAGGTGCTGGTCGGCGGCCCGGCCGCGCAGCAGCTCGACAACATCGACGCCATCGTCGAGACCGTGCCCGCGACCCTGCTGTTCGTCACGCTGACCACCCTGGTCCTGCTGTTCCTGGCGTTCGGCTCGATCGTGCTGCCGGTCAAGGCGGTGGTCATGGGCCTGCTGTCCCTGGGCGCCTCCCTGGGCGTGGTCATCTGGGGCTTCCAGGAGGGGCACCTGGCCGACCTGCTCGGCTTCACCGCGGTCGGCACCATCGACCCGACCTTCCTGGTCCTCATCATCATCGTCGCCTTCGGCCTGGCCATGGACTACGAGCTGTTCCTGCTCAGCCGGGTCCGCGAGGAGTACCTGGCCACCGGCGACAACACCCACTCGGTGGCGGTGGGCCTGCAGCGCACCGGACGCATTATCACCAGCGCCGCGCTGCTGCTCATCGTGGTGCTGGCCGCGATGGGCGTGTCCGACCTGCTGTTCCTCAAGATCATCGGCATCGGTCTGGCGGTGGCGGTGGTCGTGGACGCCACCCTGGTGCGCGCCCTGCTGGTGCCCGCCACGATGCGCCTGCTCGGCGCCGCCAACTGGTGGCTGCCCGGCCCGCTGCGCCGGCTGCACGACCGCATCGGCATCACCGAGGGCGAGGAGGCCGTGCAGCCCCGCCGCGAGGAGAAGGCGGAGGCGGGCGTCGGCTCCTGACCCCGCGCCGAGCCCGGATTGCCGACGGTCCCGCCCCCGGAGCCGCTCACACCGCCGAATGCGGCTCCGGGGGCGGAGCCGTGCGAGAAATCCGGAGAAACCTCTCCCTTTCCTCCGGGGGTCTGGTGTTAATTTCACTTCGGGACGCAGCAGATGGGATTCTCGCTGATCCGTCCCGATCTGGTCCGCTCCAGGAGAGGAAAGGAGATTTCCGTGAACGGCGACGGCAGCAACTAGCAGCGGAAACGAAGAACATGAGGGTTGGAGGACCAGGTCTTCCAACCCTCATGGAAATCTGTGTGAATGTGTTTTCACGACGTGTCTTCGCGGGCTGTCGCCCAGAGAAGAAAAGTTTTTCTTATCGCTTCGAGTTCCTGATGCGTTCGGCCAGCACGGCCAGTTCCGCATCGTCAGCGCGGGTGTGGTCGTGGGAGGACAGGTAGCCCCGGTACCGGTCGAAGTAGACGTCCACCGAGGAGCGCACCGCCCGCCAGGCCGCGCCCTCGTTGCCCGCGGTGCCGTGCATGGGGAACAGTTTCGCGTGGGCGTGGTCCACGCCGTATCCCTCGTACATGATCCCGGTGCGTGCCACGTCCGCGAACGCGGCGTCCAGGCACCGGGCCGCCTCGCGGGCGGCCAGGTGCAGGGCGAGGTAGGCGTCGGTGTCCATCCGGACCACGTAGCTGGGCCGGTGGGCCTTGGGGATCACCACCGAGAACCCCTCGGTGTTGGGGAAGATCGACAGGAATGCCAGGTGGTCCTCGTCCTCCCAGAACGGGTGGCAGGGCTCCTCCCCGGCGGCGATCGCGCAGAAGACGCAGGAAGCAGCGGAAGGCAAAGAAACCTCCTTCGAGGTTGGTTGTGGTCGTGTAGTCAGGGCTGGAGCGGACCACAGGTTGGGCAGTCGGGATCGGGGATGCTTGGCTGCTCGTCCAGGCGCAATTCGTGGGTCCACACGCCCACTCTCCGGCCCAGTGACTGCACAAATCCGAAATCGCCCAGGTATTTCAGAGCGTCAAGACTGGCCAACGCGGAGGAGAGCATGTTGGTCGGACCGTGCGAGGGAGCCTGGTAACGGCGGTTGATGCAGGATATCAAGGCGTCGAGTTCCGCGTTTCCTGAAGGGGCCTGGGCAGTCAGTGGACGACAGGACCAGCATCCCGTCTTCCCGGGGACGATCAGCGGTCCCCATACCGCGATGTCGTTGACGTAGCACACGTTGAGCCAGGCTGTTTCGGTCGTGACGCAGTGGGCGTTGACGAGTTCGGTGATGCCCGTGGAATCGGCGGACAGCACGAGCAGGTCGGCTTCGGGAAGGGCAGCGAGATCGGAGAGGTCGGTCATCCGTCGTCTGATCGTGCACACCTCGACGTCAGGGTTGCGGGAGCGTAGCTCCCGTGCCAGGACCTCGCATTTGGCTGCACCGACGTCGGACTCGGTGAACAGGTACTGCCGGGTCAGATTGCTCTTCTCGATGTGGTCGGCGTCGACGAGGGTCACCTGGCCCACTCCGGCGGTGGCCAGGGTGACCGACATCAGATTGCCGATACCGCCGCAGCCCAAGAAGACGATGTGGCTGTCCGCCAGTCGCTTCTGGACCTCCTGCGAATCGGCACCCGAGAGCCTATAGAACAGGGAGGGGCGGCTGTAGCGGTCCTCCGGTCGGTAGGAGCCTGCCGGGATGAGGTAGTGGCCGCTACGAAAGATCTCCACGATTTCCTCAGCACGCCCAGGTGAGAGCCCGCATTCGCGCTCCAGGAAAGCAGCGGCCTCACCGTGAGTGCGGGGAGCCGAGTAGTGGTCGGCGAGACGGATCAAGGGATCCCAGAGGGACGAGTCGTCAAAGACCCGTTGAATGGAACCGAAACCGAGGAAGAGTTGACCGTCCTGAATACCGATTCGGATGTAGGGAGCGAGTGTGTGTGGTTCCTGAAGGACCTCGGCCGTGCTCTGACCCACAACTGACGCCTTTCACGGAAGTGGTCGATGACTGATGAGTTCCTGGTCCTGGACGGTAGAAGCAGCCGTTGGGTCAAGGAGCAAGGTTGCTTGAGATTGCTGACGTAGTGGTGGGAAATTTTTGAAGACTCCGCAGAGAGGCGGACAAACTGGGAGTACCTACCGAGGAGGAGAGGTATGAAGCTGCGCAAGCTTGGAACGACGTCAATTGGCGGGAAGTGCCCTACTCTGTACGAAACGGACAGCGGGGACATCGTCGTGCAGGGCTACCGACTCACCGACGCCGAGGCGCTGGCTCAGTTGGAGGATGTGCTTCCCAACGAGACGTTCGTCATCGTTCCTCGAGAACTGATGGTTCGTTTCGCGCCCAAGGAGTGGCGGTATGCGCGAATACCTGAACGATGACGACTTCACTGCTTTGTTCCGGTCTTATCGGTACACTGCGTGGCGTCTGGAGACTCGGCGCTGCTACGGCAACGTTGGTGAGGACAAGCAGTTCCAGGAGTGGTCGGCGGGGAAGGACCCCGGAGTCGAGTGGCTCAGACCGTGGCTGGGCATGGTGCGGGAGGAACTCGCCAAGGGGAAGCGGATGGAACGGGTGCGAATCGTCGATAACCCGCCCTCGGATTACCTGCGCTGGGAACTGTGGGCCACTCCCTACAACCTCGCGGTGGGTGAGGACATCCGCTACCTGTCCCGGGACCATCCTATCGTCGAGGAACTTCCCGACGAGGATTTCTGGATCTTCGACAGCCGCACCTTGGCGCGGTTCGAGTTCGATGGCGATGATGTCGCCGGCATCTGGCTTGACGACACTCCTGAAGCTGTTGTGACTGCTCTTGCCGCCCGGGACGCGGCGTGGCACCATGCGCTCACCTACACCGACTACCTGGCGGCAAGGGTGGGATGACCGACTACCAGACGGCCCGGACCTCCTTGGGGGCGCGGTTACGTGAGATCCGGATGGAGGCCGGGCTGTCAGGGCGGGCGTTGGCCCAAGCCCTGGGGTGGCATCCGTCAAAAGTGTCCAAGCTGGAGTTGGGCAGGCAGACCGCTTCTGTGGCGGACCTGAAAGCATGGGCGGCGGCCTGTGACGTGCCGGAGACCGCCGCCGAACTGCTTGCGATGCGCAGGACGCTGGAAACCCACTATGCGAGCTGGCGCCGACAGCTTGCTGGAGGCACCAGGGCCAGACAGGCGACCTTCGTCGACGTGGAGAGTCGGATGCGTCGACTCCGGGCTTTTGAGACAGCAGTGGTTCCAGGACTGATGCAAACCCCTGACTACGCCCGATACGTCCTGCGTAACGTGGTGGCCCTACACGGCGCACCGGACGATGTCGAAGCTGGTGTCCGTACCCGGATGGAACGCGCCCGCGTCCTCGAAGATCCGGGAAAGACGTTCGACATCGTCCTGTGGGAGCCGGTTCTGTATGCGCGGGTTTGCCCGGGGGAGGTCGTGGTTGGCCAGTTGGACCGTATTGCGGAGCTGACCATCCGCAAGGGTTCGATGATCGGGATTGTTCCGCTGCACATCCGGCTTCCCGCGATCCCCGAACACGGCTTCTGGATCTTCGACGACGACCGTGTGAATGTGGAGACGGTCGGCGCAGAGCTCTCCCTCACCGACAACGACGCGATCGAGCCCTACCGCCGGGTCTTTGCGAGGCTCTCCCAGGCAGCATTGCGTGGCCAGGCCGCACTGCGCCTTGTGGCACGGGCACGGCATCAGCTCGTACCTGTCTGATGACCGGGGCCGCCGCTGACTCCCCGGGCCGCGGACGGGGAACGGCCCCGCCCCCGGAGGAGAGTCGGGGGAGCGGGGCCGCGTCCGCGGGGGCGCTGCTACGGGGTCACAGCGCCTTCAGGCCGTCGGGGTGGAAACAGGCCCCGTTGACCTTCTCGGAGATGCCCGTGCGGTCCAGGTACGGGGTGATGCCGCCCAGGTGGAACGGCCAGCCCGCGCCGGTGATCATGCACAGGTCGATGTCGGCGGGCTCGGCCACCACGCCCTCGTCCAGCATGATCCGGATCTCCCGGGCCAGCGCCTCCAGGGCGCGGTTGAGGATCACCTCCTCGCTGGACGGGGAGTCGCCGCCGGTGAAGAACGCCCGCACCTCCGGGTCGATGCTGAAGTCGGGCGCGTAGATCGTGGTCTTGCCCGCCTCCACCATCGCCCTGAGCTGCTGGGAGACGCGGAACCGGTCGGGGAACGCGGCGTGCAGGGTCTCGGCCACGTGCAGCGCCACGGCCGGGCCGACCAGTTGCAGCAGCAGCAGCGGCGACATGGGCAGGCCCAGCGGCGCCACCGAGCGGTCGGCGACCTCCGGCTCGGTGCCCTCCTCGACCGAGGACAGCACCTCGCCCATGAACAGGGTGAGCAGCCGGTTGACCACGAACGCGGGCGCGTCCTTGACCAGCACCGCGGTCTTCTTCAGCTTCTTGGCGGCGGCGAACGCGGTCGCCAGCGCGGCGTCGTCGGTCCGCTCGCCGCGGATGATCTCCAGCAGCGGCAGCACTGCCACCGGGTTGAAGAAGTGGAAGCCGACCACGCGCTCGGGGTGCTTCAGGTCCGCGGCCATCTCGGTGACCGACAGCGACGAGGTGTTGGTGGCCAGCACCGCCTCGGCCGAGACGTACTCCTCGACCTTGGCGAACACCGACTTCTTGACCGACATCTCCTCGAAGACGGCCTCGATGACGAAGTCGGCGTCGGCGAACGCCTCGTACGACAGCGACCCGGTGACCAGGGCCTTGAGCCGGTTGGCCGTGTCGGCGTTGACGCGGCCCTTGGCGAGCAGCTTGTCGACCTCGCCGTGCACGTAGCCCACGCCGCGGTCCAGCCGCTCCTGGTCCAGGTCGGTCATGACCACCGGGACGCCCAGGCGGCGGGCGAACAGCAGCGCGAGCTGCCCGGCCATGAGGCCCGCGCCCACCACGCCGACCTTGGTGACCGGGCGGGCCAGCGACTTGTCGGGCGCGCCCTTGGGGCGGCGGGCGCGCTTCTGCACCAGGTCGAAGGCGTACAGTCCGGCCCGCAGTTCGTCACTGAGGATCAGGTCGGCTAGTGCCTCGTCCTCGGCGGCGAAGCCCTCGTCGCGGGTGCGGTCCTTGGCCGCGGCGACCAGGTCGAGCGCGCGCACCGCGGCGGGGGCGGCGCCGTGCAGCTTGCCCTCCACGGCCCAGCGCGTGTTGGCGACGGCCTGGTCCCAGGCCTCGCCCCGGTCGACCTCGGGGCGGTCGACGGTGATGTCGCCCTTGACGACCTTGGCCGCCCAGCGCAGCGACTCCTCCAGGAAGTCGGCGGGCTCGAAGAGCGCGTCGGCGATGCCCATCTCGAACACCTGCGGACCCTTGATGGTCTTGTTCTGGGCCAGCGGGTTGTCGATGATCAGCTTCAGCGCCTTCTCCGCGCCGATGAGGTTGGGCAGCAGGTAGGTGCCGCCCCAGCCGGGCACCAGGCCGAGGAACACCTCGGGCAGCGCGAACGCGGGGACGCCGGAGGAGACGGTGCGGTAGGTGCAGTGCAGCGCCACCTCCACGCCGCCGCCCATGGCCGCCCCGTTGACGAACGCGAAGGTCGGCACGTTCAGTTCGCCGAGCTTGCGGAACACGTCGTGGCCGAGCTTGCCGATGGCGCGCGCCTGCTCCCGGTCGGTGATCTTCGGTACGCCGTTGAGGTCGGCGCCCACGGCGAAGATGAACGGCTTGCCGGTGATCGCCACGGCGACGATGTCGGTGCGTGCGGCGGCGGCGTCGATCGCCTCGCCCAGGCTCAGCAGCCCGGCGGGGCCGAAGGTGTTGGGCTTGGTGTGGTCGTGGCCGTTGTCCAGGGTGATCAGGACGGCCTTGCCCGCGCCGTAGGGCAGTTCCACGTCGCGGGAGAGCGCCCGGGTGACGACCTCGTCGGCGAACTGCTCCCGCGCGGCCTCGATCGCGCTGCTCACTTGGCGTTCCCTTCCCAGTTGGTGTTCTCCCACAGGACCGTTCCGCCCATGCCCATGCCCACGCACATGGTGGTCAGGCCGTAGCGGACGTCGGTGCGTTCGGCGAAGAGGCGCGACAGCTGCATCATCAGGCGCACGCCGGAGGAGGCCAGCGGGTGGCCCAGCGCGATCGCGCCGCCCCACGGGTTGACCCGCGGGTCGTCGTCGGGGATGCCGAAGTGCTCCAGGAAGGCCAGCACCTGCACGGCGAAGGCCTCGTTGATCTCGATGAGGCCGATGTCGTCCATGGTCAGGCCGTTGCGGGCGAGCAGCTTCTCGGTGGCCGGGACCGGGCCGACGCCCATGACCTCGGGCTCCACGCCGGCGAAGGCGAAGTCCACCAGGCGCATCTTGGCGGTCAGGCCCAGTTCGGCGGCGACCTCCTCGGCGGCGAGGATCGCGCCGGTCGCGCCGTCGTTGAGGCCCGCGGCGTTGCCCGCGGTCACGTTGCCGTGCGGGCGGAACGGGGTCTTCAGGCCGGCCAGCGCCTCCAGGGTGGTGCCGGGGCGCGGCGGCTCGTCGACGGTGGCCAGGCCGTAGCCCTGCTCGGCGCTGCGGACGGCCATCTCCACCAGGTCGGGCTGGATCTTGCCGTCGGCGTAGGCCTTGGCGACCTTCTCCTGGCTGCGCACCGCGTAGGCGTCGGCGCGCTCCTTGGTGATGGTGGGGTAGCGGTCGTGCAGGTTCTCGGCGGTGTTGCCCATGACCAGGGCGGAGGGGTCCACCAGCTTCTCGGAGAGGAAGCGCGGGTTGGGGTCCACCCCCTCGCCCATCGGGTGGCGGCCCATGTGCTCGACGCCGCCGGCGATGACGACGTCGTAGGAGCCGAAGGAGATGCCGGCCGCGGTGGTGGTCACCGCGGTCATCGCGCCCGCGCACATGCGGTCGATGGCGTAGCCGGGCACGCTGCGGGGCAGGCCGGCGAGGATGGCGGCGCTGCGGCCGATGGTCAGACCCTGGTCGCCGATCTGGGTGGTGGCGGCGATGGCGACCTCGTCGATGCGTTCCGGGGGCAGTGCGGGGTTGCGGCGCAGCAGTTCGCGGATGACCCGGACCACCAGGTCGTCAGCGCGGGTCTCGGCGTAGAGGCCCTTGCCGGCCTTGCCGAACGGAGTGCGCACCCCGTCGACGAATACGACGTCGCGGGCAGTTCGCGGCACGATTGCCCCTCCTTCTTCAGGCGGATGGCGGAGTTGTCGCCCCCATGCTACTCGTCAGTAACTAATGGCGCGAGTGAGGAAACGCCGCATTCTCGCGCCGGGCACCGCAACGGCCCGTCCGCGACGGCGGCGCGGACGGGCCGAAGGGAGGGCGAGGGGCGGGTCAGTACAGGGCCGCGGCGTCCCGGGCGCGCCCCGCGGCGCGGTAGGCGGCGGCCAGGTCGCGGCGGATCCGCAGCGACAGCAGGCGGACGTCGGGGTCTCCGGCCGCGGCCAGGCAGCGGAGGTAGGCCTCCCGCAGCACGCGGGCCGCCTCCTCGGGGCGACCGGCGTGCGCGTAGGCCAGTCCCAGCTGGTGGTGGACGGCCAGGGTGCGGGGATGGCGCGCGCCGAGCCGGCGGCTGCGCTGAGACAGCACCGTCCGGAGCTGCTCGCGGGCCTCGTCGGCGCGGCCCGCCCGCCGCAGCGTCAGGGCCAGGCCGAGCCGCCAGGCCTCCACCTCCTCGGCGGAGAACGCCGAGTGCTGCTCCAGGACGCCGCGGTAGTGCTCGGCGGCCTCGGCCAACCGTCCGGTGCGCCGACAGGCCGCGGCCAGGCGGGCCCGGGTGAGCAGTGTGTCGGTGGCGTGCCGGCCCAGGCGTGCCGTCCGCTGGTCGAGCAGCAGCTGCCAGTGGTGCGCGGCCTCGGCGAAGCGGGCGGCGTCCTCGTGGCACAGGGCGAGGTTCTCCCGGATCACCTCGGTCAGCGGATGCTGTTCCCCCAGCACCCGGACCGCGTCGTCCAGGGCCCGCTCGAACTGGGCGAGGGCCGCGTCGCGCCGTCCGGTCGCGGCGTACCTCCCGGCGAGGTTGTTGCGTGCGGCGATGGTGTCCGGATGGTCCTGCCCCCGCTGCTCCGCGCACTCGGCGAGGGCGCGTTCCAGGGCCGCGGTCCGTTCCGGCGGGCCCGCCCCGTCCGGACCGGAGGCCTCGACCGGGAGGTCGGGGAGGAGCAGACGCGACACCGCCCGCCACGCCGCGGTGGACAGGGAGACAACCAGGGAGAGCAGCGTGTCGACAACCGTTCTTCTGTCGCGATTCCGTGCCAGAACAGCCACGGTTCAATAACACCACGAGTGCGGGGGAAGAAGAACCGGAAGCGACGCGCCCCCGCCTATGGGGTTCGTCACCTCCGGTCACACGGCGGCGGCCCTCACCGCGCCGCCGAACGCAGCGCCTCCGCCAACGCGGCCGCGGTCAGCTCGATCTGCCAGTTGCGGGCCTGATGCGCGCGCAGGTGCTCGGCCACCGAGTCGACGCTGACGGTCCGGGGCGGCGACCACGCCAGGCGGCGCACCGCGTCCGGCTGCAGCAGGTTCTCGGTCGGCATCACCACCCGCTCCGCGATCTCGGCCACCACGGAGCGCACCGCGTCGAGCCGCCGCGCCGCCGCCGGATCGCGGTCGGCCCACCGGTTGGTCGGCGGCGGCCCGTCCCCCGGAGGGCTGGGCTGGGGCAGGTCGGCCGGAGCCATGTCCCGCACCCGGTTGACCGCCTTGATCCACGCCGGGACGTAGCGGCGGGCCAACCGGACGGTGAACGCCTTGATCGCGGTCAGCTCCTGGGGGGTACGCGGCATCGCCAGCGCCGCCTCCACGATCGCCGAGTCCTGCAGCACCCGCCCCGGGGACAGGTCGCGCTCCCGGGCGATCCGGTCACGCTCCAGCCACAGCTCCCGGACCACGCCCAGCCCACGCTGGCTGCGGACCCGGTGGATGCCGGAGGTGCGCCGCCACGGGTCCGGACGCGGTTCCTTGGGGGGTGCGGCCAGCACCGCCGCGAACTCCTCGTGCGCCCACTCCAGCTTGCCGGCCTCTGCGAGCTCGGCCTCCAGCGCGTCGCGCAGCTCGATGAGGACCTCCACGTCCAGGGCGGCATAGCGCAGCCAGTCCTCCGGCAGCGGCCGCGTCGACCAGTCCACCGCCGCGTGCTCCTTGGCCAGCCGGACGCCCAGCACCCGCTCCACCATCGTGCCCAGGCCGACCCGCTGGTAGCCGAGCAGCCGCCCGGCCAGCTCGGTGTCGAACAGGCGCCGCGGCCGCAGGTTCACCTCGGTCAGGCAGGGCAGGTCCTGGTGGGCCGCGTGCAGCACCGTCTCGGCGTCGGCGACCGCCTCCCGCAGCGCCGTCAGATCGGGGCAGGCGACCGGGTCGACCAGCGCCGTCCCGGCACCGGCGCGGCGCAACTGGACCAGGTAGGCGCGCTGTCCGTAGCGGTATCCCGAGGCGCGTTCGGCGTCCACCGCGACCGGCCCGCCGGCCGCCGCGAACGCGGCGGCCACGCGTGCCAGCTCCTCCTCGTCGGCGACGACCGGCGGGATTCCGTCTCTGGGTTCGCTCAGCAGGGGGGCCGGGGACGTCTGCTCCGAGGTGCTTTCGGGGTCTTCTTCGGTCTTGGAGTTCAGCACGTTCGCCACACCCCTACGGTATGTGCTTCCCGTCGCTTTCCGGTTGCCGCCCTCGCGGGGACGGGCCTCGGCCCGCCCGGGAACGGGCCGGCTCCGCGCGGGCCGTCACGGCTCCGGGCGCGTCCTGCGGGAGATGTCCGCCACGTCCACCGGCGGCAGTCCCGCCGCCGTGGACAGCAGGTCCAGCCAGGTGGCCATGTGCGCGGACAGGTCCTGCGACTCGGTGGGCGTCCACGAGGCGCGCAGCTCCATCTCGGTCGTCGCGGGCTCCCCGGCCTTGAGACCGAACCCCTCCGTGGTGGCGCGGGTGACCGTCCCGCTCAGCGTGTGGTGCCCGGCGCCCCGGGAGGACAGGGCCTCGGTCAGCCAGCTCCAGGCGACCTGCCCGAGCAGCGGGTCACCGGACAGGTCCGGCTCCAGCTCGGCGCTGACGTAGGCCACCACCCGGAAGGGGCCCGGCCAGTCCCGGGAGCCCTCGGGGTCGTACAGCACGATCAACCGCCCGAACGCCGCGTCCCCTCCGTCGGCGTGCACCGTCGCCGACATCGCGGCCGCGTACGGGGCGAGCCGCCGCGGTGCGGGGATGTCCTCCAGTACGATCTCGGGCCGCACCGTCCGGGCGCGCAGGCTCGCGACCGCCCGCGTGAACACGGGAGGGGCCTCGTCGGCCCTACTGTGAGGGGGCATGGTGGAAGCTCAGCCTTAATCTTTTCGGGTCACCGGAAAGGGCACAGCACGACGGTGACACGAGCGCCGGCGCCGTCCGTAGAGTTTTGTCGGCGTGTCGGGGTTTCGTGATGATCCTGGGACATGCTGCGCGATCGCTTCGGGAGCATGGCACGATCGGGAGTGTGACGCTACAAGACTCTGCTTTTCTCCGTGCCTGCCGACGGCAGCCGGTCCCGCACACTCCGGTGTGGTTCATGCGCCAGGCCGGACGTTCCCTGCCCGAGTACCGCAAGCTCCGCGAGGGCGTGGCGATGCTGGACGCCTGCGCCCGGCCGGACATGATCGTCGAGATCACCCTGCAGCCGGTGCGCCGCTACAACGTCGACGCCGCGATCTTCTTCAGCGACATCATGGTCCCGCTCAAGGCCATCGGGGTGGACCTGGACATCAAGCCCGGCATCGGCCCGGTCGTGGCCCACCCGGTCCGCGACCTCGCCGGCGTGCGGCAGCTGCGCGGACTGGAACCCGACGACGTGTGGTACGTGACCGAGGCGGTCCGGGCGCTCGTCACCGAACTCGGTGACCGTCCGCTCATCGGCTTCGCCGGGGGGCCGTTCACGCTCGCCTCCTACCTGATCGAGGGCGGACCCTCCCGGCACCACGAGCACACCAAGGCCATGATGTACGGCGCGCCCGACCTGTGGGCGGAGCTGATGCAGCGGCTGTCCGCCATCACCCTGGAGTTCCTGCGCGTGCAGATCGCCGCGGGCGCCAGCGCCGTGCAGCTGTTCGACTCCTGGGTCGGCGCGCTCAGCCCCGAGGACTACCAGGCCAGCGTGCTGCCGTACTCCTCGTGGATCTTCGCCCAGCTCGCCGAGTTCGACCTGCCCCGAATCCACTTCGGAGTGGGGACCGGAGAACTGCTGGGGCTGCTCAGCCAGGCCGGGGCCGACGTGGTCGGCGTGGACTGGCGGGTGCCCCTCGACCGGGCCGTGCAGCGGGTGCGGCCCGACACCGCCCTGCAGGGCAACCTCGACCCGGCGGTGCTGTTCGCCCCGTGGAGCGTGGTCGCCGAACGCACCGACGACGTGCTGGCCCGCGCCGAGGCCGCCGACGGCCACGTGTTCAACCTCGGCCACGGGGTGCTGCCCACCACCGACCCGGCCGTGCTGGAGCGGCTCGTGGAGTACGTGCACACCCGGACCGCGGTCTGAGCCACGCGCGCCGCGCTCCGCGCACGGCTCGGGCCCGCGGGCGCGGCGTTGCCGGGTCAGTCCCGCTCGGACTCGGCCGGAGCGGCGGCGGAGGTGTCGGCACCGGCCTCGGAGGAGGGCTCGGACTCCGCCTCCGCCGCCCCGGCTCCGCCCCGTGCGCGCCGCCGGAGGCCCAGCCACACCAGCGGCGCGGCCACCACCGCGGAGGCCGCCACGAACGGCAGCAGCCAGCCGACGGCCACGACCGCCACGTCCAGCACGGTCAGCAGCGCGCGCCAGCCCGCGGCCAGACCGCCGAGGAAGCCGGGGGAGTCGTCGTCGTTCGGGGGGACCGCCGAGGAGGGCAGCGACAGCGCCAGCTCCACCGTGGCGTAGGAGGTCATCTCGGCCAGTACCCGCTGCCGCGCCTGCAGGGCCTCCAGGTCGGCCTGGCGGGAGCTGATCTGCTCCTCGATCTCCAGGATCTCGCCGACCTCGTCGGCCTCCTCCAGCAGTTCACGCAGCCGCTCCAGGGACGCCTCGGCGGAGGCCACGCGGCTGTCGACGTCGGCGACCTCCTCGGTGACGTCTTGGGCCCGCTGCTCCAGGTACTGCCGGTCGCCCAGCGCGGCGAACTCCTCCAGGGCCTCTTCGTAGGAGTCGGCCGGCACCTGCAGGCTCAGGTGCGCGGTCGGGT
This sequence comes from Thermobifida alba, assembly GCF_023208015.1. Taxonomy (NCBI): domain Bacteria; kingdom Bacillati; phylum Actinomycetota; class Actinomycetes; order Streptosporangiales; family Nocardiopsidaceae; genus Thermobifida; species Thermobifida alba. The sequence goes on along the minus strand of NZ_CP051627.1, from coordinate 2,096,568 downwards.
TCTGCCCGGCCGCCGAGTCGACCGACTCGGCGGCGACGTAGCCGCCCGCCCCGCGCACCCACTCCTTGGCGTCCGCGACGGCGGTGTCGACGTCGGCGACGGTGACGCTCATGGAGGCGGTGTGCGCCACCGCCCGTTCGCCCGGCTCGGCCACCAGGTCGGCGGCCTCCCCCGCCCGGTCCTCCGGCACGGCCTCGGCGTGCTGCTGGACGGCCCCCGCGGGCGCCTCCTGGGCCGCGTCCGCGGCGGTCAGGTCGTCGGCGGCGGCGCATCCCCCCAGCACGACGGCGGCCAGGAGCGAGGCGGAGACGATCGGCACGACGCCCGGGCGGTGCCGCGGACGCGGGGAGGAGGCGTTCATGACCGGTGCGACGCCCCCGCGGACACGGAGGTTCCCACCCGTACGTAACACAACGGTCACGGGCCGGCCGCCCGGAAACGGGGGGTGGTGCGAGAGGCCGCGGAGGATCTGGGAAGCTGACGACATGGACACCACACCACACACCGTGGTGGTCGGTGGCGGCGTGTCCGGCCTGGCCGCCGCGCACCGGCTCGCTCGCAGCGGACACCGCGTCACCGTGCTGGAGGCCGCGTCGCGGCCCGGCGGCAAACTCGCGGTGGAGAAGGTCGCGGGGGTCGCCGCCGACGTCGGAGCCGAGGCGGTGCTGGCCCGCCGTCCCGAGGCGCTCGCCCTCATCGACGAACTCGGACTGGGCGACCGGGTCACCCACCCGGGCACCGTGGCCTCGCAGCTGTACAGCCGCGGCAGGCTGCGGGACTTCCCCGAGGGCCACGTCATGGGGGTCCCCGCAGACCTCGGGGCGCTGGCCCGCAGCGGGGTGCTCTCCCCCGCGGGCGTGCTGCGGGCGGCCCGCGACCTGGTCTGGCCCGCCACCCCGGTCGGGGCGGACGTCCCGGTCGCCACCTACATCGGCATCCGGATGGGCCGCGAGGTCGTGGACCGGCTCGTGGAACCGCTCCTGGGCGGGGTGTACGCGGGCCGCGCCGACCAGCTCTCCCTGGACGCCACCCTGCCGCAGCTGGCGCAGGCCGCGCGCACCCGGCGCTCCCTGGCCGCCGCGGCGGGCGCCGCGCGGCCCCGCGCCGCCGCGTCCCCCGCAGAGCCGCCGCCCCCGCTCTTCGCCACCCTGCGCGGCGGGCTGGCCACCCTCGTCGACACCCTGGCCGCGCTGCCGGACGTGACCGTCCGGACCGCCACCCCGGTGCGGGAACTGCACCGCACCGAACAGGGGTGGCGACTGGTCGCGGGCGACGGCGACCGGTCCCGCGCCGTCGACGCCGACGCCGTCGTCGTGGCCTGCCCGGCGCCGGAGGCGGCCCGGCTGCTGCGCGCCACCGCACCGCGCGCCGCGGTGGAACTGGGCGGCGTCCGCTACGCGAGCATGGCCGTGGTCACCCTGGCCTACCCGGTCTCGGCGTTCCCCGCCCCGCCCACCGCCAGCGGGTTCCTGGTCCCCGCCGTGGAGGGGCGCACCATCAAGGCGGTGACGTTCAGCAGCGTGAAGTGGCCGTGGCTGGCCGAGGAGCTGCGCGCCGCCCACCCCGGAACCGAGCTGGTGCTGCTGCGCTGCTCCATCGGCAGGGTCGGCGACGAGGCGGTGCTGGACCGTGACGACGCCGCACTGGTGGAACTGGCCACGGCCGACCTCGCGGACCTGTGCGGGGTGGCGGGGCCGCCGGTGGACAGCCGCGTCACCCGCTGGAACGCGGGACTGCCCCAGTACACGGTGGGCCACCGCGACCGGGTCGAGCGCATCCGCGCGGCCCTGGCCGACCTGGACGGCCTCGCGGTCTGCGGTGCCGCCTACGACGGCGTGGGCATCCCCGCCTGCCTGGGAAGCGCCGAGGAGGCCGCACGCCGCATCATCCGAACAACCACACGACAAAGGAGTCACACGTGAGCACGGGCGCCAACACTCCCGATCCCGAGGAACTCAACAAGCTGATCCGCTACACCATGTGGTCGGTGTTCCGGGTCGACGACACCGCGGCCCTGGACCGCGCCGCCGCCGGAGACGAGCTGTCCGGGCTGCTGGAGGCGGCCGCGGAGAAGGGGACCGTCACCCGCGGCGTCTACGACGTGCAGGGGTTCCGCGCCGACGCCGACGTCATGTTCTGGTGGATCGCCGACACCCCGGAGCAGCTCCAGGGGATCTACGCCGACTTCCGCCGCACCGCGCTGGGCCGGGCCAGCACCCCGGTGTGGTCGGCGGTCGGCCTGCACCGCCCGGCGGAGTTCAACCGGGGCCACGTCCCGGCGTTCCTGGCGGGTGAGGAACCGCGCGACTACCTGTGCGTGTACCCCTTCGTGCGGTCCTACGAGTGGTACCTGCTGCCCGACGACGAACGGCGCCAGATGCTCGCCGAGCACGGCCGCATGGCCGCGCCCTTCCCGGACGTGCGCGCCAACACCGTGTCCACCTTCGCGCTGAGCGACTACGAGTGGCTGCTCGGTTTCGAGGCCGACGAGCTGCACCGCATCGTCGACCTGATGCGGGCGCTGCGCGCCGCGGCGGCCCGCCGCCACACCCGCCTGGAGGTCCCGTTCTACACCGGACGCCGCAGGAGCGTCGCGGAACTGGTCGAGTCGCTGCCCTGACCCCGGCCGGGACGGGACCGCGGCCCGGAAAGGGGAGGGGCTCCCCGGGAGGGGACCCACGCTCCTTTCCGGGCCGCGGTCGTGCCGCCCGTGCGGGTCAGGGGCGTCTGCGGAGCGACAGCGGCGCCAGGAGCAGCACCAGGAGCATCAGCAGCGCGCCGGAGGAGAGCAGGAGCATGCCGCCGGGCGCGTCCATCGCCCAGGCCACCAGGCAGCCCGCACCACCCGCGAGGGCGGCGAGGACCGCGTAGGCGGAGCGGCCACGCGGTTTGGGGTAGCGGACGTGGCTCACCATCAGCCAGGCCACCACCAGGATCGCGGCGCTGCCCGGGTAGACCGGGGGGTGCAGCAGCACGATGACGACGACCGCCATCGCGCCGAAGGGGCTGGGCAGCCCGGTGAAGTGGCGCTCCCCGGGGGACTGGCAGGAGAACCGGGCCAGTCGCACCACGACCGCCAGCAGTACCGCCGCCGCGACGACGAGCACCAGCACCGAACCGGCGGGGTGGGCGGAGGACCCCCAGACGACCACGAAGAACGCCGGGGCGACCCCGAAGCTGATCACGTCGGCCAGGTTGTCCAGCTCGGCGCCCATGACGCTGCCGCCGAGCCGGCGCGCCAGCCGCCCGTCGAACAGGTCGCAGGCCGCCGCCCCCAGCAGCAGGACGATCGACGTCGCCACCGCCTCGCGCGGGAGCGGGCCGGCGAGTCCCTCGGCGGTGTGCGCCAGCTGTGCGGCGACGAGCTGGCAGACCGCCATGAACCCGCACAGGGCGTTGCCCAGGGTGAGGTAGTCGGCCACGGAGAGACGGGGCGCCGGTGGGACGGCCGCGTCCGGTGGTGCGGTCACCGGATCAGTCGAGGTCGAGACGGGTCTCGCCGGCACGGACCTTCTGGCCGACCGCCACGGCAGGCGCGACGCCCGGGGGGAGATAGACGTCGACCCGAGAACCGAACCTGATGAGACCGATTCTCTCGCCCTGCTCGACCTTCGCACCGACCGGGTGATACGGGACGATGCGACGGACCATCGCCCCGGCGATCTGGATGACCGTGACTTCGCCCATTTCGGTGTCGAAGGTCCAGATGACGCGTTCATTACGTTCGCTGTCCTTGTCGAAGGCCGGGAGGAATCCGCCGGGACGGTGTTCGATCCCGGTCACCACACCGGCGAGCGGAGCCCGGTTCACGTGGACGTTCAGGGGGTTCATGAAGACCGCGATCCGGGTCCTGCCGTCGGGCAGCGGATCGACGCTCTGGACGACACCGTCGGCGGCCGAGAGGAAACGACCGCTCGCGGGGCCGCGGTCGGGGTCACGGAAGAACCAGGCCATCCCCGCGGCCAGACCCACCACGGGGACCGCGAGCGCCTTGCGCGCCCGTGATCCCCGGCTCGTGAGTACGGCGAGGCCCGCGGCGGCCAGTGCGGGGAGCAGCCAGGGGGCGGAGCCGCGGGCCATCCGCGGAACCAGCCGTCGGGGGACGGCCGGGTAACGGTCGGGGGTCATAGGGGGAAACCTTCGTCGGAGACGTTCCACAATGGAAAGGGGAGGGATGACATGAAGAAGGATGCTATTCCACAGTGTCGTCCGCTTCCAACGTCAAAGCCACTGAATTGATGCAGTATCGAGCGTCGGTGGGCGTGGGGTAGCCCTCACCGTGGAAGACGTGCCCCAGATGGGAGTCGCACCGGGCGCAGCGGACCTCGGTGCGCACCATACCGAAGGAAAGGTCTTCGTGCAGGGTCACCGCGGAACTGTCCGCGGGGTCGTAGAAACTCGGCCACCCGCAGTGGGAGTCGAACTTGTGCTCGGAGCGGAACAGCTCCGCCCCGCAGGCCCGGCAGCGGTAGACGCCCTGGGTGGTCGTCGAGACGTACTCGCCGCTCCACGGACGCTCGGTGGCGCCCTGGCGGAGGACCGCGAAGGCCTCGGGGTCGAGGATCGCCCGCCACTCCTCTTCTGACCGGTTGACCGGTGTGTTCATCTCGCTCATGGGAACGACGCTACCCGCTTCCGGGGTCTCCCGACGGGAGCGGCCGCGGGGAACACCAAGACATATCTGGGGCCTTGTGGTCTTTTGTTCGGGTTGGGGGTTCTTCGTCGTGCCGGTCGGGTAGCGGGGCGCCGAGCGAGAGCACGGAGGTGGACATGTCCGTCGCGCACCGGCAATCGATCGGCTACCGCCGCCCGTCCGCCGCCCGTCCGCGGGGGCGGCAGCGGCTGAAGCACGTCAGGCACGCGGTGGGCCGCGGCGCCGCCGAGAAACCGCGGAACCTGGTGGCATGGCTGACGTCCCTGGACTGGACGAGCCGCACCCCGATGTCCGACCGCCACCTGCTGCGCACGCTGCTGGTGGTCGAGGTGGCCGCCCTCGCCGCCGGACTGCTGGCCGCCGACGCCCTGGCCTCCTGGGCCAAGACGTCGGGGGACCTGGTGCCCGCGGTGCTGTGCGCGGTCCTGGTGGCCGGGCTCCTCGCCGCGGCGGCGGTCCCGGTACGGGGGGAACTGCGCCGGCGGCGCGGCGACACCGGCTGACCGGGAAGGCGGGCCGGAGCCGTCCTCTCCGGCCCGCCACGCGGTCGGTCCCGCCGTCCGGTGAGACGCACGCGCGGCCGGGAGGGCTCCCGAAGGTTCCCGGAGCGGGCGCAAGCCCGGTCCCGCTCAGCCCCCGGCCGGCCCCGCCACCCTTCTGAGGACCAGGAACGCCCGGTCGACCACGGTCACCCCGCCGCCTGCGGGCAGCGGGGGACGGGCCCGCACATCGGGTTCGGCCGTGTCCACAACCGTCTCCCAGGACGCGCCGTAATCCCGGTCGGGCAGGGTGAAGCGCACGTCGCTGATCCCCGCGTTCAACAGCAGCAGGAACGAGTCGTCACGGACCCGGCGGCCCAGCCGGTCCGGCTCGGTGATGGCGTCGCCGTTGAGGAACACCCCGAGCGCGCGCCCGCCCCGCCCCCAGTCGGCGTCCTCCATGAGCCCGCCGTCGGGACGCAGCCAGGCGATGTCGCGCAGCTGCCCCGGGGCGGAGGGGCGGCCCTGGAAGAACCGGCGGCGGCGGAACACCGGGTGCTCGCGGCGCAGCCGCGACAGTGTCCGCACGAACTCCAGCAGCTCCTCCTGCTCCCTGCCCAGGTCCCAGTCGACCCAGGCGATCTCGTTGTCCTGGCAGTAGGCGTTGTTGTTGCCGTGCTGGGTGCGGCCGACCTCGTCGCCGTGCGACAGCATCGGCACGCCCTGGCTGAGCATCAGCGTGGTCAGGATGTTGCGCATCTGGCGGCGGCGCAGCGTGGTGATCGCCGCGTCGTCGGTGGGGCCCTCCACGCCGTGGTTCCAGGAGCGGTTGTCGTCGGTGCCGTCGCGGTTGTCCTCCCCGTTGGCCTCGTTGTGCTTGCGGTCGTAGGAGACCAGGTCGGCCAGGGTGAAGCCGTCGTGGCAGGTGACGAAGTTGATGGAGGCCACCGGGCGGCGCCCGTCGGCCTGGTACAGGTCGGAGGAGCCCGACAGCCGGGAGGCCAGTTCGGGCAGCACCGGGTAGCCGCGCCAGAAGTCGCGGACGGTGTCGCGGTACTTGCCGTTCCACTCGGTCCACAGCGGCGGGAAGTTGCCCACCTGGTAGCCGCCCGGTCCCACGTCCCACGGTTCGGCGATCAGCTTGACCTGGGAGATCACCGGGTCCTGCTGCACGATGTCGAAGAACGTGCTGAGCCGGTCCACGTCGTGGAACTCCCGGGCCAGGGCCGAGGCCAGGTCGAAGCGGAACCCGTCGACGTGCATGTCCAGCACCCAGTAGCGCAGCGAGTCCATGATCAGCTGCAGCGAGTGCGGGTGGCGCATGTTGAGGCTGTTGCCGCAGCCGGTGTAGTCGAGGTAGTAGCGCCGGTCGTCCTCGCGCACCCGGTAGTAGGCGAGGTTGTCGATGCCGCGCAGCGACAGGGTGGGCCCCATGTGGTCGCCCTCGGCGGTGTGGTTGTAGACCACGTCGAGGATGACCTCGATGCCGGCCTCGTGCAGGGCCTTGACCATCGCCTTGAACTCCTGCACCTGCTCGCCGCGGGTGCCGGTGGCCGCGTACCCGCTGTCGGGGGCCAGGAACGCCAGCGTGTTGTAGCCCCAGTAGTTGGTCAGGCCCCGCGCGACCAGGGCGTGCTCGGGGAGGAAGTGGTGCACCGGCATCAGCTCCACGGCGGTCACGCCCAGTTTCCGCAGGTGGTCGAGGACGGCGGGGTGGGCCATGCCGGCGTAGGTGCCGCGCAGCCGTTCGGGGACCTGGGGGTGGCGTACGGTCAGTCCGCGCACGTGGGTCTCGTAGATCACCGTCTCGTGGTAGGGGACGCCGGGCCGCTTCTCGTTGCCCCAGTCGAAGAACGGGCTGACCACCACGCACTTGGGCAGGTAGGGGGCGCTGTCGTGGTTGTTGGCCCGGGAGGGGTCGGCGAAGTGGTAGTCGAACAGCGACTCGTGCCAGTCGATCCGTCCGTCGATGGCCTTGGCGTAGGGGTCGACCAGCAGCTTGTTGGGGTTGCAGCGCAGGCCGCGCGCCGGGTCGTGGGGCCCGTGCACCCGGTAGCCGTAGCGCTGCCCGGGGCCCACCGCCGGCAGGTAGCCGTGCCAGACGTGGCCGTCCCGCTCGGTCAGCGCGATCCGGGTCTCCGCGCCGTCGTCGTCGAACAGGCACAGTTCCACCCCGGTGGCGACTTCGGAGAAGAGCGAGAAGTTCGTCCCGGAGCCGTCGTAGGTCGCTCCGAGCGGGTAGGAGGTGCCGGGCCAGACTTCCACCATGGGCGTCGCTGTCCTTCTGCGCTGCGGGATCGCGGACGGAGATGTTGTTCCGCCATCACGCGCGGTCTATGCCTGCCGGAGCCGATCGACATCCGATCGTGCCGTGTGTGCCCTGGTCGGAGGGGCGACGCGGAGGCGCGCGGCCCCGCTGGGGGCGGCCGCGCGCCCGCTCAGCGTCGGGGCCGGGCCCGCTCCAGGATCGCCTCGGTGTCGGCGGACGGCGGCAGGGTGCCCGGGACGGGCCCGGCCCCGCCGTCCAGCCGCGAGGCGACGAAGGCGTCGGCCACGGCCGCCGGAGCGTGCCGCACCAGCAGGGACGCCTGCAGGCACACCGCCATCGCCGCCACCGTGGACCGGGCCCGGTACTCGGCGGACTCCGGGTCGGCCAGGTCGGCCAGCAGGCGGTGCACGGCCGCGTCCAGTCGCGGGTCGGCGCCCTCGGCCAGGGCCAGCTCGGCGCGGAACGCCTCGACGCTGTCCGGTTCGCGGCGCAGGGCGCGCAGCACGTCCAGGGCGGCGACGTTGCCCGACCCCTCCCACAGGGAGTTGAGCGGGGACTCGCGGAACAGCCGGGGCAGGCCGGACTCCTCGACGTAGCCGTTGCCGCCCAGGCACTCCAGGGCCTCGGCCACGTGCGCCACCTGGCGTTTGGTCACCCAGAACTTGCCCACGGGCACCGCCAGGCGGCGGAACGCGGCCTCGCGCGCGTCACCGCGCACGGCGCGGTCGGCCGCACCGGCCAGCCGCAGCATGAGGGCGGTGGCCGCCTCCGACTCCAGGGCCAGGTCGGCCAGCACGTTGCGCATCAGCGGCTGCTCGACGAGCCGCTTGCCGAAGGCGCGGCGCTCGGCGGCGTGGTGGACCGCCTCCGACAGCGCCGCGCGCATACCCGCGGCCGAGCCGATCACGCAGTCCAGCCGGGTGGCGTTGACCATCTCGATGATGGTGCGCACCCCCCGTCCCGGCTCCCCGACGAGCCAGGCGTGCGCGCCGTCGTACTCCAGTTCCGCCGAGGCGTTGGAGCGGTTGCCGAGCTTGTCCTTGAGCCGCTGGAGAGTCAGCGCGTTGCGGGAGCCGTCCTCCAGCACCCGGGGCACCAGGAAGCAGGTCAGCCCCTCGGCGGTCTGGGCGAGAGTGAGGAACAGGTCGTTCATGGGCGCGGAGGTGAACCACTTGTGCCCGCGCAGCCGGTAGGTGCCGTCGGGGGCGGCCACCGCGCGGGTGGTGTTGGCGCGCACGTCGGAGCCGCCCTGCTTCTCGGTCATGGACATGCCCGCCAGCAGGCCCCGCTTGGTGTGCGGGGGGCGCAGCCCGAAGTCGTAGACGCGGGCGGTCAGCAGCGGCTCGAACCGCGCGGCGAGGTCGGGGGAGTGCCGCAGGGCGGGCACCGCGGCGTAGGTCATGGAGATCGGGCAGCCGTGTCCGGCCTCGGCCTGGCTCCACACGAAGAACTTGGCGGCCCGCGCCACGTGCGCCCCGGCACGGTCGTCGGCCCACGGTGCGGCGTGCAGGCCGTGGGTGACGGCGGTGTCCATGAGCACGTGCCAGGCGGGGTGGAAGTCGACCTCGTCGATGCGGTGGCCGTAGCGGTCGTGGGTGCGCAGCACCGGGGTGTGGGTGTCGGCCTGTTCGGCCCAGGAACGGGCGCGGGCGCTGCCGGCCAGCCGCCCCAGTTCGCGCACCTCCTCGACGGCCCAGCCGCCGCCCTCGCGCTCCAGGCCCTCCAGGAGGGCGGGATCGGCGGAGACGTCGTGGTCGGCCAGCGGACTGGGCTGGTTGAACACCTCGTGCGTGTGTGCCATGACCGCGAAAGGCCCCCTTTTCTCGGTCGTGTCGCGGAACCCCCAGGCTAGTCGGACCGGGCACGGCCCCACGCCCCCGCGCCCGAGGCGGCCCCGGGCGCGGGGGCGTGGGCGCTAGAGCACCCGTTCGGCGTACGGCAGGGCCCGGACCAGGGCGGCGAGCAGCCAGCACAGCGGGATCGCGAGCACCGCCACGACCGCGAACTTCGCGACGGCGGGGGCCTCCCAGCCGCTGAACGCGTGTCCCAGGCCGACCAGGACCAGCGGGTGCAGGACGTACACCGCGAAGGCGTGGTCGGAGAGGAAGCGGGCCGGGCGGCCCTGGCGGCCGAACCGTTCGCGGAAGAGCACCAGCAGGCCCAGGACCATGCCGACGGCGAAGGTGTTCTCCCAGGCGGCGACGGCGAGGGCCGACCACGTCCCCGGGTGGCCCGCGGCCTCCCCCAGCAGCGGCCGCACCGTGAGGAAGACGGCGAGCGCGGCGGCGGCGACCGCGAACCCGGCCCAGCCCGCGGCGCGCGGGATCCGCCGGAACCAGTCGTGGCGGAAGGCCAGGACGCCGACCGTGAACAGTGCGACGTACTGCGGCAGGTAGCCCGGACTGGGCAGTCCCACGAACGGCCAGTACGGGGCCGGGGCGAGTACCCGCCACCCGTAGGTGGCCAGGGTGAGTCCGACGACAAAGGCGGCCACCGCCAGCGGCCCGGGCAGGCGGCCCGGCGCCGGGGGACGGCGGGGGGAGGGGACGGCCGCGCGGGTGCCGCGGAGGCGGTGCAGCAGCAGGTAGCCGAGGGTGAGGACGAGCAGCACCTCGACGAACCACAGCGGCCCCGGGTCCCAGGTGAGCAGGTAGTACAGCCAGTAGGGCAGCTCGACGCCCTGCTCGGCGAAGTCGGCCCGGAGCTGGGGGTAGTGCCCGGCGGTGAGGAGCGGACGCAGCAGCAGGATGAACAGCAGCAGCGGGACGCCGAGGCGTCGCAGCCGCTCGCGCAGGAACGCCCGGGAGCCCCTGCGCTCGTGGGAGCCGGGCACGAAGTAGCCGGAGATGAGGAAGAAGAACCCCATGAAGAACGCCTGGTTGGTGATGACCAGCAGGTCCAGCAGGACCCCGGTGGGGTCCTGGGCGGGTTCGGTGTAGTACCAGACGGGGATGTTGCCGTAGGTCACGGCGACGTGGTGCAGCACCACCAGCACCGTGAGCAGGATCCGCAGGTTGTCGATGTGGTGCAGGCGCGGCCGTGGCCGGACGGCCGCGTCGGGCGGGTGGGTCCGCTCGGTCATGGGGCTCCCTTCGTGGGCGGGTCGGCCGAGGTCAGGGGGGGTGTGGGCACGCGGACGGCCCGTTCGAACAGGTCGGCCAGTTCGCGGGCGTGCGCCCGGAGGTCGTGGTCGGGGTGGGCGGTCCAGTAGGCGAACATGCTGTCGACCGCGGCCTGCTGGGTGATCGCCATCACCCGCGGGTCGAAGGAGCGGAACTCGCCGGTCCGCTGGCCCTCGCGGTAGAGGTTCTCCAGCGAGGCGTACAGCTCCTCGTTGGCCGTGATCCCGTAGCGGAGCGTGCCGTCGGCGGTGCGGAAGTTGGTGAAGACCTCCCCCAGGGCCGCCAGGTGGGCGCGGTGGTCGCGCATGTACTCCGCCACGGTCAGGATGTGGGTGCGCAGCACGGCGGTCGCGGAGGGCTGCTCCAGGAGCCGGGGGAGGACGGAGTCGGCGATGTCGGTGTAGACCTGCATCACCACCTGCTCCACGAGTTCGTCCTTTCCGGCGAAGTGGTAGGAGATCACGCCCTTGCTGACGCCCGCCCGCGCGGCGATGCGGGCCAGCGACGCCTTGGCGAAGCCGACCTCGGCGATCGTGTGGATCGCGGCGTCGATGATCTGCGCCCTGCGCGCCTTCTCGATGAACGACCGGTCGGACCGGTCTTTCTGACCACTTGGATTATTTTTTGACCGCATGGCCAAATTATAGAACAAGTGGCCAAAACGCTATGGGGGTTCTCCCTGAGTCCTCCTCGGGGTGTCCCTGAGGGGAAGTGCGGGAAAACGGGGGAGCCCCGACCCGCGACAGCGGGTCGGGGCTCCCTGCGGGGCCGTCCGCGCCTCAGCGCGCGACGGGCCCCGGAACGTACTTGGCGCGCACCGCCGCGTCGTAGCGGTGCAGCACCACCTCGGCCAGTTCCGGGCTCTCGCCCAGCGCGGCGGAGACCACGTGCGCCCCCGCCTCCAGGGACCGGGCGCGCACCCGGTCGGCGAAGAAACCCGGCGCCAGCAGGTAGCTGGCGACCGCCACCCGGGCGGCGCCCGCCGCGTGCGCCGCGTGCACCGCCTCCTCCGGCCGGGGGGAGGCCGCCGACGCGAACGCGGCGCGCACCTCGCGCCACGGCCCGCGCGCGGCCAGCTCCCGCGCCGCCGCCTCGACCACCGCGTTGGCGTGCGCGTCACTGGACCCGGCCGACGCCAGCACCAGCGCCGTGTCGGGGCCGGCGACGGCACCGGCCTCGGCCAGGCGCCGCTCCACCGCGTCCAGCAGCAGCGGGTGCGGGCCGAGCGGGTCGGCGTAGCGCACCCGCAGCCACGGGAAGTCGGCGCGCACCCGCTCCAGCACCCGGGGCAGGTCGACCTTGCTGTGGTAGGCGGCCGTCAGCAGCGCCGGCAGCACCACGGCCTCACCCGCCCCCTCCGCGGCGAGCCCGGCCACGGCCGCGTGCGGATCGGGGGCGACGTGGTCGAGGTAGCTCACCCGCACGTCCAGCCCCGGACGCAGGCGCCGCACCCGGGCGAACAGCGCCTCGACGGTGGCCGCCGACCGCGGGTCGGCGCTGCCGTGCGCCACGGCGACCAGGGGAATCCCGGCCGGGAGGTGCTCCCGGCCGCCGTTCACACGTGCAGACCGCATTCGACCTTCCCCGTCCCCGCCCAGCGTCCGCTGCGCGGATCGGCGCCCTCGGCGACGCGCCGGGTGCACGGCGCGCAGCCGATGGAGGGGTACCCGTCGTACTGCAACGGGTTGACCAGCACCCCGCGCTCGGCCACGTAGGCGTCCACGTCGGCCTGCGTCCACCGGGCGATCGGATTGACCTTGACCTTCTTCTTGCGGGCGTCCCACTGCACCACGCCCACGTCGCGGCGGGTCACCGCCTCGTCGCGGCGCAGGCCGGTCAGCCACGCGTCGTACGGTTCCAGCGCCCGCTGCAGCGGCTCCACCTTGCGCAGGTGGCAGCAGAGGTTGGGGTCGCGCCCGTACAGCCGGGGCCCCAGGTCGCGGTCCTGCTCGGCCACCGTGCGCGTCGGCTGCACGGTGATCAGGTTGACCGGATAGGTCTGCGCGACCGCGTCGCGGGTGCCCAGCGTCTCGGGGAAGTGGTAGCCGGTGTCCAGGAAGATCACGTCGATGCCCGGCACCACACCGGAGACCAGGTCCACCATGAGGGCGTCGGCCATCGAGGAGGTCAGGCACAGCCGGTCGCCGAAGGTGTCGGCGGCCCACCGGATGATCTCCGTGGCGCTGGCCTCCTCCAGTTCCGCTGCGGCCGCGGCGGCGAACGCCGCGCCGTCGACCATGACGTTCAACGGTTCTCCTCCCCGCTCGGCGCGGTGGGTCGGGTGTCGGCGAAGGCGGAGGCGCGCAGGCCGACGAACTTGACGCGGAACACCCGGGCGCAGGAGCCGCAGGCCCAGGCGTATCCCTCGCCCCTGCTCCCGTCGCCCTCGTGCGGCTCCAGGTCCTCGTCCCCGCAGTAGGGGCAGTAGTAGGGGGCGGCCCGCTCGCTCATCGGCGCCCTCCTCCTCTCATGGGTCCGGTTCGGCGGCTCACCGCAGGTCCGCCTCCTCGGCACGCGCCACCCACTCCGCGAAGGTCTCGCCCTCCTGCTTCTGCTCCGTGAAGCGCCGCGCCACCCGCTCGACGTAGTCGGGCAGTTCCGCGGCGGTGGTCCTGAGACCGCGGACCTTGCGGCCGAACCCGGCCTGCAGGCCGAGCCCGCCGCCCAGGTGGATCTGGAAGCCCTCCACCTGGTTGCCGTCGGCGTCGGTGACCAGCTGGCCCTTCAGGCCGATGTCGGCGGTCTGGGTGCGGGCGCAGGCGTTCGGGCAGCCGTTGAGGTTGATGGTCAGCGGCTCGCCGAAGTCGGGCAGGCGCCGCTCCAGCTCGTCGATCAGGCTCATGGCGCGGTTCTTGGTCTCGACGATGGCGAGCTTGCAGTACTCGATGCCGGTGCAGGCCATCGTCTGGCGACGGAAGACGCTGGGGTTCACCTGCAGGTCCTCGGCCTCCAGCGCGGCCACGACCGAGTCGATCCGGTCCTCGGTGACGTCCAGCATCACCAGCTTCTGGTCGGCGGTGGTGCGGACCCGGTCGGAGCCGTGCGCCTCGGCGATGTCGGCGATGCGGCCCAGCACGGTACCGCTGACCCGGCCCACTCGGGGGGCGAAGCCCACGTAGAAGCGGCCGTCCTTCTGGCGGTGCACGCCCACGTGGTCGCGGCGGGTGCCCGGGTCGAGGACCGGCTCGGGGCCGTCGGGCAGCGAGTAGCCCAGGTACTCCTTCTCCAGCACCTCGCGGAACTTCTCCACGCCCCAGTCCTTGACCAGGAACTTGATGCGGGCGCGGTGCCGCAGGCGGCGGTAGCCGTAGTCGCGGAAGACCGAGCAGACCCCCGCCCACACCTCGCTGACCTGGTCGGGGCGGACGAACGTGCCGAGCCGCTGGGCGAACATCGGGTTGGTGGACAGGCCGCCGCCGACGAACAGGTCGTAGCCGGGCGTGCCGTCGGGGCCGATGACGCCGACGAAGGCCACGTCGTTGATCTCGTGGTTGGTGCAGTGCACCGCGCAGCCGTCCACCGCGGTCTTGAACTTGCGCGGCAGGTTGGAGAAGAGCGGGCTGCCGATGTGGTCGGCGGCGATCTGGCGCAGCTGCGGGGTGGAGTCGATGACCTCGTCCTCGGCGATCCCGGCCAGCGGACAGCCCAGCATGCCGCGCGGGGTGTCGCCGCAGGCCTCCGTGGTCGTCAGGCCCACGCTCTCCAGCCGCTCCCAGATGGCGGGGACGTCCTCGATGCGCACCCAGTGCAGCTGGATGTTCTGCCGGTCGGTGATGTCGGCGGTGTCGCGCGCGTAGGCGGTGGAGACCTCCGCCAGGGCCCGCAGCTGGGCGACGCTGAGCTGCCCGCCGTCGGTGCGCACCCGCATCATGAAGTAGCGGTCGTCGAGCTCCTCGGGCTCCAGCACCGCGGTCTTGCCGCCGTCGATGCCCGGGGCGCGCTGGGTGTAGATGCCGTACCAGCGGAAACGCCCGCGCAGGTCGGCCGGGTCGATCGAGTCGAACCCCGTCTTGGAGTAGATGTCGATGATGCGCTGGCGGACGTTCAGCCCGTCGTCGTTCTTCTTGATCTCCTCGTTCTTGTTGAGCGGCTCGCGGTAGCCGAGAGCCCACTGCCCCTCGCCTCGGCGCGGGCGCGTCGTCTTCCTGACGGGACGGCCGGTCGGTGTTGCTGCGGACGGCATCGCTGGGTCCTCCGAGTCTGTGACGTCCACCGGGGCGCGGACCGTGACTCTGCGAGTCCGGTCGGACGCGTTCGGATTGCGGTCGGGGGCGCCTCGGACCGACGTCCGTCCGGCCGGGCCTCCCACGCGGACGGCGTCGCGCGCGGCGGGAGGCGGAGGAAGGAGGGCAACGTCGGCGCCGAGCACGCCCGAAGGCGGAAAGTGCTACAAGGCGGCTGAGAGATCAGGCGACGTTGCGACAGATCGCGCTGCGGACCCGAAGGTAGTCCACGTGGCGTCGCACGCAGAGCATGGGGTCGATAACAGCGGCCATGACAACGACCATGACATGACCGCAAAACCTTTGTCTACCCGAAGGGTGGGAAAAGGGGCCGTGAGGCGTGTCACAGCAAGGGGGGAGAGGCGCCGGCCCGGTCACGATCGGCCAACGGAACGGTTCGGAAACCACGACGAAACACCCTGTTCCTGGGGGGGAGCGGGACCTCTCGACTATGTTCGGAAGAGTGCTGCCGAAGTGGGTGAACCCGGAACGGGTCCGTGAGGTGGTCGAGACCTGGCCCGACCGCCATCCCCGGTCCGGGACCGCCGCCACGCTCGTCGTGCGCACGGTGCGCTCCGCGATGCGGGTCCGCATCCTGGGCCTGGCCGCCGAGTCCGCGTTCTTCTCCCTGCTGTCCCTGCCCGCCCTGCTGCTCGGCCTGGTCGGCGCGCTGGGCCGCCTCAGCTCGGTCCTCGGCCGCCAGACGGTCCTGGAGATCCGCGCCTGGATGCTGGACCTGGCCGCCACCGTGCTGACCGCCGAGACCGTGGACGCCGCGGTCGAACCCCTGGTGGACGACTTCCTGGACGGCGCCCACGGCGGAGTGCTCTCGCTGAGCTTCCTGGTGTCGCTGTGGTCCGGGTCCCGCGCGATGAGCGTGTTCATCGAGGCCATCACCATCGCCCACGGACTGGACGGGATGCGCGGCTACCTGCGCCGCCGCCTGCTCGCCTTCGTCGCCTACCTGGGGGCGCTGCTGTTCGCGCTGGTCGTGCTGCCGGTCATCGTGGCCGGCCCGGAGGTGGTCCGCGTGCTGCTGCCCGCCGCGGCCGACTACCTGTCCCTGGCCTACTGGCCGCTGGTGGGCCTGCTCTGCCTGGTCTGCATCGTCGCCCTCTACACGCTGAGCGTGCCCGTGCGCACCTCACCGGTGCGCCAACTGCCGGGCGCGGCCGCGGCGATGCTGATCCTGCTGCTCGGCACGGTGGGGTTGCGGCTGTACCTGAACGCCTCGGTCGGACAGGCCGATCTCTACGGATCGCTCACCGCGCCCATCGTCATCCTGATCTGGCTGTACCTGATGGCCGTGGCGGTCCTGGCCGGCTCCTCCCTCAACGCCGAGATCGACGCCATCTGGCCGGTCGCCGTGACCGCCCAGGCCAGGGCCGACCTCGCCGCGCGCCGCCGGGCCAGGGCCGTGCGCCTGGTGGAGCGCCACGAGGAGGCCCTGCAGCGCCTGGCCGGCGACTTCGAACCGGACGGCGAGGTTCCCGGACCGCAGACGGGGGAAGAACACGATGGCCGGACCCCGTCCGGAACCGACCGCGCCTGCGCGGCGCGGCAGGAGCCCGCCCCCCGATCTCCCGCCGGCTCCACGGCTGCGACGGAGCAGGCCGAGCCCCCCGCAACAGAGACAGGAGACTGAGAACCGCATGCCCCCCGCACCACACAACGGCAGAGCGCGTATCCGTGTCGCGGCGGCCGCCGCGACGGCCGCCCTCGCGCTGACCGGCTGTCAGGCCCTGGAGGACGTGCTGGACGTGCTGGAGGAGATCGAGGCGGACGCGCCCTCGACGGGCGCGCCGCAGAGCCCCGGGACGGACGCGGAGGCGGCCGAGGCCAGGCAGCGGCTGGACGCGATGCCGATCGCCGAACCCGCCCCGCGCGGCGACTACGAACGCGACGAGTTCGGCAGCGGATGGATCGACACCGACGGCAACGGCTGCTCCACCCGCAACGACATCCTCGCCCGCGACCTGGAGGACGTGGAGTTCGCCCCCGACGGCTGCAAGGTCCTCTCCGGCACGCTGCACGACCCCTACACCGGCAAGACCATCGAGTTCACCTCCGAGGACCCGCAGGCCGTGCAGATCGACCACGTGGTGCCGCTGTCCCTGGCCTGGCGCATGGGCGCCGACGGCTGGGACCGCGACACGCGCGTGGAGTTCGCCAACGACCCCGGCAACCTGCTGGCCTCCGACGGCCCGGCCAACCGGGAGAAGAGCGACTCCGGCCCCGGCGAGTGGCAGCCCCACGAGGGCTTCCAGTGCACCTACGCCGTCATCTACATCGACGTGCTGTACCGCTACGACCTGCCGGTGTCCGACCAGGACCACAAGGGCCTGTCCACCATGCTCGACACCTGCGCCTGACCGGGGCACCGACCGGGGCGGCGACTCCTCGCCGCCCCGGTCGGTGCCCGTACCGGCGGTCCCGCACGAGCGGATCGGCCTGCGGCGCGAAGTCGCGGACCCGCCAGAACTCGGCGAGCCGCGGGTGCTGCAGGGCGGCCGCGTGGTCGAGTGTGCGGCCGAAGAGGGGACTGCCGGGGAAGACGGACGCTGCGGGAACGAGGGCGGCGGCGGGGGCCGGCTGCCCCGCGACCGGACCGACCCGGCAGCCGGAGGACACGTGGCCGCGCCACGTCCCGGGATCGCCGCCCCAGGTGCCGAAGACCACGCCGATCCAGACGTCGTGGTCCCGGTCGACGGGGTGGCGGCAGTTCGCGGAGTCGACGGCGTGGGTGGCGCCGCCAGCGTGGACGTACCCCCAGGCCCGCTCGATCGGGGCGGCGCGGCAGTCGCACCGGAACTCACGGGTCTGACGGTCGGGGCCGAGGCCGAGCAGCATGCGCCCAGCATGCCCCGCCCCTGCGGCACCGCGCCTCCGGTGGACCGAGGAGCCCCGCGGGCCGCGGCCGCCCCGGGTCAGGCGCGCCCGGCGGGCTGCGGCCGCAGACTCCAGGCCAGGCAGGCCCCCGCCAGCGCGGCGACCGGGATCAGGGCCAGGCCGACCCGCAGCGAGGCCGTGTCGGCGACCAGGCCCACCAGCGGCGGAAAGGCCAGGAAACCCAGGCGCGCCAGCCAGGACACCGCGGCCACCCCGTCGCCGCTGCGCACCCCCGGGATCTCGCCCGCGGCGGCCAGCGTCAGCGGGAACAGGGTGGCCACCCCCAGCCCGCACAGACCGAAGCCGACGACGGTCGTCACCGCGTTGGGCAGCAGCAGCGCGCCGGCCAGGCCCGCCGCCGACAGCAGCAGCCCCGTCCGGGCCACCGCGGCCGCGCCGAAGGCGTCGGTCAGCCGGTCGCCCGCCAGCCGTCCCAGGGTCATCGACGTCTGGCAGGCCACGAACGGCAGACCGGCCAGGAACGCCGCCGTGCCGATCTCGTCGCGCAGGTAGACCCCTCCCCACGAGGCCGCCGCGTCCTCCACCGCGGCCGCCAGCATCAGCAGCACGCCCAGCGCCGCCAGCAGGCCCAGCGCCCCGGCGGCCGGCCGCGTCCGACCGCCGTCCAGGCCGTGGCCGTCGGCGCGTTCGGCGTGCTCGGGACCGTCCAGCAGCAGCCGCGACGAGCCCACCGCGAGCGCGGTGAGCGCCAGCGCCACCCCCGCCAGGTGGACCAGCAGGGGCAGGCCCGCCCCGATCGCCACCGACCCCACCAGGCCGCCCGTCACCGCCGCCACGCTCCACACCGCGTGGAAGGTGTTGATGATGCTGCGGCCGTAACGGCGCTGCACCCGCAGCCCGTGCACGTTCATCGCCGAGTCGGACCAGGTGTCGGCGGAGCCGATCACGAACAGCGCCGCCGCCAGCACCCACCAGTTCGGCGCCAGCGCGACCACCGGCAGCGTCCACGCCGACAGCAGACTGCAGACCACCGCGGTGCGTCCGCTGCCGAACCGGGCGATGAGCGGCCCCGCGAGCATCCCGGTCAGCAGCGCGCCCAGCGGCATGGCGGCGATGGCCGTGCCCAGGGCGGCGTTGGACAGCTCCAGGTGGCTCTTGATCGCGGGCAGCCACGGCACCACGGAGGGGTAGCCGAGCCCGTTGACCGTGAACAGTCCGGCGACGCCGAGCCGCGCCCGCCGTGCTGCGGAGTCGGCCCCAGGGGACAGCGGATCATCGGACAAGGAGACCTCCGGGGCGGCGGGGCGGTGGGGAACGGGACCGGTGGGGACCCCGGGTGATCCTAGGCTCCTCCCCGGGAGTTGCGTAATCCCCCCGGGGGGCCTAGATAGGAGGTCTGCGTACCTGTGCGCGGTGAGGGGGCCTGTCCCGGTGATCGACCTGAGCGTGCTGCGGAGCAAACCGGTGCTCGTGGGGGAGCGGGTCCGGCTGGTCCCCCTGGCCCCCGAGCACGCCGACGCCCTGTACACCTCGCTCCACGACCCGGAGATCCGGCGGCTCACCGGCACCCACCGCCTCCCCGACCGGGCGGAGGTCGAGCAGTGGTGCCGCAGCCGCGCCACCGACGACGAACGCCTGGACCTGGCCATCCTCGGCAACCCCGACAACCGGTTCTACGGCGAGCTGTCCCTGATGGACATCGACCCGTACAACGAGAGCGCCGCCTACCGCATCGCGCTGTCGGCGATCGAGTTCACCGGGCGCGGCCTGGGCCAGGAGGCCACCCGGCTGGTCCTGCGCTACGCCTTCGACCGCCTCGGCCTGCACCGGGTCTGGCTGCGCGTCTACGCGTTCAACATGCGCGCCATCGCCGCCTACCGCGCCTGCGGTTTCACCGTGGAGGGCAGGCTGCGCGAGGCCCTGCTGTGGGAGGGGCGCCGCCACGACGCGCTGGTCATGTCGGTGCTGGCCGGCACAGCGCCCGCCGCGGGGGCGGTCAACGGTTCTTTACCTGCCGAGCGGGGAAAACAACCGGACCAGGGGGGTTGGTGATCGGCGCGGAACGGGTAGGGCAGTAGCGCTCCACTCACCTGACGAGTCTGCGGTGGTCGCCGTGAGTCCACTACCCGTATCGCTTCCCTTCCCCGACCGGACCGTCGCCGGACACCGGCTCGCCGAACGGGTGCGCGCCGTGGCCGGGGCCGCCCCCGTGGTCATCGCACTGCCCGGCGGCGGGGTGGCGGTCGGTGCGGAACTGGCCCGCGTCCTGCACGCCCCGCTCGACGTGGCGGTGGTCGACCGCATCACCCTGCCCGACCATCCCGACGTGGAACTGGGCGCGGTCACCGAGGACGGACACGTCTGCTACGACGACGCCGCACTGGCGCGGCTGCGGATTCCCCGCAGTCGGCTCTCCGACGCGGTGGCCGACGCACGCGCCCGGGCCGCGCACCGCCGCGAGGCCTATCGGGGGTCGCGTGCCATGCCGCAGCTGACCGACCGCGACGTGGTCGTGGTGGACGACGGCGCGGCCACCGGCGGCACCGCCCGCGCGGCGCTGCGGATGGTGCGCCGACACCGGCCGGCACGGCTGGTGCTGGCGCTTCCGGTCGCCTCGGCCGAGGCGGTGGAGAGCCTGCGCGCCGAGGCCGACCGCACCGTGACGCTGGCCGTGCCCGACCACTTCCACTCCCTGGACCGGTGGTACCGGGACTTCGGCGAGGTGGCCGAGGGGAGGGTGGCCGCGCTGCTGGCCGAACACCGGGACCTGGGGGAGAGCGGGGACTCCCGGCACCGGGCGAGCGTCTCGGCGGGCGGTGCCGAACTCGCCGGGGAGCTCGTCGTCCCCTCGGTGGTGCGCGGCACGGTGGTCCTGGCCTCGGGGCACGGCCGCCTCACCCCGCACAACCAGGCGATCGGGACGGTGCTGCGCGCCGCGGGCTACGCGACGCTCCTGCTCGACCTGCTCACCCCGACCGAGACGGGCACCGGCACCGTGGAGGTGACGCCCGGGATGCTGGGGGAGCGGCTGACGGCCGGAGTGCGCTGGGTGCGCCGCACGCCCCCGGTGGCCGACGCGCCGATCGCGCTGCTCGGCACGGGGCAGGCCGCACCGGGAGCGCTGGACGCCGCCGGACGGCAGCCCGGGGAGGTGGCGGCGGTGGTCACCCACGGGGGCCGCGTCGACCTGGCCGGCGAGGCGCTGACCAGGGTGCGCGCGCCCACCCTGATCCTGGTGCAGGGGGCCGACTCCTTCGTGCGCGAACTCGCCGAGTGGACGCTGGGGCAGCTGACCGCGCCCACCGCGCTGGAGGTGGTGGCGGGCGCCGAGCAGCTGCTGCACCGGCCCGAGGAGTGGCGGCGCGTCGGGGTCCGCGCGGCCGAGTGGTTCGACCGGCACCTGTGACCCCCGCGGCCGGAGAAGAAGCGCGGAGGAGGCGGGAAGAACACCGTGGCGCCCTCGACGTGAGACGTCGGGGCGCCACGGTGAACGACCCTTGAGGTCAGGCGATGTCGCCGGTGTGGGAGGACCGGTGAGGGAGTACTCCCAGCCGGGGCGGCAGAATCAGGCTGCGTTGGCGCGACGCATCCGGCGCCGACGCTCGGACGCGCGCTCGTCCTCGTTGAGTCCACCCCAGGTGCCGTACTTCTCGGGACGCGAGATCGCGTAGTCGAGACACTCGGTACGGACAGGGCAGTGAGCGCAGATCTCCTTGGCCTTGCGCTCGCGGATCTCCCGTTCCGGCTGGCGTTCGCCGTCAGGGCCGAAGAAGAGCACAAGGTCCTCGCCCCGGCACGCGGCGGCATCCTGCCACCCCCAGCTCGGGCGGGGGCGCAGCGCGGCCTGCCGACGTACCTGAGACATGGTTGAACCACCTCTACATGAAATCGCTGTAAGCTGTGTGCAAGCTGATGAACAAACCGGGTAAAGCTGCGTGAGGCACCCAGCACAGCAGTAACGCCGTGCTCCGCTCGGGTGTTCCCGTGAGGTTGAGAGCACTTGACACAGATTCGCCGAACCGGCGGGTGCTCACGCGAGAGGCTGCGGAGGCGGTGGAAACGCTCTCCCCGCGAACCGGTACGTAATCATGCCATCCCCGCTCCCGATTTCGCACGGGGGTGGGGAAATTACTCGCCCAACCGTTATCGAAATCGGATCTCTCCGGACCGGAGCCGTCGGAGCGTCTCCGGAGTCCGGGAAGATGTGCATGACCCAGACCACAGACCCGGGTAGGATCCATCGTATGGGGGACGCCTGGCTCCTGGCCAGAGCGCGGCTCTGATATCCGGATCACAATTCGGTCGGACCGGCCCGTGCCGCGGGGCACCGGCCGGAGTCTTCCCAGGGCCGGGGCGAGTGGACCGGCGAATCCGGAACCGCGGGCGGCCGCGCGTCGTCATACCCGTGGAAGCCCGGTCGCGCCGCGAGGGCGGCGACCGGGGAACCAGACAGGAAAAAGGTGTGACCTCGTGGCTCTGCTACGTTTCGTCCTCAACGTCATCTGGCTGTTCGTCGCAGGATTCTGGCTGGCCGTCGGCTACGCCCTCGCCGGACTGATCTGCTGTGTCCTGGTGGTGACGATCCCCTTCGGGGTGGCCTCCTTCCGCATGGCCAGCTACGCGCTCTGGCCGTTCGGGCGGGAGCTGGTGCGCAAGCCCGGGGCGGGCACCGGCAGCACCATCGGCAACGTCATCTGGATCATCGTGGCCGGGTGGTGGCTGGCCCTGGAGCACATCGCCACCGCGATCGCGCTGGCCGTCACCATCATCGGCATCCCCATGGCCTGGGCCTCGCTCAAGCTGATCCCGGTCGCGCTGGCGCCGTTCGGCAACGAGATCGTGCCCGCCGGGTCGCGGCGCAGCACCTGGGGTATCTGACGCCCCGGGGCGAACCGGCGGACAATCGGGCCGCGGAGTGCGACCATTGACGGGGCGCGTGGCCGCCGAGGAGAACGACCATCGGGAAGAGGGGATCGGGGTGCGCTGGAACTGGCCGGACGGATGGCCGTTCAGAAGGACCGCCGGACGCGGGCGGATGCCCGAGCGGGAGGTCCGCGTGGTGGTGGAGGAGGCCCCTCCGGTCCCCGAGGTCGAGGACGACCTGCTGCGCAAGGTCAGCGACGCGGCCTGGCGGCTGCTCGTCATCGGCGTGGTGGTCGCGCTGATCCTGTGGGGGGCCTCCTACATCCGGGTGGTGGTCATCCCCGTCATCCTCGCGGTCTTCGTCACCGCGCTGCTCATGCCGCCCACCGAGTGGCTGCGCAGGCGCGGGCTGGGGCGGGGGCCGTCCACGACCATCAGCGTGCTGGGCGCGGTCGTCGTCTTCGGGGGGGTCGTCACCCTCATCGTGCTGCCCGCGGTCTCCGGCTTCGACGCCATCGTCGTCAGCGTCAACGAGTCGGTCGTCGCCCTCCAGGAGCTCGCCTCCTCCTTCGGGATGGACGAGCGGATCATCAGCGACTGGGTCGCCAGCGCCCAGGAGTGGATCCAGCGCAACAGCAGCCAGTTGATCAGCGGCGCCTGGGCGGGCGCGGTCGCGGTCGGCGAGGTGCTGGTCGGGCTCATCCTGGTGATCGTGCTGACCGTCTACTTCGTGCACTCCGGCGACCACCTGATGCGGTGGGTGCGCTCGCTGTTCCCCGGCCCCACCCGAAACGCGCTGCGGGTCGCCGGGGACGTCACCTACGACGTCATGGGGCGCTACGTACGCGGCGTCGCGCTGGTCGGGCTCATCGACGCGGTCGGTATCGGCGCGGTCCTGCTCTTCGTGTTCTGGGACGACCTCTCCCTGGTCATGCCGCTGGTCATCCTCACCTTCATCGGCGCGTTCCTGCCGATCATCGGGGCGTTCCTGGCCGGGCTCGTCTCGGTGCTGGTGGCCCTGGTGGTCGAGGGGCTGTGGATGGCGCTGGTCGTGCTGGCGGGGACCCTCGCCGTGCAGCAGTTGGAGAGCCACATCATCGCGCCCCGCGTCTACGGGCGGTCCCTGGACCTGCCCGCGGCCGTGGTCCTGCTGTCCATCTCCGTGGGATCCATCATCGGCGGCATCACCGGGGCGTTCCTGGCCACGCCGGTCGCCGCGGTGCTGGCCGCGCTGCTGCGCAACCGGCCGTTCACCGTGGCCGAGGCCCGGCGCCAGGAGCGCTCGGAGGAGGCGGAGGCCGCGCGGCAGCGCTCCGGGGCCGCAACGGCCGCGCAGTCCCCGGCCGCCGCGCGGCCCGGGGGCCGCGCGGAGGGCGCCGAGGGGGCGGACGAGGCGCGCCGCAACGGCGGTGCCGGGGAATAATCGGCGCGCACGCGCCGTCGAAGCGAGAGGACCGACGGCCCCGCGCGCCGCAGCGACTAGGGTTGTCGGGTGCGACTCCCCGGACCGGGGCCCCGCGTCTTCCCCGCGGCCGGCACGTCTTCCCGGTGCCCGGCCCACCCCGCAGCCGTAGCGAGAAAGCCCTCGAAGACCCATGCTCATCGCCTCTGACCTCGAACTCCGTGTGGGCGCCCGCCTGCTGTTGGAACCCACCTCCTTCCAGGTGGGGCCCGGCGACCGGATCGGTCTGGTCGGCCGCAACGGCGCGGGCAAGACCACTCTGACCAAGGTGCTGGCCGGCGAGGGGATTCCGGCCTCGGGCAGGGTCACCACGTCGGGCACGATCGGCTACCTGCCGCAGGACCCGCGCACCGGCGACCTGGACGTGGTGGCCCGCGACCGCATCCTGGCGGCGCGCGGTATCGACGAGGTGCTGCGCAAGCTGCGCGAGGCCGAGCAGAAGATGGCCAGCGACGTGCCGAAGATCCGCGACCAGGGGGTGCGCGCCTACGCGCGACTGGAGGAGCGCCTGCATGTGCTCGGCGGTTACGCGGCCGAGGCCGAGGCCGCGTCGATCGCCTCCAGCCTGGGCCTGGAGCAGCGTGTCCTCACCCAGCCGCTGCGCACCCTCTCCGGCGGGCAGCGGCGGCGGGTGGAACTGGCCCGCATCCTGTTCAGCGGGGCCGACACGCTGCTGCTGGACGAGCCCACCAACCACCTCGACGGCGACTCCATCGTCTGGCTGCGCGACTTCCTCAGGTCGCACCAGGGCGGGCTCATCGTCATCAGCCACGACGTGGACCTGGTCGAGCACGTCGTCAACAAGGTGTTCTACCTGGACGCCAACCGCAGCGTCATCGACGTCTACAACATGGGCTGGAAGGCCTACCTGGCGCAGCGCGAGGCCGACGAGCGGCGGCGCAGGCGGGAGCGGAGCAACGCCGAGAAGCAGGCGTCGGCGCTGCAGAAGCAGGCCGAGCGGTTCCGCTCCAAGGCCACCAAGGCCCGCGCGGCCCAGCAGATGCTCCACCGGGCCGAGCGGCTGCTGGACTCGGTGCAGGGGGAGCGGACCTCCGAACGGGTCGCCAAGCTGCGCTTCCCCGATCCCGCGCCCAGCGGGCGCACCCCCCTGGCCGCCGAGGGGCTGAGCAAGTCCTACGGGTCGCTGGAGGTCTTCTCCGGGGTGGACCTGGCCGTCGACCGGGGCAGTCGGGTGGTCGTCCTCGGACTGAACGGCGCGGGCAAGACCACGCTGCTGCGGCTGCTGGCGGGGGTGGAGCAGCCCGACACCGGCCGGGTGATCCGGGGGCACGGGCTGCGGCTGGGCTACTACGCCCAGGAGCACGAGACCCTGGACACCGACCGCACGGTGCTGGAGAACATGATGAGCGCCGCACCGGACCTGCCCGAGGTGGAGGCCCGGCGGGTGCTGGGGTCCTTCCTGTTCAGCGGTGACGACGTGGACAAGCCCGCCGGGGTGCTCTCGGGCGGGGAGAAGACCCGGCTGGCGCTGGCCGCCCTCGTGGTCTCCAGCGCCAACGTGCTGCTGCTGGACGAGCCGACCAACAACCTGGACCCGGCCAGCCGGGAGGAGATCCTCGCCGCACTGCGCAACTACCGGGGCGCGATCGTCCTGGTGACCCACGACGAGGGCGCGGTGGAGGCGCTGCAGCCGGAGCGGGTCATCCTGCTGCCCGACGGGGTGGAGGACCTCTGGGACGCGGAGTTCACCGACCTCATCGCGCTGGCCTGAGCCGTTTCGGACACGGTTTCACCGCATCCGAAACACGGTCGGGCGGAGATACGCGTGGTTTTCCGGCCTCAATGGGTAGCCCACTGGAGCCACCATGTCTGATCATGGCAGCAAGCGACTTCGTTGCCGTGCCGAGAGCATCGGGAGGTACTCGTGGCCGAGACGTTGAGAAAAGGCACCCGGGTGACCGGAGACGAGCGGTCGGACCTGGCCTCCGACCTGAAGCGGCGTTACGACAACGGTGAGAGCATCCGCTCCCTGGCCGCGGCGACGGGCCGGTCCTACGGCTTCGTGCACCGACTGCTGACCGAGGCGGGGGCGACCCTGCGCGGCAGGGGAGGAGCCACCCGGCGCAGCAGGGGGTGACCTTCGGGGCAGCGGCCCGCGGACTGCTATGTTACTGATCGGTAGAAAGCGGGTGGGCCCGCGGCCCCACAGGTGAAAGGCGTGCGATGGCGCAGCAGACGACGGCCCCCACGGAAGAAGAACTGGCCGCGGCCGGTCTGGGACTGGCGATCGACGGCGAGGTCGCGCGGATCACGCTGTCGCGGCCCCGGCGGCGCAACGCCATGACCGGCCGGATGTGGACCGAGTTGGCCCGTATCGGCCACACGCTTCCGGACCGTGTCCGAATCGTCGTCGTCACCGGAGAGGGCCCGACCTTCTCCTCCGGAATCGACCTGGACATGTTCCGTTCCGGCGACGTCGACGGCGAGCCGACACCGCTCACCCTGCTGGCCCGCGACCCCGGCGACACCGCGGCCCTGGAGCGGACGATCGCCGCCTACCAGGAGGGGTTCCTGTGGCTGCGGCGCGCCGACATCGTCTCCGTCGCCGCGGTCCGCGGGCACGCCATCGGCGCCGGGTTCCAACTCGCCCTCTCCTGCGACATCCGCGTCCTGTCCGACACCGCCCGGCTGTGCATGAAGGAGCCGGCGCTGGGCCTGGTGCCCGACCTCACCGGCACCAAGCCGCTGGTGGAGCTGGTGGGGGTCAACCGCGCCGTCGAACTGTGCCTGACCGCCCGCACGGTCGACGCCGCGGAGGCCGAACGGCTCCGGCTGGCCGAGCGGGTGGTCGCCGACGCCGAACTGGAGTCGGCCGTCGACGACCTGGTGGCGCAACTGCTGGCCGTGCCCGCCGACGCGGCGCGGGCCACCAAGGAACTGCTGCTCCAGGCGGAACACAACGACCTGGAGACGCAGGCCGGGGCCGAGCGCACCGCGCAGCTCGCCAGGCTCGCCGCGATGGTCGGGACGTCCCGGTAGCCGTCCCCGCGGCCGACACGGGCGGCCGGTGCGCGCAGGGCTGGTATGTTGGGCGGAACGGCCGAGTCGTGCTGCGCGCATCCGGCGTGCCGGGCCGTTGTGAGCGCCGGGGAACCTGCACCCCGTGGCGCATTCCCGTCCGGCGCGTTTGTGTGACTTCTCGCGGCCCCTCCTCATCCCGGCCCGGAGCCCTCCCCGAAACGCGGCCGAACCTATGAGGAAGGTTGACGTCACTTGACGCACACTGCCGCACGCCCCTCCTTCGAGGCTCTCGGGCTGCCCGAGGCGATCGTCGCGAAGCTCGCGGAGAACGGGGCGACCACCCCGTTCCCGATCCAGGCCGCCACGATCCCCGACGCGGTCGCGGGCCACGACGTGCTCGGCTGCGGACGCACCGGCTCGGGCAAGACCCTGGCCTTCGGTCTGCCCGCGCTGCTGCGCGCGGCCCGCGCCCCCTCCGCGCCCCGCCGCCCCCGCTGCCTGGTCCTGGTCCCCACCCGCGAACTCGCCCACCAGGTACGCGACGCCCTGCGGCCGTACGCCCGGGTCCTGGGCGTCCGCGTGGGCGACGTGGTCGGCGGCAGCCCCTACGGCAGGCAGATCGGCGAACTGCGCCGCGGCGTCGACCTGCTGGTGGCCACCCCCGGTCGGCTCACCGACCTGGTCGACCAGGGCGCCTGCTCCCTCGGCTCGGTCGAGGCGACGGTGCTGGACGAGGCCGACCAGATGTGCGACATGGGCTTTCTGCCGCAGGTCAGCCGACTGCTCGACCAGGTCCGCCCGGACGGGCAGACCCTGCTGTTCTCCGCCACCCTGGACGGCGACGTCGACACGCTGGTCCGCCGCTACACCACCGAACCGCGCGTCCACTCCGTCGACCCGCCGGTCTCCCAGGTCGCCACCATGGAGCACCACCTGCTGCGGGTGCTGCCCCGCGACAAGGACCGGGTCGTCGCCGAGATCGCCGCGCGGGAGGGCCGCACCATCCTGTTCGTCCGCAGCAAGTACCGCGCCGACAGCCTCAGCGAGCAGCTGGTCAGCGTCGGGGTGCCCGCGGCCGCGCTGCACGGCGGCAAGAGCCAGAGCGTACGCACCCGCACCCTCGCCAAGTTCCGGGAGGGACGGGTGCGGACCCTGGTGGCCACCGACGTCGCCGCACGCGGCATCCACGTCGACGGAGTCGACCTGGTGCTGAACGTGGACCTGCCCGCGGGACACAAGGACTACCTGCACCGGGGCGGCCGCACCGCCCGCGCGGGCCAGTCCGGCCGGGTCGTCTCCATCGTCGCGCCCAACCAGCGCCACAAGGCCCGCCACCTGCTTCGGGAGGCGGGGGTGCGGGCCGCACAGCACCTGGTCAACCCGGGGGACGCGCTGCTGGGCGAACTGACCGGGGCGCAGCAGCCCTCGGGACGGCCGTGGGTGGAGCCCCCGGAGCCGCGGCGGCGCGACCACGTCCGCAGGCGCCGCGCGGAGGGAGGCCGGGCCGGCGGCCGCCGGGACGTCCGGTTCTCGGGCGAGGCCGAGGAACGGCCCCGCAGGGGCGTCGACCGGGGCGGCCCCGGAGTCCGGCGCGGCGGACGGTCCGCCCTGCCCAGGCAGAACGGGGAGCGCTTCCGCGACCGCGGCTGACGGCCGGACGCCGTCCCGCCCGGTCGGCCCTCAGGAGCTTCGGCCGCCCCGTACCTCTTCCTCCGAGCCCAGGGAGTGCTCGCCGTGCTCGGCGCTGTCGTCCTGGTAGACCTCGGGTTCCTCGGAGACCCCGGTGTCCTTGAAGATGTCGATGAAGTAGGCGATGGCCATGCCGACGACGAAGAGCGCCGCGCCGGCGAGCACGACGGTCCAGACGGGCGGTCCCAGGGTCAGACCGACCCCGCCCACCGTGAAACCGACGAGCATCAGGGCCACGGCGATCCAGGAGCTGGGACGGCCCCAGTGCGAGTAGCGCTTCTCCGAAGCACTGATGTCGGCGGTGTCGCCGGCGTGTCGCTGGCGGTCCATGGGACTCATCATGCGGGCACCTCCTGGCCTGCCCGCTGCCCGGCGGACCGGCTTCCAAACGCTGTTCGGCCGGTGCCGGGGACACCCCGGCCGTCCCGCGCCTTCGGGCGGGGCGCGGGGCCGTCCGGGCGACGGGAGCGGAGGCGGCGGCCCGGCCTTCCGGGAAGCCAGCAGGGAACGGACCGGTCCGCGGGCGGCTCCGCTCAGGCGCGGGTGTCGTACTCCTCGCGGTGGGCCAGCACGTCGTCCATGTGGGACTGGGCCCATTCCCGCAGCTGGCGGACCACCCCGAGGAGGGAGAGGCCGAGATCGGTCAGCTCGTAGGTGACGGTCACCGGGACGGTGGGGGTCACCGTGCGGGTGAGCAGGCCGTCGCGCTCCAGCGAGCGCAGGGTCTGCGTCAGCATCTTCTGGCTGACCCCCGACAGCTTTCGGGCCAGTTCCGAGTACCGCAGCGCCGTGGGGACGGCCGGCACGTCCGCAGCCCTGTCCGCGTCGCCGCCGAGAGCGCACAGCACCAGCACGACCCACTTGTTCGCGAGCCGGTCCAGGAGCAGGCGGCTGGGGCATGCGGCCAGGAACGCGTTGTAGGCCTCGCCTCCCGGTCCCGCCGTATCGGTCCGCGTCGTCATCACGCACTCACCTCGCACGATCCTCAGGGTGGGTTACGCACTTAAAAGTGCCTACTTCCCAAAGGGAAGTGTCCTCCGCAGAATCAGGAAACGCCAGTCGGCACCGGCCTGATGAGCAGAAGCGAGAGGAACACCATGAGCACGACCAGCACCCGGCTTCCCGGCGGCACCTGGACGCTGGGGGACGCGACGGTCACCCGGTTCGGCTACGGCGCCATGCAGCTCGCGGGCCGGGGGTCATGGGGCCGCCCGCCGACCGCGAGGGCGCCCTGGCCGTCCTGCGCGAGGCGGTGGACCTGGGGATCACCCACATCGACACCAGCGACGCCTACGGTCCGCACGTCACCAACGAGCTGATCCGCGAGGCGCTGCACCCCTACCCGGAGTCGCTGTTCATCGCCACCAAGGTGGGCGCGGTCCGGGACGAGAACGGCGGGTGGCCCCCGGTCCGGCGCCCCGAGGACCTGCGAAAGCAGGTTCAGGAGAACCTCGTCTCCCTCGGGGGGGACACGCTCGACCTGGTCAACCTGCGGCTGGGCGACGCGGGCGGCAGGGGCCCCGAGTCCGTCGACGAGGCGTTCGGGACCCTGGCCGAGCTGCAGAAGGAGGGGCTGATCCGCCACCTCGGCGTCAGCAACGCCACCGCCGAGCAGATCGCGCAGGCCCGCTCCGTCGCCCCGATCGTGTGCGTGCAGAACATGTACAACCTGGCCTACCGCGAGGACGGCGCCCTGGTGGCCGAGCTGGCCGCCGAGGGCATCGCCTACGTGCCGTTCTTCCCGCTGGGCGGCTTCTCCCCGCTCCGGTCCGAGACGCTGTCGAAGGTGGTGCGCAGGGTCGGGGCGTCCCCCCGGTCGGTGGCACTGGCCTGGCTGCTGCGCCGGTCGCCGAACATCCTCCTCATCCCCGGCACCTCGTCGGTCGACCACCTGCGCGAGAACGTCGCGGGGGCCGGGACCGCCCTGTCCGACGAGGACACGGCCGAGCTGGACACCATCGGCCGCTGAGGCGGGGCCGGGCCGCGGGGACGCCGTACGACCGGGACACGGGCGTCGGCCGCGCCCCGTACGCTCGGGCTGCGCAGGCGCGTCCGCCGCGGGGACGGCAGGGCCGCGGGAAACCGTGTGCCGTGGTCCCCGAGAGGGGCGGCGGTCCGCGGCACGCCCGGCCGCCCGGGCACTTCACCGGTGCGCGGCCCGCGACGCGGCGCCCGGCGGCGGAGGAGGCGCCGGGCGCCACGCCACGGGCACCGCCCTGCGGCCCCGGTCCCGTCGGGGCCCGCGGGCGGCGTCGCACCCCCGCCGCTGCGCCCCTGCCGCCGGGTATGGCAGGGTCGTGTCCGGGAACGTGGGAGGGACACCACAACCCGAAGAACACGCGAGGAGAGCCATGCCGACCACAGCACGGGAGTTCCACCTGGTCGCCCGCCCCCAGGGTGAACCCGCCGTGACGGACTTCGCCCTGGTCGAACGCACCCTGCCCGACCCCGGCCCCGGGGAACTGCTGATCCGCAACCTGGTGCTCTCCGTCGACCCCTACATGCGCGGGAAGATGGCCGGAGTGCGCACCTACACCGACCCCTACGAGCTGAACGCCCCCATGGAGGGCGGCGCCGTCGGGGTCGTCGAGGCCAGCGCGGACCCCGACTTCCCGGTGGGGACGACGGTGCTGCACACGGCGGGCTGGCGGTCGCACGCCCTGCTGCCCGCGGCCCGGACCCGCCCGGTCAACACCGACGGACCGTTGGGACCCAGCGTCTACCTGGGCGCGCTCGGCATGCCCGGGCTGACCGCCTACGTGGGCCTGCTGCACAAGGCGGGGCTGCGCGAGGGCGACACCGTGTTCGTCTCCGGCGCGGCCGGGGCGGTGGGCGGCATGGTAGGCCAGCTCGCCCGCCTGCACGGGGCAGGGCGGGTCGTCGGCAGCGCCGGCTCCCCGGAGAAGGTCGCCTACCTGGTCGACGAGCTGGGGTTCGACGCAGCCTTCGACTACCGGGCCGGGCCGGTGCGCAAGCAGCTGGCCGAGGCCGCGCCCGACGGGGTCGACGTGTACTTCGACAACGTCGGCGGCGAACACCTGGAGGCGGCCATCTGGTGCGCCAACGACTTCGCCCGGTTCGCGATGTGCGGTTCGATCTCCGGCTACAACGCGACCAGCGCGCCGTCCGCGCCGCGCAACCTGTTCCAGATCGTCACCAAGCGGCTGACCCTGCGCGGGTTCATCGTCGGCGACGACCCCGAGCTGGCCGAGGGCTTCTACCGCGACGTCGCCCCGGCGGTGGCCGACGGACGGATCAAGGTCCGCGAGACGGTCGTGGCGGGCCTGGAGAACACGCCCGAGGCGTTCATCTCGATGCTGCGCGGCGGCAACGTCGGCAAGATGGTGGTCCGCGTGTCGGACTGACCGGAGTGTCGGGCGGCCGCGGCCCCGGCCGCCCGACGCCCCCCGGAGCACGGGGCGCGCCGCGCCGGGGACCGGTTCCCGGGCCCGACGCCGGGGCTTTTCCACAGGTCCGGTGAAACACCGGTGGAGGCGGTGCGGATTTGGCTAGCATCTGCGCCGTGATGATCCGTCGACTCCCAGTGAGGACTCCCGCGTGTCGGAACGACCCTCCCCTGCCCCGGCGTCTGCTCCCTCCCTCGGCGACTCCCTGGCCCGCGGCTGGGACGAGCCCGACGACGGCCAGGAGCTCCCACCGCCGGAGTGGGGGCGTTCGGCGCGGTCGCGCAGGACGGCCACGGTCTGGCTGTTCGCGCTGTTCGTCCTGGCGCTGACGGCGGGGCAGGCGCTGCTGGCCGGGCGGTTCACCCACGGGGCGTTCCTGGCGTGGGCGACCGTCTTCACCGCCATCAGCCTCCAGGCGCTGCCGTTCCTGGTGTTCGGGGTGGCGCTGTCGGCGGCGATCACCGCCTTCGTGCCCGCCCGGTTCTGGCAGCGGGCCGTGCCGCGCCGCGCGGCCCTGGCCGTCCCGGTCGCCGGACTCTCCGGCGCGGTGCTGCCGGGCTGCGAGTGCGCCTCGGTTCCGGTGGCCGGCGGCCTGATGCGCCGCGGGGTCGCCCCGGCGGCGGCGCTCACCTTCCTGCTCGCCGCGCCCGCGATCAACCCGGTCGTGGTGGTGGCCACCGTGGTCGCCTTCCCCGGACAGCCGGAGATGGCGCTGGCGCGCTTCCTGGCATCGCTGGGGGCGGCGGTCGGGGTGGGCTGGCTGTGGGCCGCGTTCGGCCGGGCCGAGTGGCTGCGCCCGCCGCGCATCGGACACGGCGCGGAGGCGACCGGGTGGCGGGCGTTCGTCGACGCCATGCGGCACGACCTGATGCACGCCGGGGGGTTCCTGGTCCTGGGCGGGCTGGTCGCGGCCGGGATGAACGTGCTGGTTCCCCGGGAGTGGCTGGCCGCGGTCGCCGACACGCCGGTGCTGTCGGTACTGGCGCTGGCACTGCTGGCGGTGGTGCTGTCGATCTGCTCGGAGGCCGACGCGTTCATCGCGGTGAGCTTCACCGAGTTCTCCGCCACCGCCGTCCTCGCCTTCCTGGTGGTCGGACCGATGGTGGACCTGAAGCTGATCGCCCTGCAGGCGGGGTCCTTCGGCTGGGCGTTCGTGCGCCGCTTCGTGCCGCTCACCCTGGCGCTGACGCTGGCGTTCACGTTCCTGGTCGGGGGGTGGCTGCTGTGACCCGCCTCGCCCAGGGCATGGTCATGGTCCTGCTGGGCGCGGCCGCGCTGAGCGTGACCGTGACCTCCCAGGCCTACCTGAACTACGTGCGGGAGGAGTTCCGGCCGTTCCTGGTCGCGGCCGGGGTGGCGCTGGTGCTGCTCGGCGCGGTGACGACGGCCCTGGAACTGCGCGCCGCCCCCGAGGACGGGCAGGACGGGCCCCCGCACGGCCACTCCCACGGCCACGACCACGCGCGGGCCCCCGCGGTGGCGTGGTTGCTGCTGGCCCCAGTGGTGGTGATCTTCGTGGTGGCGCCCCCGGCGCTGGGCGCCTACACCGCCGCGGCGGCCGATCCGGCGGCGGTGGTCGAGAGCGCCCCGGAAGACGACGGGCTCGACGCGGAGGTGCTCGGGGACGGGCCGGTCGAGATGACGCTGCGGGAGTTCGTGGTGCGGGCCTGGACCGATGAGGAGCGCACCCTGGCCGGACACGACATCCGGCTCACCGGTTTCGCGGTGCCCGACCCGGAGGGCCGGGGCTGGTACCTGGCCCGGTTGCAGATCGCCTGCTGCGCCGCCGACGCCATCGTCAACCGGGTGCTGATCGAGAACCAGCCGGAGCCGCCCGAGGACTCCTGGTGGACGGTCACCGGCCGCTGGGTGGAGCCGGAGGGCGACATCCGCAAGGTCAGCGACCACCGGTTCGAGGTCGTGGAGATGGTCGCCGTGGACCATCCCCCCGACCCCTACGAGTAGGGGTCGGGGCGGTCGGCTCGGAACGCGGCTGCCCGCAGGGGCCCGGACCGGCCGGGCAGGCCGGGAGAACAACCGGGAGCGGCCCGCCCCGCGGCCGCCGCCCACGACGGCCGATACGTACCGTTGTTCTGCCGGCACACCGAGTCGCCGGTGGTGGCCGGGGTGGCGTGGACCCGCCGGGGCTGGGGGATCAGCGCGCAAACCGGGCGTTCGCCGAGGGTGCGGCCGTGTTCGGCCGTGCCCTCGGCGGACGGCGGGAGCGAGCGTCGAGGGCACGGCCGGGGTGGGGTGGTGCCGTCCGGTGCGGGGGTGCGGCGGCGGAGACGGGCGGGCCCGGGCCTGTGGGCGGTCGCCCGGCGGAAAACGGGGAAGTCACCCGGCGCGTCGGGGACGTTGCGTTTCGTGTGCGAATCCGCGGTGGCCTCGGGTTCTCCGTGGCGGAACCGGTGGGGTCGGAAGGGGGTGCCGGGGAGTGTTCGACGCCTGGGGCGGGGTGTCGAAGGTTTTCTTCCAATAGCGCAAGGGGTTCGGGATGTGATTACTCGAACACTTCTCCTCCATTTTTTTGTCGCAAATATCCATGAATGTCGGAATATCTCGGGTTGACGTGGGGTGCCTCATACGTTGAGACTGTCGGGCGGAAGTTAGGCAAGGTTTGCCTTAGTTCTCTGCCGTGGTGCTAGGGGGATACGTGTCCCACACCGGGATCGCAGGATCGGTCGCCGTGGTCACCGGCGCGGGCAGCGGCATCGGACGCTCCGTCGCCGCGGCCCTGGCCCGTCGCGGAGCCACAGTCGCCGCGGTCGACGTCGACCCCGCGCACGCCGCCCGGACAGCGGCCGACCTGGCCCGCTGTGGACACCGCGGCCGCGGCTACGCCTGCGACGTCACCGACCCCGCGGAGGTCGACCACCTCCTCGGCGCGGTGGAACAGGACCTCGGACCGGTGGACGTGGTGGTCAACGCCGCCGGAGTGCTGCGCACCGGCTCCGCACTCGACTGCACCGACCGGGACTGGCAGGCCCTGTTCGCGGTCAACGCCACCGGGGTCTTCACCGTCTCCCGCGCCGCCGCGCGGCGGATGCTGCCGCGCCGCCGCGGCTGCATCGTCACCGTGGCCTCCAACGCGGCGGGCGTCCCCCGCGCGGACATGGCCGCCTACGCCGCGTCCAAGGCCGCCGCGGTCGCCTTCACCAAGTCGCTGGGGCTGGAGCTGGCGCCGCACGGAATCCGCTGCAACGTGGTCTCCCCCGGCTCCACCGACACCCCTATGCTGCGCGGCATGCGCCCGGAAGGCTACGACGAGGCCGCCGTCGTCGCCGGCGACCCCGACCGCCACCGGATCGGCATCCCCCTGGGACGCGTCGCCCAGCCCGAGGACATCGCCGAGGCCGTGTGCTTCCTCGTCTCACCCGCGGCCCGGCACATCACCATGCACGACCTGTACGTCGACGGCGGCGCCTCCCTGCGCTGACCACACCACCCCCCACCGAACACGAAACGACGGGCCCGTCCGGCCCGCACCCCGGCGTGCCCGAACAGGAAAGGCCAACGATGCCCCGACAGCGCGTCGCCACCCCGGCCACGACCGCCACCGAACTGGTGAACGCCTACCGGCCCCGCGACTTCCTCCTCACCTCCGCCTCCGGTTCGCTGCTCGGCCGGGGCGTCCTGGCCACCGCGACCGGGGTCGAGGACCTGTCCGGGGTCCTGGGCGAGGTCGCCACCGACACCGGGCAGGCGGCCCTGGCGGTCGGCGCGCTGCCCTTCGACCGCGACGCCCCCGCCCACCTGGTCGTGCCCGAGACCGTGCGGCGCGGCCCCGCCGCCGCATCCGCCGCCGACGCGGCCCCGGCCCGCCCCCCGCTCCCCGGCACGTGGACGGCCACCCCCGTCCCCGACCCCGCGGAGCACACCGTCGCGGTGAAACGCGCCGTCGCCCTCATGACCGGCCCCGGCGACACGACGCTGCGCAAGGTCGTGCTGGCCCGCTGCCTGCGGCTGACCGGAACCGGCGAGGCAGACGTCATCGCGGTGCTGACCAACCTCCTCCGGGCCGACCCCGCCGGCTTCACCTTCGCCGCGGACCTGCCCGGCCGCGGCACCCGTCCGCGCACCCTCGTCGGGGCCAGCCCCGAACTGCTCGTCGCCAAACACGGCCGCTCGGTGGTGTCCCACCCGCTGGCCGGCTCCGCCCCCCGCCACCCCGACCCGGCCCAGGACCGGGAACGCGCCGCCGCCCTGCTCGCCTCCGCCAAGGAACGCGCCGAACACGCCGTGGTCGTGGAGGCCGTCGCCGAGGCGCTGCGCCCCTACTGCCGCCGCCTCGACGTGCCCCGCGAGCCCGCACCCGTCACCACCGCCACCATGTGGCACCTGGCCACCCGCGTCACCGGCGAACTGCACGACCCGCACACCCCCTCGCAGCTGCTGGCCCGGGCACTGCACCCCACCCCCGCCGTCTGCGGCCACCCCACCGGCCGGGCGTACGCGGCCATCGCCGAGATCGAACCGTTCGACCGCGGCTTCTACACCGGAGCCGTGGGCCACACCGACGCCGCCGGCGACGGCGAGTGGGTGGTGACCATCCGCTGCGCCGACCTCTGCGGCGACACCGTCGACCTGTTCGCGGGCGGCGGCATCATGCCCGACTCCGACCCCGCGGCCGAACTCGCCGAGACCACCGCCAAGTTCCGCACCCTGCTGCGCGCCCTGGGCGTCGACCAGACCAGCTGACCCCCACGAAAGGACCCCCCGATGCTCGACGGCTGCACCCCCTGGCCCGCGGAGTTCGCCGCCCGCTACCGCGCGGCGGGCTACTGGACCGGGGAGACCTTCGGCGACTTCCTGACCGACCGCGCCCGCCGCTTCGCCGACCGCGTCGCCGTGGTCGGCGCGGGACAGCGCTGGACCTACGCCGAACTGGACGCGCGCGCCGCCGCCACGGCCACCGGACTGGCCCGCCTCGGAGTGGCCGCCGGGGACCGCGTGGTCGTGCAACTGCCCAACGTCCCCGAACTGCTGGAAGTGGTCTTCGCGCTGTTCCGGCTGGGGGCGCTGCCGGTGTACGCGCTGCCCGCGCACCGCGCCGGCGAGGTCGCCCACCTGTGCACCACGACCCGGGCCAGCGCCCTGGTCGTCGCCGACCGGCACGGCGGCTTCGACTACCGGGCCATGGCCGAACAGCTGCGCGCCCGGGGCGACGCCCCCGACCTGGTGCTGGTGGCCGGAGAGGCGGGCGGACTCACCCCGCTGGCCGAGGCCCGCGCCGCCCAGGCCGACCCGTCCGTGTTCACCCGCCCCGACCCCGCCGACGTGGCCTTCTTCCAGCTGTCCGGCGGCACCACCGGGCTGCCCAAGCTCATCCCGCGCACCCATGACGACTACCTGTACTCGGTGCGCGCCAGCGCCGAGGTCTGCGCACTGGGCACCGACACCGTCTACCTGGCCGCGCTGCCCGCCGTGCACAACTTCCCGATGAGCTCCCCCGGCTTCCTCGGAGTGCTGCACGCCGGCGGCACCGTGGTGCTGGCCTCCGACCCCTCCCCAAAGACCGCGCTCGCCCTCATCGAGACCGAACGGGTCACCATCACCGCCGTCGTCCCGCCGATCGCGCTGCTGTGGCTGGACGCGGTGGAGCACGGGACGCAACACGACCGCGACCTGTCCTCGCTGCGCGTCCTGCAGGTGGGCGGTGCCAAGTTCGCCCCCGAGGCGGCCCGCCGGGTCCGCCCCGTGCTGGGCTGCACGCTGCAACAGGTGTTCGGCATGGCCGAGGGCCTGGTCAACTACACCCGCCTGGACGACCCCGAGGACATCGCCACCACCACCCAGGGCCGCCCGCTCAGCCCCGCCGACGAGATCCGCATCGTCGACGACGCGGACCGCCCCGTCCCCGACGGCGAGGTCGGCCACCTGCTCACCCGCGGCCCCTACACCATCCGCGGCTACTACCGGGCCGACGAGCACAACGCCACCGCGTTCACCGCCGACGGCTTCTACCGCACCGGCGACCTGGTGCGCCGCACCCCCACCGGCCACCTCGTCGTCGAGGGCCGCGCCAAGGACCAGATCAACCGGGGCGGGGAGAAGGTCTCCGCCGAGGAGGTGGAGAACCACATCCTGGCCCACCCCGCCGTGCACGACGCGGCCGTCGTCGGCATGAGCGACCCCTACCTGGGCGAGCGGGTCTGCGCCTACGTCATCGCGCGCACCGAACCGCCCAGCCGCGGCGAACTGCTGCGCTTCCTGCGGGAGCGGGGCCTGGCCACCTACAAGATCCCCGACCGGGTCGAGTTCGTGGAGCGCTTCCCCGCCACCGGCGTCGGCAAGGTCTCCCGGCGCGAACTCCGCCGGGAACTCGCACGCAGATTGGACACCACCCGATGAGCCTGCCCGCGATCAGCCCCTATCCGCTGCCCGGCCCCGACCGGCTGCCCGCCAACCGGGCGGCGTGGCGCGTGCACCCCGACCGCGCCGTACTGCTCGTCCACGACATGCAGCGCTACTACCTGCGGCCCTACCCGGAGGGCACCGACCCGCTGCGCGGCGCCCTCGACCACATCGCCGCACTGGTCGACGCGTGCCGCTCCGCGCGCGTCCCGGTCGTCTACACCGCCAAACCCGGCGGCATGGACCCGGCGCGGCGCGGCCTGGAACTCCACTTCTGGGGCAGCGGCATGCGCGCCTCCGCCGACCACACCGCGATCGACGCGCGCATCGCCCCCGGCGGCGACGACCTCGTGGTGACCAAGACGCGCTACAGCGCCTTCGCCGGCACCGACCTGGCCGCCCGCCTGGCCGAGTGGGGGCGCGACCAGCTCGTCGTCACCGGCGTCTACGCGCACATCGGCTGCCTGCTCACCGCGGCCGACGCGTTCATGCGCGACATCCAGCCGTTCCTCGTCGCCGACGCCACCGCGGACTTCACCGCGGAGAAGCACCACCTCGCCCTGGAGTACGCGGCCACCCGCTGCGCGGTGGTGACCAGCACGGACCAGGTGCTCGCCGCCGTGGGCACCGCACGCGTCGACGTCGAGACCGGAGGCTGACCCGTGACCACCACCCCCGGCCCCGGCCCGTCCGCACCCCGCGTCCACGACCTGGTCGGCGTCGGCTTCGGCCCCTCCAACCTGGGCCTGGCGATCGCCCTGGAAGAGCGCCGCACCGCCGGAGGCCGCGCCCCCGCCGCGCTGTTCCTGGAACGCCAGGAGAGCTTCAGCTGGCACCGGGGCATGCTGCTGGACGACGCCACCATGCAGATCTCCTTCCTCAAGGACCTGGTCACCCCCCGCAACCCGGCCAGCGACTTCAGCTTCCTGGCCTTCCTGCACCACCAGGGGCGGCTGCACGACTTCATCAACCACAAGACGCTGTTCCCACTGCGCACCGAGTTCCACGACTACCTCTCCTGGTGCGCCGAACGGGTCGGCGAGCAGGTGCGCTACGGACAGCGGGTGGTGGCGCTGCGGCCGGTCCGCGAAGCCGGGCGGATCACCTGCGTGGACGTGGTGGCCCGCGACGCCGGCGGGCACGAGGCCACCGAACGCGCCCGCAACGTGGTGCTGGCCCCCGGCCTGCGCCCCCACCTGCCCGAGGGGGTGCGCGCCTCGGCGCGGGTCTGGCACAGCGAGCACCTGCTGCACCGCCTGGCCGACCTGCCCGAGGAGCCGGTGCGCGGCTTCGCGGTGGTGGGCGCCGGGCAGAGCGCCGCCGAGGCGGTCGACCACCTGCACCGGCGCTTCCCCCGCCTGCCGGTGCACGCGGTGTTCTCCCGCTACGGCTACAGCCCCTCCGACGACACCCCGTTCGCCAACCGCATCTTCGACCCCGAAGCGGTCGACGCCTACTACGACTCCCCCCAGGAGTTCAAGGACGAACTCATGGGCTACCACCGCAACACCAACTACTCCGTGGT
The DNA here is from genome assembly GCF_023208015.1 of Thermobifida alba. Taxonomy (NCBI): domain Bacteria; kingdom Bacillati; phylum Actinomycetota; class Actinomycetes; order Streptosporangiales; family Nocardiopsidaceae; genus Thermobifida; species Thermobifida alba. The sequence continues at coordinate 2,056,686 of NZ_CP051627.1, read as the reverse complement.
CGACCCCGACCTCATCACCGACCTGTACCGGCGGGTCTACGCCGAACGGGTACGCGGCGAGGCGCGGCTGCGGATCCACAACATGACCCGGGTCGTCGCACTCGACGAGACCGGCGGGGGAGTCGGCCTCACCGTCGAGGACCGCTCCACCGGCAAGCAGACGGTGCTCGACGTCGACCACGTCGTCTACGCCACCGGCTACCGCCCGGCGGACGTGCGCCCCCTGCTCGGCGGACTCGCCGACCACTGCGTGTTCGACGACTCCGGGCGCCCCGCCCTGCACCGCGACTACCGCATCGTCACCGACGACACCGTCGCCTGCGGCCTGTACCTGCAGGGCGGCACCGAGCACACGCACGGGATCTCCTCGGTGCTGCTGTCCAACGTGGCCACCCGCGCCGCGGAGATCCTCGACTCCATCGAGGCCCGCCACAGCACCCCCGCCGCCCCCTGACCCCCGTCCCGTCCCCTTCCCCGTGGAGCAGACCATGACCGCTGACGACACTCCCCGTCACGACCCCCTCACCGAGGAGCGGGTGCGCGCCGACGTCGCCCGTCTCCTCGCCGAACCCGCCGACACCATCGACGCCGACGAGAACCTCCTGGACCGGGGCCTGGACTCCATCCGGCTGATGAGCCTGGTCGAGACCTGGCGCCGCGACGGCGTCCACGTCGACTTCGCCGACCTCGCCGAGGAGCCGACCATCACGGCGTGGCTGGCCCGCCTCGCCGACCAGTCCTGACCCCCACCCCTGCCCGAAGGAGCGGTATCCGATGCCGGACACCCCCACCACCCGGCTGCCCCTCACCGGGGCGCAGGCCGGAGTCTGGTACGCCCAGCGGATCGAACCGGACAGCCCGGTCTTCAACGTCGGCCAGTACACCGACATCCCCACCGCGGTCGACACCGACCGGTTCACCCGGGCCGTGGCGGCCGTGGTCCGCGACAGCGACGCGCTGCGGTCCCGGCCGGTGGACGTCGACGGCGACGCCGTGCAGGAGGTCGCCGCCGACGGCACGGTCCCGGTGGACGTGCGCGACCTCACCGCAGCGGCCGACCCCGAGCACGCCGCCGTCGAGTGGATGCGCCGCGACATGGCGGTCCCGGCCGACCCGGGCGCGGGCGACCCGCTGGTCCGCTACGCCCTGCTGCGCGTGGGGGAGCGCCGCTGGTTCTGGTACCAGCGCTACCACCACATCCTCGTCGACGCCTACGCGGTCACCCTCCTGGCGCGGCGCGTCGCCGAGGTCTACACCGCCCTGGGCCGGGGCCAGCAGCCGCCGCCGTCCCGCTTCGGAACGCTCGCCGACGTCGTCGCGGACGAGACCGCCTACGCCGCCTCGCCGCGCTGCGCGGCCGACCGCGCCCACTGGGCGGAGCTGCTGGGCGACGGCTCCGAGCCGGCGCTGCTGTCGCAGGAGCCGCCGGCCCCCCACGCCGGGGCGCTGCGCGACCGCGCCGCCCTCGGCGCCGACGTGTTCGCCGGACTGGCGGCGCTGGGCGAACGCACCGGCGCCACCTGGGCGGAGGCGGTGATCGCCGGCTACGCCGCCTACGTGCACCGGATGACCGGCGCCGACGACGTGGTGCTGGGCTCGCCCGTGATGGGACGGCTGGGCACCGCGGCGCTGCGCACCCCGGCGATGGTGGTCAACGTGCTGCCGCTGCGGCTGCGCGTCCGCCCCGGCGACACCGTCGAGCAGGTCGTCTCCGCCACCGCGGCCGTCCTGCGCGACCTGCGCGCCCACCAGCGCTACCGCGCCGAGTGGCTCCGCCGCGACCTGGCCGCACTCGGCTCGGACCGGATGCTGTTCGGACCGGAGATCAACGTCAAGGTGTTCGACTACGCCCTCTCCTTCGACGGGACGGCCGCGACCACGGTCACCCTGTCGGAGGGACCGGTCGACGACCTGGCGCTGTCGGTCTACCGCGCCCCGGACGGCGGACTGCTGCTGGAGGCCAACGCCAACGAGCACCGCTACGACACCGCCGCCGTGCGCGCCCGACTGGCCGAGATCGTCCGCCTGCTGCGGAGCGCGGCCGCGGCCGCGCCGCACACCCCCGTGGCCGCCCTCGACCTCGCCGGAACCGACACGGGAGTGCACGCGACACCCCCGGCCGAGCACAACCCCCCGCCCGTGACCCGACTGCTGGCCCGCCTGGCCGACGACGACCCCGACGCCACCGCCGTGGTCGCCGACGGCCGCCGCGTCAGCCGCGCCGAACTCCTCGACCGCGTCGACCGGATGGCCCGGCTGCTGCGGGAGCGGGGCGTCGGACCGGAGCGGACGGTGGCGCTGGCCCTGCCGCGCTCGCTCGACCTGCTCGTGGCGCTGTTCGCGGTACTGCGCGCGGGCGGGGCGTACGTGCACCTGGACGCCGCGCACCCCGCCGAGCGGCTCGCGCACGTCGTCGCCGACACCCGGCCCACGGCCGTGCTCACCCGCCCGGACTTCGGCGCGGCACTGCCCGACCCGGGCAACGCCCGCGTCGTCGACCTCGCCGACCCGGCCGTACGGGCCCGCCTGGCGGAGCTCGCGGACGCCGACGCACCGCCGCTGCCCGAGCCCTGGCCGGACAGCGCGGCCTACGTCATCCACACCTCCGGCACCACCGGCCGCCCCAAGGGAGTGGTCGTCGAGCACCGGGCCCTGGCCAACCTCGCCGCCGCGCAGCGCCGCCTCCTGTTCGGCGGGGCCGAGGGGCGGCTGCGCCTGGCCCACACCGGCTCCTTCGGGTTCGACGCCTCCTGGGAGCCGCTGCTGGGCCTGCTGCACGGCCACGAACTGCACCTGCTGGGCGAGGAGCACGTCCACGACCACGCCCGCCTCGGCGCCTACGTCGCCGAGCACGGCATCGACCACCTCGACTCCACCCCCACCTACCTGCGCGGCCTGCTGGACTCCGGGCAGTTGCGGCACGTGCCGCAACTGCTCAGCTTCGGCGGCGAGGCCTGCCCCGACGAGCTGTGGCACACCCTGCGCTCCCTGCCCGGCACCCGCGCGCTCAACTACTACGGCCCCACCGAGAACACCGTCGACGCGCTGGCCGCCGACGTCGCCGACAGCGACACGCCCACCGTGGGCCGACCCCTGCCCGGCGTGGCGATCCGCGTCCTGGACGGCGCACTGCGCCCGGTGCCGGTGGGCGTGCCCGGCGAGCTGTACCTGGCCGGGGCGCAACTGGCGCGCGGCTACGCCGACCGCCCCGGCCTGACCGCGCAGCGGTTCGTCGCCGACCCCCACGGCGCCCCCGGCGACCGCATGTACCGCACCGGGGACCGGGTGCGGCTGCGCCCCGACGGACAGGTCGACTACCTCGGCCGCACCGACACCCAGGTGCAGGTGCGCGGCTTCCGCGTGGAGGTGGAGGAGGTCGAGGCCGCCGCCGAGACCCACCCCGACGTGGCCCGCTGCGCGGTCGCGGCGCACACCGCGGCCTCGGGCGCGGTACGGCTCACCGCCTACGCCGTGCCGCGCGACGGCCGTACCCCCAACCCCGAACAGGTCCGCGCCCACCTCGCCGAACGCCTGCCCGGGTACATGGTGCCCGCGGCCGTCGTCCTCCTCGACCACCTGCCGGTGACCACCGGCGGCAAACTCGACCGGCGCGCCCTGCCCGACCCCGGGGAGCACACCGACGCCGGCCGCGGAGCGGCGGCCACCCCCCGGCAGCGGACGCTGCTGGCGCTGTTCCGCGAGGTCCTCGGCCACGGCACGGCCGGCGTCCACGACGACTTCTTCCGCCTCGGCGGGGACAGCATCACCGCCATCCAACTGGTCAACCGGGCCCGCTCCGCGGGGCTGGCGCTGCGCGTCCGCGACGTCTTCGACCGGCCCACCGTCGCCCGGCTGGCCGCCGTCGCCGTCCCGTCCACCGGCGCCGGCGACACCGCCGACGACCCGGTCGGCGACCTGACCCCCACCCCCCTCATGGCCGACCTGCTCGACCGGGGCGCCCCCAGCCCCCGCTTCACCCAGACGCAGGTCCTGAGCGTCCCGGCCGGACTCACCGAGGACGTGCTCGCCGACGCCCTGGCCGCGCTCGTCCGCCACCACGACGCGCTGCGGCTGCGCGCCACCGGAACGGCCCTGGAGATCCTCGGCGCCGACGCCGTCCCCGACGACCTGCTGCACCGCGTCGACGCCGCCGGCCTGGACGACACCGCGGTGAGCGAGGCGGTCCACGCGCAGACCGCGGCCGCCGCCGACCGCATCGACCTGTCCCGGGGACGCACCCTGGCCGCCGTCTGGTTCGACCGCGGACCGCACCGCCCGGGCCGTCTCCTGCTGCGCGTCCACCACCTCGCCGTGGACGGCGTCTCCTGGCGCATCCTCGGCCCCGACCTGCGCGCCGCCGTCGAGGCCCGCACCCAGGACCGGCCCGTGGCGCTGGAGCCGGCGGGCACGTCGCTGCGCCGCTGGACCCGGCTGCTCGCGGAGGAGGCGCGCCGCCCCGAACGCGCCGCCGAACTCGACCACTGGCGGAGCACCGTCGACCCCGCCGCCCACCGCCCCCTCGGCCGCCGCCCGCTGGGGGACGCCGACACCGTCGCCGTGCGCCGCCGCACCGAACAGACCCTGCCCGCCGACCTGTCGGCGGCGGTCCTCACCGGGATCGGCCCGGCCCTGGGCGCCGGAGTGGAGGAGGTGCTGCTGACCGCGCTGGCCGTGGCCGCCACCCGGCTGCGGACGCGGCGCGGCGAACCCGACGGCGGCGTGCTCGTCGAGGTCGAGGGGCACGGCCGCCGCGAACTGGCCGTCCCCGCCGACGTCTCGCGCACCGTCGGCTGGTTCACCACCGCCCACCCGGTCCGCCTCGCCCCCGGACGCACGGCCGACGCCGGGCGGGCCCTCGCCCTCGTCAAGGAGACCCTGCGATCGGTGCCCGGCGACGGGCTCGGCTACGGCCTGCTGCGCCGCCTCAACCCCGACACCGCGCCTGCCCTCGCCGACGCGGCCCGCCCCGACGTCCTCTTCAACTACCTGGGACGCTTCGGCACCCCGGCGGAGACCCCGTGGGAGGTCGTCCCCGACACGGCGGACCTCGCCCTGGACGAGGACCCCGCCCAGCGGCTCACCCACGGTCTGGAGGTCGGCGTCCTCGCCCGCGAGACCCTGCGGGGCCCCGAACTGTCCGTCACCTGGCGGTGGGCCGACGGCGTCCACGACACCGACGAGGTCGCCGGTCTCGCCGAGGAGTTCACCGCGGCGCTGCGGGCCCTCGCCGAACACGCCGCCGACCCCGGCGTGTGCACCCTCACCCCCTCCGACGTGCCGCTGGTCGACCTCGACCAGGCGCGCATCGACCGGGTCGCGCGCGCCTGGGCCGAGCGCGCCGACGTCGCCCGCCCCCGCGTCGTCGACCTGTGGCCGCCCACCCCGCTCCAGGCCGGGCTCGTCTTCCACAGCCTCTACGACGGCGGCCGCGACGCCTACACCACCCAGTCCTGCACCGAGGTCAGCGGGCCGCTGGACGCGGACCGGCTGCGCGGCGCCGCCGCCGAACTGCTGCGCCGCCACCCCTCGCTGCGCGTCGGCTTCTGGAGCGACGGCGCCGACCCCGTGCAGTTCGTGCCCGAGGAGGTGGCGCTGCGCTGGCGCACCGTCGACCTGACCGGGCTCGACCCCGCCGCACAGGAGGCCCGCTGCGCGGCGGAACGCGCCGCGCAGCGGGCGGAGCGCTTCGACCTCGCCCACCCGCCGCTGATCCGCTTCGTCCTGCTGCGGCTGGCCCCCGACCGCCACCGGCTGGTCGTCACCGACCACCACACGCTGCTGGACGGCTGGTCCACCCCGCTGTTCCTGCGGGAACTGTTCACCCTGTACGCCGACCCGGCCGCCCCCCGGCCCACCGCGACCTTCCGCGACCACCTGGCGTGGCTGGCGGCCCGGGACACCGACGCCGCCGACCGCGCCTGGCGCGACGAACTCGCCGGCCTGCCCGGCCCCCTCCTGCTGGCCCCCGACGCCGACCCGCACGGCGCGGACACCCCCCAGGAGGAGCTGCTCGCCGAACTGGACGAGGCGGACAGCACCCGGCTGGCCGAAACCGCCCGGTCGCTGGGGGTGACCGTCAACACCGTCGTGCAGGCGGCGTGGGGACTGCTGCTGGCCGGCCTCACCGGACGCGACGACGTGGTGTTCGGCGCGACCGTCTCCGGCCGCCCCGCCGAACTGGACGGCGTGGAGCACATCCTCGGCCTGTTCAGCAACACCGTCGCGGTGCGCGTGCGCGCCCACCCCGCCCGCACGGTCGCCGACCTCCTCACCGACCTGCAACGCCGCCAGGCCGCACTCGCCGAGCACCACCACGTCGGCCTGACCCGGCTGCAGGAGATCGCCGGCGCCGCGCCGCTGTTCGACACGCTGCTGGTGTTCGAGAACTTCCCCCACCGCGACTCCCTGGCCGCCGAGGACTACGCGGGGGCGCGGCTGCGCGACGTCGAGGTCGAGGACGCCACCCACTACCCGGTCTCCGTCAACGTGTTCCCCGGGCAGCGGCTGCGGCTGCGGCTGTGCCACCGGCCCGACGCGGTCTCCGCCGCACAGGCCGCCGAACTGCTGGAACGCTTCCGCACCGTTCTGGTCCGCATCGGCGCTGATCCGGGTGGTCGGGTGTCGGGAGTGGAGGTGCTGTCGGGGCGGGAGCGGCGTCGGCTGCTGCGGGAGTGGAACGCCACCGGCCGGGAGGTGACCGCGTCGGAGCCGGCGGAGGCGGTGGCTGTCTGGGCGGGTCGTACGCCGGATGCGGTGGCGGTGCGGTGTGGCGGGGTCGAGTGGTCCTATGCCCGGTTGGGGGCGGAGGTCGACCGGTTGGCGCGGCTGCTGGTGACACGCCGGGTGCGTCCGGGCCAGGTGGTGGCGGTGGCGTTGCCGAGGGTGCCGGAGCTGGTGGCCGCTCTGGTGGCGGTGCAGCGGGTGGGCGGGGTGTACCTGCCGTTGGACCCGGAGTTTCCCGCCGAACGCCTCACCCACATGCTCACCGACTCCCGGGCCGTGCTCCTGGTGGCCACCGCCGAGACGGCGGCACGCCACGGCGCGGACGTGCCCGTGCTGCTGCTGGAGGACACCGCCGAGGCCCCCGACGCGGTGCTGCCCGCGGGGCTCCCCGCGGACCGGGCGGCCTACGTCCTGTACACGTCGGGGTCGACGGGGCGGCCCAAGGGCGTGGTGGTGTCGCAGCGCAACCTGGCGAACGTCCTCACCGACATGGCCGAACGGGTCCCGTTGGCGCCGGGGGACCGGTGGCTGGCGGTGACCACGGTCAGCTTCGACATCTCCGCGTTGGAGCTGTACCTGCCGCTGCTGGCCGGGGCGACCGTGGTGCTGGCCGACGCCGACACCGTCCGCGACCCCGGGAACCTCGCCGAACTGGTCCGCTCCAGCGGCGCCACCGTCATGCAGGCCACCCCCACCCTGTGGCAGCTGCTCACCGAACACGCCCCGGACGCGATCACCGGACTGCGGGTGCTGGTCGGCGGCGAGGCGGTGCCCGCCCCGCTCGCGGACCTGCTCGCCCGCCGCACCACCGCCGCCCACAACGTCTACGGCCCCACCGAGACCACCATCTGGTCCACCGCGGCCCTCCTGCGCCCGGACGAGCCCGTCACCATCGGTGGGCCGATGGCGAACACGCGGGTGTACGTGCTGGACGGGGGACTGCGTCCGGTGCCGCCGGGGGTGGCCGGGGAGCTCTACATCGCCGGTGAGGGCGTGGCCCTGGGCTACCACGGCCGGTTCGGGCTGAGTGCGGAGCGGTTCGTGGCCGACCCGTTCGGGCCTCCGGGGTCGCGTATGTACCGCACCGGTGACCTGGCACGGTGGCGGGAGGACGGGCGGCTGGACTTCCTGGGCCGCTCCGACTTCCAGGTCAAGATCCGCGGGTTCCGCGTGGAACTCGGCGAGATCGAAACCGCCCTGCTGCACCAGCCCGGCGTCGCCCAGGCGGTCGTCGCCGCCCGTGAGGACACCCCCGGCGACCAGCGGCTCGTCGGCTACGTCGTGCCCGGCCCGGACGGCGACCCCGACCCGGCCGTGCTGCGCGCCGCCCTCGCCGAGACCCTGCCCGCCTCCATGGTGCCCGCCGCCGTGGTCGTGCTCGACGCACTGCCGCTGACCGCCAACGGCAAGGTCGACCGCGCCGCGCTGCCCGCCCCCGACCCCGCCGCCGGGGCCCCCGACACCGGACGCGAACCCGCCACCGCGCACGAGGAGATCACCTGCCAGGTCTTCGCCGAAGTGCTCGGGCTGGGGAAGGTCGCCGCCGACGCTGACTTCTTCGCCCTAGGCGGCCACTCCCTGCTCGCCACCCGAGCCGTGGCCCGGCTGCGCGCCCTGCTCGGCGCCGACGTCGGCGTCCGCGACCTGTTCGAGGCGCCCACCCCGGCCGCGTTCGCGCGCCGCCTCACCACCGCGGCCGACCACCGGCCCGTCGTGACCCGGCGCGCAGCGGGGGAACCTCCCGTGCTCTCCCACGCCCAGCGGCGGCTCTGGCTCATCGAACAGGTCCACCAGACCCGCGGCGCCTACAACGTGCCGCTGGCCGTCCACGTCGCCGACCCACTCGACCTCGACGTGCTCCGCGCCGCAGTGCGCGACCTGGTCGAACGCCACGAAGTGCTGCGCACCCTCGTCAGACCGGGCGCGGACGGCCCCGAACCGGTGCTGCTGCCCGCGGCGGAGGCGCCCGTCGACGTCGCCGCCGTGCACGCCACCGGCCCCGTGGCGGACCTCCTCGCCGACCTCACCGCCGAACCCTTCGACCTGGCCGCCCAGATCCCGATCCGGGTCCGCCTGGTCACCGGCGCATCCGTCGACGGCTGCGTGCTGCACCTCGTCTGCCACCACACCGCCGCCGACGAGTGGTCGTTCGGCCCGCTGCTGCGCGACCTCGACACCGCCTACCGGGCACGCGCGGCGGGACACGCCCCCGACTGGGCCCCGCTGCCCGCCCAGTACGCCGACTACGCGGCCACGCTGCACGCCTGGCTCGGCGACGCCGAAGACCCCGACAGCCCGCTGTGCCGCCAACTCGACCACTGGCAGCAGGCCCTGCGCGACCTGCCCGACGAACTCGCCCTGCCCACCGACCGGTCCCGGCCGCCCACGGCCAGCCACCGCGGCGGACTGGTCCAGGTCGACCTCGACCCCGACCTGGCCGAAGCGGTACGCCGCCTCGCCGCCGAGCACGGCGTCACCGTCTTCATGGTGGTCCAGGCCGCCGTGGCGGTCCTGCTGCACCGGCTCGGCGCGGGCGACGACATCCCGCTGGGCAGCCCGGTCGCCGACCGCGCCGACGAGGCCGTCCACGACGCCGTCGGCTTCTTCCTCAACACGCTGGTGCTGCGCGTGGACCTGTCCGGCGACCCCGACTTCGCCGCACTGCTGGACCGGGTCCGCGCCGTGGACCTGGCGGCCTTCGCCCACGCCGACGCGCCCTTCGACGCCATGGTCGACCGGCTCAGGCCCGCCCGGTCGGTGAGCCGCCACCCGCTGTTCCAGACGATGGTCTCCCACCAGCGCCGCCCGGCCGGCACCGACCGCCTGTTCGGCTCGGCCACCCGGCTCGTGGAGACCCCGCTGGACACCGCCAAGTTCGACCTGGAGTTCGCGTTCGTCGAGGACGCGCACGGCGGCACGCGCATCGCCCTCAACTACGCGGCCGACCTGTTCGACCACGCCGGAGCCGAGCGGCTGGCCGAACGCCTGCTGCTGGTCCTGGAGCACGTCTGCGCTGATCCGGGTGGTCGGGTGTCGGGGGTGGAGGTGCTGTCGGGGCGGGAGCGGCGTCGGCTGCTGCGGGAGTGGAACGCCACCGGCCGGGAGGTGACCGCGTCGGAGCCGGCGGAGGCGGTGGCTGTCTGGGCGGGTCGTACGCCGGATGCGGTGGCGGTGCGGTGTGGCGGGGTCGAGTGGTCCTATGCCCGGTTGGGGGCGGAGGTCGACCGGTTGGCGCGGCTGCTGGTGACACGCCGGGTGCGTCCGGGCCAGGTGGTGGCGGTGGCGTTGCCGAGGGTGCCGGAGCTGGTGGCCGCTCTGGTGGCGGTGCAGCGGGTGGGCGGGGTGTACCTGCCGTTGGACCCGGAGTTTCCCGCCGAACGCCTCACCCACATGCTCACCGACTCGGACGCGGTCGTCCTGCTGACCACGCGCACCCTGGCGAAGACCCTGCCCGCGGAGACGGAGAGGCTCCTCGTCGACGACCCGGACCTGCGGCCCGACCCCGCGGCCGCACTGCCGGAGCGTCTTCCGGCCGGGCGGGCGGCCTACGTCCTGTACACGTCGGGGTCGACGGGGCGGCCCAAGGGCGTGGTGGTGTCGCAGCGCAACCTGGCGAACGTCCTCACCGACATGGCCGAACGGGTCCCCCTCACCGGAAGCGACCGGTGGCTGGCGGTGACCACGGTCAGCTTCGACATCTCCGCGTTGGAGCTGTACCTGCCGCTGCTGGCCGGGGCGACCGTGGTGCTGGCCGACGCCGACACCGTCCGCGACCCGGCCGCGCTGGCCGGCCTCATGGCGGCCGAGGATCCCACGGTCATGCAGGCCACCCCCACCCTGTGGCAGATGCTCGCCGACACCGATCCCCGGGCGCTGCGCGGCCTGCGGGTGCTGGTGGGCGGCGAGGCGCTGCCCGCCGCCCTCGCCGACACCCTGGCCGCCCACGCGGAGACGGTCACCAACGTCTACGGCCCCACCGAGACCACCATCTGGTCCACCGCAGACCGGGTGGACGCGGGTGAACCGGTCACCATCGGCGGGCCGATGGCGAACACGCGGGTGTACGTGCTGGACGGGGGACTGCGTCCGGTGCCGCCGGGGGTGGCCGGGGAGCTCTACATCGCCGGTGAGGGCGTGGCCCTGGGCTACCACGGCCGGTTCGGGCTGAGTGCGGAGCGGTTCGTGGCCGACCCGTTCGGGCCTCCGGGGTCGCGTATGTACCGCACCGGTGACCTGGCACGGTGGCGGGAGGACGGGCGGCTGGACTTCCTGGGCCGCTCCGACTTCCAGGTCAAGATCCGCGGGTTCCGCGTGGAACTCGGCGAGATCGAAACCGCGCTGTCCCGCGTCGACGGCGTCGCCCAGGCCGTGGTGGTCGCCCGCGACGACGGCTCCGGCCACCAGCGCCTCGTCGGCTACGCGGTGGCCACCCGCCCCCTCGACTCCGCCGACCTGCGCGCCGCCCTCGCCGAGACCCTGCCCGCCCACCTGGTGCCGTCCGCGTTCGTGCTGCTCGACGCACTGCCGCTGACCGCCAACGGCAAGGTCGACCGCGCCGCGCTGCCCGCCCCCGACCCCGCCGCCGGGGCCCCCGACACCGGACGCGAACCCGCCACCGAGGCCGAGGCAGCGCTGTGCGCCGTCTACGCCGAGGTGCTGGGCTTGGAGAAGGTGGGCGCCGACGCCGACTTCTTCGCCCTCGGCGGGGACAGCGTCCTGTCGCTGCGCCTGGTCAACGGCGCCCGCCGCGCCGGCTGGGAGATCACCGGACAGCAGGTCTTCCAGAACCCCGTCGTCGCCGCGCTCGCCGCACTCGCCCGACCCCTGGCCGAGGAGGAACCGCAACCGGCACCGGCCGAACCGCTGGTCTCCCTCGACGCCACCCAACTGGACCAGCTCGAATCACTGTGGAGGAGACGGCGTTGACCCAGGACCACACCGCCATCAGCGAGGTACTCCCGCTCGGCCCGCTCCAGGAGGGGCTGCTGTTCCACCACGCCATGGCCGGAACAGCCGGGGACGTCTACGCCGTCCAGTGCCGCATCACCCTGCACGGCCGGCTGGACCGCGGCCGGCTGCGCCGGGCCGCCCAGGCGCTGCTGCGCCGCCACCCCAACCTGCGCGCCGGGTTCGCCCACGAGGGACTGGACCAGCCCGTGCAGTTCGTGCCCGCCGCCGCCGACGCCGAGTGGAGCGAGACCGACGCGGACGGGGCCGATGGAGTCCCGGCCGCCGCCGTACGGGTCGCCGACCGCGAACTGGCCCGGGGGTTCGACCTGACCGCGCCGCCGCTGCTCCGCTTCGCCCTCGTCGCCGGCGACACCGAGCACGTCCTCGTGGTGACCGCCCACCACATCCTGCTGGACGGCTGGTCGCTGCCGCTGCTCGTGGACGAGCTGTGCGCACTCTACTCCCGCGGCGGCGACGAGACCCGCCTGCCGCCCGCCCCCGCCTACCGCGACCACCTGGCCTGGCTCGCCCGCCTGGACCCCGGCGCCGCCGAGGAGGCGTGGCGCGCGGCCCTGGCCGGCCTGCCCGGCCCCTGCCTGGTCGCCCCCGGACGGCCGGGCGGCACCCGGCCGCCGCGGCGCCTGACCCGCCCGCTCGGCGCGGACCTCAGCGCGCGGCTGCGCCAGACCGCCCGGACCCACCGGGTCACCCCCAACACCCTGTTCCAGGCGGCGTGGGCCCTCACCCTGGCCGCCCGCACCGGAGGCGACGACGTGGTCTTCGGCCAGCCCGTCTCCGGCCGCGCCCCCGAGGTGGCCGGCTCCGAGGCGATGATCGGCCTGTTCACCAACACCCTGCCGGTGCGGGTGCGCCTGGACACGGGCGAGACGGCGGCCGCGCTGCTGCGGCGGCTCCACGGCGAACAGGCCGCCCTGGTCGACCACCACGCGCCGGGCCTGGCCGCCGTGCAGCGCGCCGCGGGCGGCGGGGAGCTCTTCGACACCCTGCTGGTGGTGGAGAGCTTCCCGGTGGACCGCTCCCGCCACACCGCCGACCACGCGGGCCTGCGGGTCGCCGACGTCGAGGTGCGCGACGCCACCCACTACCCGCTGGCGCTGGTGGTGCTGCCGGAGCAGGAGGTGGTGCTCCGACTCGACCACGACCCCGACCGCGTCGCGGCCGAGGACGCCGAGCGGGTCCTCGACCTGGTCGTGCGTGTCCTCACGCAGCTCGCCGACGCCCCCGAGCGGCCCCTGCACGCCCTGGACCTGCTCGGGCAGCGGGAACGCGCCGCCCTCGCCGCACACAACGCCACCGCCCGCCCGGTGGCCGTCCCCACCCTCACCGCGCTGCTCGACGCCGCCGGGAGGACCCACGCCGACCGGGTGGCCGTCATCGCCGACGACGCCCGCCTCACCTACCGCGACCTGCACGAGCGGGCCGGACGCATCGCCGCGCTGCTCGACGCGCGCGGAATCGGCGCGGGCGACGTGGTGGCGGTGGCGCTGCCCCGCTCCGCGGAACTGGTGGCCGCGCTGCTGGGCGTGCTGCGCACCGGCGCCGCCTACCTGCCGCTGGACCTGGACCACCCCCCGGCACGGCTGGCCGGCATGGCCGGACGCGCCCGCGCCGCGGCCGTCCTGACCTGCCGGGAGGCGCTGCCGCACCTGGACGGGGCCCTGCCCGACCCCGTGGTGCTGGACGACCCCGGGGTCCGCGCCCGCCTGGCCGCGCTGGAGGCGGCCCCGACCGCCGGCGTCCACCCCGACCAGCTCGCCTACACCATCTTCACCTCCGGCTCCACCGGCGAGCCCAAGGGCGTGGGGGTGACGCACCGGGCCATCGCCAACCGGGTGCAGTGGATGCAGCACACCTACCGGCTCACCCCCGACGACCGGGTGGCGCAGAAGACCCCCGCCGGGTTCGACGTGTCGGTGTGGGAGTTCTTCTGGCCGCTCACCGCCGGCGCGGCCCTGGTCGTGGCCCGCCCCGGCGGGCACCGCGACCCCGCCTACCTCGCGGCCCTGTTCGCCGAGCACCGGGTGAGCGTCTGCCACTTCGTGCCGTCCCTGCTGCGCGCCTTCCTCGACGAGCCCACCGCCGGCCGCGCCGCCGGCCTGCGCCTGGTGGTCGCCAGCGGGGAGGCGCTCGACGCCGACCTGGCCCGCGCGTTCGCCCGCGTCCTGCCCGGCACCCGCCTGGACAACCTGTACGGCCCCACCGAGGCGGCCGTGGACGTCACCTGCCACCCGGTGCTCGGCGCGGACGCCGAACCGCTCGGCCGGACCGTGCCCATCGGCCGTCCGGTGTGGAACACCGAACTGCACGTGCTGGACGCGGCGCTGCGTCCGCTGCCGGCCGGCGCGGTCGGCGAACTGTACCTGGGCGGCGTGCAGCTGGCCCGCGGCTACGTCGGCCGTCCCGACCTGACCGCCGCCCGGTTCGTCGCCAACCCCGTCGGCGCGCCCGGCTCCCGCCTGTACCGCACCGGCGACCTGGTGCGCCGCCGCGCCGACGGGGCGGTGGAGTACCTGGGCCGCACCGACGACCAGGTGAAGCTCAACGGGGTGCGGCTGGAACTCGGCGAGGTCGAGGCCGCGCTGCGCGCCCGCCCCGGGGTCGCCGACGCCGCAGCGGCGGTGCGGAGCGCGCCCGCCGGGGGCGTTCGCCTGGTCGGCTACGTCGTCCCCGACGGCGCGCCTCCCGCCGCCGAGGAGCTGCGCAGCGGGCTCGCCGCCGTGCTGCCCGCCGCGCTGGTCCCCGCCGTGTTCGTGGTCCTCGACGCGCTGCCGCTGAGCGTCAGCGGCAAACTCGACCGCGCCGCGCTGCCCGACCCCGCGCCGCAGGAGCCGGACGGGGGACGCGCCCCGCGCACCCCGGCCGAGACCGCGCTGTGCACGGCCTTCGCCGAGGTGCTCGGCCTGGACCGGGTGGACGCCGACGCCGACTTCTTCGCCCTGGGCGGCGACAGCGTCTCCTCACTGCGCCTGGTCGGCCGCCTGGTGCGCGACGGCCTCGACCTGACCGTGCGCGACGTGTTCACCCACCGCACCCCCGAACGGCTGGCCGCGGCGGCACGCCCCGCCGCCCCGCCCGACCCCGCCCTCCGGGAACCGGAGGGCGACGAGTTCGCCGGTCTGATGAGCCCCGACGAGTTCGCCGACCTCGCGCAGGCCTGGCGCGAGCAGGACTGACCCGACCCCGCAGGAGGAGAGACGACCATGACCACCGCAGCCGCGGACTCCCGGGAGATCCAGGAGGTCCTCCCGCTCGCCCCCCTCCAGGAGGGGCTGCTCTACCACGCCACGGTCGACGAGTGGCAGCTCGACGTCTACACCGTGCAGAACGTCTTCACCTTCTCCCGCAGGGTGGACGCCGCCGCGCTGCGCGCCGCCGCCGACGCCCTGCTGCGCCGCCACCCCGCGCTGCGCGCCGGAATCTGGTACGAGGGCGTGGAACGCCCCGTCCAGTTCGTGCCCCGCGAACTGTCCGCGGCCTGGCGCGAGGTGGACCTGTCGCACCTGGACGCGGCCGAGGCGCACCGCCGCCTCGACCGGCTCCGCGTGGAGCAGCGGGAGCGCCGCTTCGACCTGACCCGCCCGCCGCTCCTCCGCCACGTCCTGGTGCGCCTGCCCGCCGACCGCGACGCCCTGGTGCTGACCTTCCACCACATCGTCATGGACGGCTGGTCGGGGGAGCGGTACAACGCCGAGCTGATGGAGGTGTACCGCAACGGCGGCGACCCGTCCTGCCTGCCGGAGCCCCGCCCCTACCGCGACTACCTGGTGTGGCTGTCGAAGCAGGACCACGCCGCCGCGCTGGAGGCGTGGCGGCGCGCCCTGGACGGCGTGACGGAGGGCACCCTGGTCGCGCCGTCCGCCGACGGCGGCGACGGCGCGGTCATGCCCCGCACGGTGGACGCCGTCGTCGGCACCGCCCTGCTGGACCGGGTGACCGCGCTGGCCAGGACCACCGGCGTCACCGTCAACACGGTGCTGATGACGGCGTGGAGCCTGGTGCTGCGCTCTCGCACCGGCGGCGACGACATCGTCTTCGGCAGCACCGTCTCCGGCCGCCCGCCCGAGATCGACGGCGTGGAGTCGATCGTCGGGGTGTTCTTCAACACCGTCCCGGTGCGCGTGCGGATCCGCCCCGGCGAACCGGTCGCCGACCTGCTCCGCCGCGTCCAGGCCGAACAGGCCGACCTGCTGCCCCACCACCACGTGGGCCTGGCCGACATCCAGCGGGCGCTCGGCGGCCAGCGCCTCTTCGACACCCTGTACGTGCTGCGCAACCTGCCCTACGACGACGAGGGCTACCAGCGGATCCGGGAGGCCACCGGCCTGGAGTCGGTCACCGGCGTCGACGCCACCCACTACCCGCTGACGCTGGTCGCCCAGCCCGGCGAGGAGTTCCGGCTCAGCCTCGCCTACCGCGGCGACGTCGTCGCCGAGCAGGAGGCCCGCACCCTGTTCGACCGGTTCCGGCACCTGCTGGAGCAGGTCACCGCGGCCCCGGAGCGGCCGGTGGCGGCCCTGGATGTCCTGTCGGAGGCCGAACGCGCGGCGCTGGCGGCCGCGCACGGCGACACCGCGCGCGCCCTGCCCGACCAGAGCCTGGTGGAGCTGTTCGAGGAGTCGGCGCGGAAGTGGCCGGACCGCACCGCGCTGGTGGCCCGCGACGCGACGCTCACCTTCGCCGAACTCAACGGACGCGCCAACCGGCTGGCCCGCCTGCTGCTGGAGCGCGGCGTGGGGCCGGAGGTGCCGGTGGCGATCGCCCTGCCCCGCTCCAGCGACTGGGTGGTGGCCCTGTTCGCGGTGCTCAAGGCGGGCGCCGCCTACGTGCCCCTGGACCTGGAGCACCCGCCCGGGCGGCTGCGCATGATGCTCGACGACGCCGCGCCCGCGCTCACCGTCACCGGTACGGCCGTGCGCGACCGGCTGCCCGCCGGCGGCGCTCCGCTGCTGGTGCTGGACGACCCCGCGACGCGCGCCGAGCTCGCCCGCATGGCCGGCACCGACCCCGGAGACGCCGACCGGCCCGTTCCGGCGCGCGGCGACCACCTCGCCTACACCATCTTCACCTCCGGCTCCACCGGCCGCCCCAAGGGCGTGCAGATCCCCGCCCGCGGACTGGTGAACATGCTGGTCAACCACCGCGAGACGATCTTCGGGCCGGTGGTGGAGGCGCTGGGCGGCCGGGTGCTGCGCGTGGCGCACACCGTGTCGTTCTCCTTCGACATGTCGTGGGAGGAGCTGCTGTGGCTGGTCGACGGCCACGAGGTGCACCTGCTCGACGAGGAGCTGCGCCGCGACTCCGACCGGCTGGTCGACTACTGCCGCCGCCACGCGGTCGACGTGGTCAACGTCACCCCGTCCTACTGCGGGCAGCTGGTCGAGGACGGGCTGCTCGACCCCGGACGGCACCGGCCCGCCCTGGTGCTGCTGGGCGGGGAGGCGGTCAGCGACACCGTGTGGCGGGCGCTGCGCGACGCCGACGGCGTCCTCGGCTACAACCTGTACGGGCCCACCGAGTACACCATCAACACCCTCGGCGGCGGCACCGACGACAGCGAGACCCCCACGGTGGGCGGGCCCATCGCCAACACCCGGGTGTACGTGCTGGACTCCGCGCTGCGGCCGGTCGCGCCGGGGACCCCCGGCGAGCTGTACGTGTCCGGGGTGGGGCTGGCCCGCGGGTACGCGGGGCGGGCCGGGCTGACCGCCGAACGGTTCGTCGCCGACCCGTTCGGGGAGCCGGGGGCGCGCATGTACCGCACCGGCGACCTGGTGCGGTGGGACTCCCACGGCCGCCTCGACTACCTGGGACGCGTCGACGACCAGGTCAAGATCCGCGGTGTGCGCGTGGAGCCCGCCGAGGTCGCTGCCGCCCTGGAGGAGTACCCGGAGGTGGCCCAGGCCGCGGTGGTGGTCCGCGAGGACGCCCCCGGACGCCGGCAGCTGGTCGGCTACCTGGTGCCCGCCGCGGGGGCGCGCACCGACCCCGCGGCGCTGCGCCGCGGCCTGGCGGACGTGCTGCCCGCCGCGATGGTCCCCGCCCACCTGGTGGAGCTGGAGCGGCTTCCGCTGACCGTCAACGGCAAGCTGGACCGCGCCGCGCTGCCCGCGCCCGCCGCCCCCGAACGCGGCGGCCGCGGCCCCCGCGACGACACCGACCGGCAGCTGTGCGCGCACTTCGCCGCGGTCCTGGGGGTCGACGGGGTCGGCATCGACGACGACTTCTACGAACTGGGCGGCCACTCGCTGCTGGCGATGCGGCTGGCTGGACGCCTCCGCAGGCGCATGGGGGTGCGCGTGGGCGCGGGAACGCTGCTGGCCGCGCCCACCGTGGCGCGGCTGCGCGAGTACCTGGAGACCGAGCGCCGCGACGACCTGCTGGCCACCGTGCTGCGGCTGCGCGAGGGCGGACGCAGGCCCCCGCTGTTCTGCTTCCACCCGGCCAGCGGGTTCGCCTGGTCCTACGCCGCCCTGGCGCCGTTTGTGGACCGGGAGCGCCCCCTGGTGGGCGTCCAGTTCCCCGGACTGCGCGGGGAGGAGGTGCCGCAGAGCATGGAGGAGCTGGTCGAGCTGTACGCCCGCCACGTGCGCCGGGTGCAGCCGCACGGCCCCTACCACCTGGTGGGCTGGTCGTTCGGCGGGCAGGTCGCGCACGCCCTGGCCACCCTGCTGCAGGCCGAGGGGGAGCGGGTGCCGTTCCTGGCGCTGCTGGACACCTACCCCACCGACGCGGCGGAGGTGCGCGCGGCCGGGGGCGTCCCCGACGCGCAGGAGGCCGAGCAGGAGGCGCTGGAGTTTTTGCTGTCCAGTTCCCAGCGGGAGCTGCCGAGCCGGCTGAGCAGGCCGTACCGGCGCGAGGAGGTGGTGGAGTTCCTGCGCGACAGCGACGGCGTGTGGGCCGAGTTCGACGCGGACACCATCGACCGGGTGGTGCGGGCCCGCGGGTACACGATGGAGGTCATGTACCGGGCGCGCTACCGCGTCTACGACGGGGACCTGCACTTCTTCACCGCCGCCGCGGACCGCGACCCGGACGGCGGGATCAGCGCGCGGCTGTGGCGCAGGTACGTCACCGGCGAAGTGGTCGACCACGAGGTCGACTGCGGGCACAACGACCTGACGGGGCCGGCGGCGCTGTCGGTGGTCGGGCCGCTGCTGGAGGAGGCGCTGCGGCGCGCCGAGGGCCGGTCCGCATAGGTCCCCGAGAACGTCACGATACGGACACAGCCGATCGGGAAAGTCAGGAAATCCATCAGGATCCCCTATTTTACTTAGGTAAGCCTTCCCTAAATCAAGGTTCCGGTCAGGAGGACCGGACCACGGACAGAAAGCGGTCGACCGTGCAGCAGCAGACATCCCCCCGCAGCGGTCTCGCCCCCGTGGCGGGCGCCCTCGCCCTCCTCCTCGCCCTGACCGCCTGCGGCGGCGGCCCGGCCGAGGAGGCCGACGGCGCCTCCGGGGGCGAGACCGTCACCGTGGAGACCGACTACGGCCCCGTCGACATCCCCGCCGACCCCCAGCGCATCGTCGCCCTGGAGTTCGGCACCGAGGCCGTGCTGGAGGCCGGCATCGAGCCGGTCGGCGTGATCGAACCGGTGTCCACCCTCTACACCGCCGAGGAACTCGACCAGCTCTCCGACTACCCGGTGGTGCAGTCGGCGGGCCTGGAGATCAACCTGGAGGCCATCGCCGAGGCCCGGCCCGACCTGATCATCGGCGGCGTGCGCGTGGAGAGCCACGACGAGTACGCCGCCACCCGCGAGGACCTGGAGCAGATCGCCCCCACCGTCTTCTACGACTTCGACGGGGCCGGAGCCGGGCTGCGCGACATGACCCTCGAACTGTCGCGGGCCATCGGCGACGGGGAGCGCGCCGAGGCCGAACAGGAGCGCTTCGAGACCCGTATCGAGGAGATCCGCGACAGCTACGCCGACCAGCTGGCCGACACCACCTTCGCGGTGGTCTTCGGCCTCGACGGCGAGTTCGCCGTGGTCAACACCAACGCCTGGGGCGGAGAGATCCTCGACACGCTCGGCGCGCGGCAGAGCAGCGCCCGGGAGGCCGCGGGCGAGAACTTCGCCGCCTTCTACTCCTACGAGGAACTCGACCAGCTCTTCGACGCCGACGTCGTCTTCTACGAGACCGACGCCCAGGGGAAGCCCGACCCCTTCACCGAGGCCCTGCTGGACCAGGGCCTGTGGCAGGACCTGCCCGCCGTCGAGGCGGAGCAGGCCCACCCGCTGCGCTACAGCGCCGCCCGCACCTACAGCCAGGCCAACGCCGTCCTCGACCAGATCGAAGAGGTCCTGGCAGGCCTGTGACCGCCGCGTCCGCCGCAGGAGCGGCGGACGGCCCCAGCCAGAGGAGAGGAACAAAACCCATGGTGAATCCGTTCGACGACGAGGAAGGCGTGTTCCTCGTCCTGGTCAACGACGAGGACCAGCACTCCCTGTGGCCCGAGTTCGCCGAGGTCCCGCAGGGGTGGCGCACCGTGTTCGGACCCGCCTCGCGCGCCGAGGCCCTGGAGTACGTCGACGCCCACTGGACCGACCTGCGCCCGCGCAGCCTCCGCCAGGCCCTCGAAGCCCACGGCTGACGCGGCCGCGGGACCGGTTCGCGACCGTTGACCGGGCGCGCGGCCGTGCGGCCGCGCGCCACACCGGGAACCCGCCTCACCGGCTCCGGCGAGCCGCCCCCTAACCTGGGGCGTCGAACACGGAGGAGACGGGCCGACGTCCCGTCCCGGACAACCCAGACGACCGCGAGGAGGTCCACGGTGCTGCGCACCATGCTCAACGGCAAGATCCACCGCGCCACGGTCACGCAGGCGGATCTGCACTACGTCGGCTCGATCACCATCGACGCCGACCTGATGGACGCGGCCGACCTGGTCGACGGCGAGCAGGTCCACGTGGTGGACATCGACAACGGCAACCGCCTGGTCACCTACGTGCTGACCGGGGAGCGCGGCAGCGGCGTCATCGGCATCAACGGGGCCGCCGCCCGTCTGGTCTCACCCGGCGACCTGGTCATCATCATCTCCTACGCCCAGCTCACCGAGGCCGAGCGCGCCACCCACCGCCCCAGGGTGGTGCACGTGGACGCCAACAACCGCATCGTCGCGCTCGGCGACGACCCGGCCGAGCCGGTACCCGGCAGCGACCAGAAGCCGGGAACGCTTCTCGGCTGAGAACCACGACGACGCGGCCCGGTGATGTTAAGGTGTGCCTTGCCTAAGTAACGACCCGTGGGGTTGTTGTCATCGATCCGTGAGGACGCCGTGAGACTCGCCCGCCTGATGATCGACACCGCTCCGCTGCGCATCAGCCGGGAGTTCCGGATCGTCTTCACCGCCAGGATCGTCTCGGTCTTCGGACTCGGGTTCGCCGCCGTCGCCCTGCCCACCCAGGTCTACGGGCTCACCGGCTCGTCCCTCCTCGTCGCCACGGTCCACACCGCCAACGCCGTCTCCGTACTGTGCGGCACCCTCGTCGGCGGAGTGCTCGCGGACCGGGGCGACCGGCGCCGCCTCATCGTCGTGGGCCGCGCCTCCGCCGTGGTGGGCTACACCGTGCTCGCCGCCAACAGCGTCCTACCCGAACAGCCGCTGCTGTGGGTCGTCTACGCGGCGGCCCTGTTCATCGGCTTCTTCGGCGCCTTCAGCGCGGTGGCACTGCAGGCGGCGGCACCCGGGTTCGTCCCCCGCGACAAGCTCCCCGCGGCCGGAGCGCTGCTGGCGCTCAACGGCGAACTCGGGGCGGTCCTGGCCCCCGCCCTGGGCGGCGTGCTCATCGCCACCGCCGGAATGGGCGGCAACTACGCGCTCACCGCGGCGCTGTCCCTGGTCACCACGGTGCTGGTGGGACGGCTGCCGCGCCTGGACCCCGACACCGACCAGCGCGGCGAACCGGTGCTGCGCGCGGTCGTCGACGGCGCCCGCTTCGCCACCCGCCACCGCGTAGTGGGCCCCCTGCTGCTCCTCGGCTTGGCGCAACTGCTGTTCGCCGCCCCGCACGTGCTCATCAACGAGTTCACCGACACCGTCCTGGGCGGCGGTCCCGCCGTGGTCGGCCTGCTCTACACCGCCCCGGCGCTGGGCGCTCTGGCGGGCTCCCTCACCAGCGGCTGGACCAGCCACGTGCGCCGCGCCGGGGCGGCACTGCTCGGCTCCGTCGCCGTGTGCGGCGCGGCGGTGCTCGGCCTCGGCCTCAGCCCCGTCCTCCCCCTGGCCTTCGTCTTCCTGGTGCTGCTGGGCCACGCCCAGGTCAGCGAGGAGATCCTGCGCTACGCCCTGCTGCAGTCGCACACCCCCGCCACGCTGCGCGGCCGGGTCAACAGCGTCTGGACCGCCCAGGCCACCGTCGGCGACTCTGCGGGAGCCCTCACCCTGGGCGCGCTGGCCCCCCTGCTGGGCGCGGCCGCCGCCGTCGCCGCGGGCGGCGTGCTGACCGCCCTGTCCGTCGCGGTGCTCGCCCTGGCCTTCCCGGGCCTGCGCGCCGCCCGGGTGCTCACCGACAGCACCCCCGAGGACGGCGCCGAGACGAGCGCCGCCACACCGTCACCCCGGGCACGGGCCGAATAGGCCCGCGCCCGTCACCGACCGCAACCGAACAGAGGAGTGGCCCATGACCGCCGCGGTGAGCGAACGCACCGTCGAGATGTACCCGCTGAAGCCGCGGGTGCTGGAGGCCGTCAACGTCGAGCGGATCACCCCACGCATGGTCCGCGTCGACTTCGGCGGGCCCGACATCGCCGGCCTGCGCAGCGACAACTTCGCCGACCACGTCAAGCTGTGGTTCCCCGACCCCGACACCGGCGAGCACGTGCTGCCCGTCGTCGAGGACGACCGCTGCCTCAACTTCCGCGCACCCGGCGTCATCTACCGCGACTACACGGTGCGCCGCTTCGACGCCGAGGCCGGGCTGCTCACCATCGACTTCGTCGTCCACGACCACGGCCCCGGCGGACGGTGGGCGGCCGTGGCCAAGCCCGGCGACCGCCTCGGCGTACTCGGCCCGCGCGGCACCGTCTACTACCCGGACTACTCCCACTACGTGCTGCTCGCCGACGAGACCGCGCTGCCCGCCGCCGCCCGCCGCATCGAGGAACTGCCGCGCGACGCCTCGGTCACCGCGTTCTTCGAGGTCGCCGACGCCGCCGAGGAGCAGGAACTGGACGCGCCGCGCGGGGCCGAGATCACCTGGCTGCACCGCAACGGCGCCGCCCCCGGCACCACCGACCTGCTGCTGCGCGCCCTGGAGAAGACGGAACTGCCCGCGGAGGGGGTGTTCGTCTGGGTCGGCGGCGAGGCCGACGCCCTCAAGCCGATCCGCCGCCTGCTCAAGGAGCGCGGCCTGGTGCGCGGCCGCGACTTCGAGGTCGACGGCTACTGGCGGCGCGGCGTGTCCAACC
This sequence comes from Thermobifida alba, assembly GCF_023208015.1. Lineage (NCBI taxonomy): Bacteria > Bacillati > Actinomycetota > Actinomycetes > Streptosporangiales > Nocardiopsidaceae > Thermobifida > Thermobifida alba. The sequence goes on along the minus strand of NZ_CP051627.1, from coordinate 2,033,581 downwards.
TCGACCACCACGCCGCCGACGAGGACGAGGAGTAACGGCACAACCGGGCAGAGGCCCGGCCGCGGACCCCGCGACGCGCGACGGGGGCGGGACACCGCCCCCGTCGCGCTTTCCGGAAGGAGGCCGCCGCAGCGCCCCGCAGGCGACAAAGACCGCCCGGCACCCCTGACCTAGACGTACCGACCAGTTGGACGGGAATGGGGGGAGCTGCGGAAGTATCATTCCGCGGCAGACCCGCACAGGTGGTGGGACCGCAGACATCCACCGTCCGAGAGCACCCGACAGGAACGCCTCCGCGCCTTCCGAAAGGTCCCCCCGTGCCCAGACACAGACCCCACTACTTCGTGCGCACCGGCCCCCGCGCACCTGGTACACCGTCGCCTTCCTGCTCTGGACGGTGGCCTGGATCAGCCCCGTGCTCATCCAGGTGCTGATGATCAGCCTCTGGACCTCAGGAGTCTTCCCCTCCGCCGAGACGGAGAACACGCTCAGGCAGAACGTCTTCCTGGGCCTGGTCGCCGCCTCCGTCCTGGTCGCCCTCGTCACCCGGATCCTGCGCGGGCGGGCCGAGCGCGCCCTGGCCCCGGCACCGGAACAAAACTGAGCGGGGCGCCGTGGACGAGTGGCAGAGAAACGCAGAAGAGCAGTACAGAAGACAACTGGACCAGGCCAACAGGGCCTGGGAGGAGCAGAGCCGCAAAGAGGGCGACGCCTCCTACGCCACCTGCCTCCTCTACGTCGTGTTCCCCCTGGTCGTCCTGGTCCTCACGGTCGTCGGCCTCTTCCACCTGTCGGTCCAACTGGGCCAGGTCGGCCAGTGGATCGCCGAGGAGACCCCACTGGCCCCGCTCTTCCCCGGCCCCGGCGCCAGCCTGCCCCGCCTCCTGCTCGCGACCGCCACCCTGGTGCTCGTCGGCCCCGGCAGCGCACTGCTGGCAGCCAGGGCCGTGCACGGCCCTGGCCTCGGCTGGCTGCGCCTGCTGCTCCCCGCCGCAGTGGTGCTCCTCCCCGTCGTGTGCCTGCCCGTCGCCGCCCTGTGACCCCTCGCCCCCGGAAGGCTGACCCCATGAGCACCACGGAACCGACACCCGCCCACGGCCCCGTGCCCGTGGGCGGGTGGACTGGACGGCCCCGCCCCTGCGTGCCGCGCTGCCGGCCTCCGCGGGAGCGGTACTGCTGGCCGTCGCCGGACTCGTGCTGCCCTGGGTGAGCGGACGCCACACGGACCGCGTCGTCGACGCCGGCTCACACGCCGGACGCGAGGGCGGGATCGGCGTGCTGCTGGCCCTCTACGCCCTCCTCGCCGCCCTCGTCGCGGCGGCGGTCCCGCTGACCGGACGGACCCGTCCCGCAGAACGCCCCCTCCTGATCGTCGGCGGGCTGCTCGCCCTCGCCTGGTCGGTGCTGGAGACCAGCGAGGTGGGAGCCTACGCCTACCACGCCGGTGTCTCCGGCGGCCCCTCGATCGGCGGATACGTGGCGGGCCTCGGCGCGGTCCTGGTCACCGCAGCCGGGTTCCTCGCCCCGCGCGACCGCAGAGCCGACCGCAGAGACCAAGAGAACCTGGCACTGCGCTGGGCCAGGCGCGGACGCCTGCTGCCCGCGGCAAAGGTCCTGCAGCGGCTCATCACCACCGCCACCCCGGCGGAGGACGCCGCAGGGGACACCCTGCGGTGGCGCCTGCACCTGGCCGAGATCCTCGCGGTACTGGGACGGTTCCCCCACGCCGAGGGACAGCGGGTCCTCGCCGCGGACTCCGAGCAGTGGCACGCCATCCGGGTCGGCGCCGCCTCGATCACGGGCGTCTACGACCCGCAGCGCGCCCTCGGCAGCCTTGAACAGCTCCACCAGGAGGCCCTGGCCCGCTGGGGAGCGGCAAGCCCCCGAGTCGCGGACGTCGAGAAGGCGCGCGCCTCCGTGCTGAGAGACGCCGGCACTGGAGGCTGACGCCCGGCCACGGTAAACGCGGCCGCCACCCCGGCAGCGGAGGGAAAAGGACATGTCGGCGACATGAAGGAAAGTGACCGATTTCGGTCCGTTTTCCGAAGACGGTCTTTTCTCCGGCCGCAGACCGTGTGACGCTTGACGGGGGCGGGTTCCCGCCGCCCCGGTGGAGCGTGTGAAGGGAAGCCTCCGGTTGGGCAAGCGTGCTGGGACGGGCCGTGCGGAAGGCGAGTTCTACGATCCCGACCGCCGTGACGTGGCTGCGCACATCGAGTGGCAGAAGCAGGGGGCCTGGGTGGTGATCTGGGGGCCCTACACCCGCCGCTACTGGGCGTTCGGGTGCTGGCCGCTACCCGAGGGCGGTCAGGTGGTCTCTGCACCCGACCCCGACGGGCTCTACACCGAGATGCGCCGCGTCGAACGCGAGGGCAAGTACCTCAAGTGGCGCTACGGCCGTCGCAGGAGAACCGACCCCGACCCCGCCTCCTGACATCCGTCGGACCATCCCCGCATGCGCGGGGAGCACACCGCTTCCCTGTCTCCCATGGTCATAGGGACGGAACAAGCGTCTGTTTTGTCCCTATGACCATGGTCATCAAGGCCATGCCGGTGGTCGTCCGTGGCGTCCGACAGGCCGTTGAAGGCACTCCCTGCACACGCGGGGGCCGCGATCGCCTCGCGGGCGGCGGCGGCTTCCTCGTCCACGGGGAGCCATGGGATCGTCTGCATGCTTCCTGGCGGCGTCGGGCTTCGTCTCCGCATCGCAGGCGTCGACAGGCTGGTCCTCGGTGACACTCGGTGAGCGGGCCAGGCAGACCCCTGGTTTTCAGCGACACGCCGGGGTCTGGTGCGCTACCGGGGGTCCGCTGAAAAGCCGCCGGAACCGGTGCTCGGGGTGGGGTGTGGCCGGCGACTTGCTCTCGGGTCGCCCCTACGAGGGGCAGTACGGTCAGCCGTTCCAGGTGAGGAGTCATGCCGGAGCGTTGCCGAAGCATTGTCGACGTCCACGTCATCCTGCACCGGGACGGGGAGATCCTGCTGCTGGAGCGGCAGAACACCGGATACTGCGACGGCATGCTGCACCTGCCCTCCGGCCACCTGGAGGAGGGCGAGGCGCTCCACCACGGCGCGGCCCGCGAGGTGCGGGAGGAGGTCGGCGTCACCGTCGATCCCGACACCCTGGCCCTGGCCGCGGTCGTCCACCACCGCCAGCGCCCCGACCTGGCCCGCATCGGCGTGTTCTTCACCACCCGCATCTGGCAGGGCGAACCCCGCAGCGCCGAGCCGCACAAGTGCGGCGGGCTCGTGTGGGCCGATCCCCACCTGCTGCCCCACAACACCATCGACTACCCCGCCCAGGGCATCCGCACCTGGCTCGCCGACACCGGACACACTCCCACGACTGGCCCGCCACCACCGGCTGACTCACCGGCCAGGACAGCGGTGTACCCGCTGGCTGTCGATGCCCCAGCCCGTGCCCGCAACCTGTTCCGGCAGGCCGGGGAGGTCCGCGACGGAGTGCGGGTGCGACCTGCTCGCTTCCCTCCGGGAGGGCATCGACGGTTCTGGAGGGAGGGACGAGAACGGTGCCTTGCCGCTTGCGGTGCCTGCTGGACGGGAGGGTGGTGGCCGTCGAGCCGTGTACCGGTACAGCGCCTTGACCTGTGACGGCCCGCTGCCGGATGCCCGGTGCCATCAGGTCACCCGCACCGGGGTACCGTGACCGGCCGGCCCCGGCGGGGGAGTTTGTCCCCGGGGCCGTTGGGTGAGCACTCCCGGCGGCCCCGGGGACGGGCTCGCCGGGGTCAGGGGGCCAGGGCCGGGTTGCGCAGCCACTCCTGCAGCTCGTCGCGGCGCTCGGTGTCGCACTTGAGCGGGCAGGTGGTGCAGTAGCCGTGCGCGGGGTCGCCCTTGTAGTCGAAGCAGCAGGTGCCGCGCACCGCCCAGGTGCCGCGCGGGTGGTCGGCGCGGAACGGGAACAGGCGGGGCCGGGACCGGGTGACCGCCCCGGCCGCGAGCATGGCGTCGGCCAGGCGGTCGGCGCGCTCCCAGGCGGCGCGGGCGTCGCGGCCCAGGAAGCGGGCCGGGTTGAGCATGTAGAAGTGGGTGGTGTCCAGCACCCAGCCCCACAGGGTGCGCCTGCCCACCCGGGTGTGGGCGTACAGCGCCTCCACGACCGGGGTGAACGCGGCCACCATCGCGCCCGCCGCGGCCCGGGTCACCTCGTCGGCGTTGGCGAGCACGACCGCGTCGGGATGGCCGGCGAAGGCGTCGTCGGCGGTCACCGCGACCCTCGGCCCGGTGACCAGCGGCGTGCCGACGGTGCGGTCGGCACGCACCGGGAACCACAGGTGCTCCGCGTCCAGCAGGGGCGCGCGGCCGGTCAGGTACAGGCCCGCCGCCACCAGGAAGATCGGCTCGCGCAGCAGCGCGCGCAGGAAGTGCGTGGCCGCGGGCAGCCGGTGGCCGGGCCGGGTGGCGGCGACGAAGCCGTCGTAGACCGGTCCCAGCGCGCCCTTGACGGCCAGCAGGTCGGCACGGCACCACTGCTCCACGTCCCGCTGTTCCACGGGCCGCGTCAGCGACCGGGTGCGCAGGTCCGGCAGGGGGGCGAACCTCAGCGGCGCGCAGGCGTCGACCACCGTCGCGAGGGGAGGACGCTGGTGTGCCATGTCCGAGGAGCCCTTCTGCGTGGGGTGAGTGAAGACGGCGCGACAGGTCGCGCGCGGTGCGGACGCAGAACTGAGGCTAGCCTAAATTAACTTGGGTTGGCAATTCTGACCTACTGGCACAATCCCAGGTCAGACGGGCTCACCGCAGCAGCACCAGGTGGTGCCGCACCAGGACCCGCGCCAACGCGGCGGCCGTGTCCACCGGCACGCCCGCGCGTTCGGCGAGCTCGGCCACGGTCAGCGTGCGCGCCTCGACCAGCGCCTCCAGCAGCGGCCGGGCCGTCTGCGGGAACGCGTAGCGGCGGCCCGCCACGGTCAGCGCGACCTTCTGCTCCTCCTGGCGCAGTGCCGCGGGCAGGATCGGGGTGAACTCCACCACGGTGTCCGGTCCCGGGGTGGCGCCGTCCACCGCCCACGGCAGCGAGAAGGACTGGCGGCGCGGGAACCGGGCGTCGCGGTCGGCGAGGAAGTCGTCGATGCCGTGCTGCTCGGCCAGGTCCACCAGGTGGCGCAGCAGCGCGTGCTGGTGCTTGCGCCGCTCCTCGGGGGCGGCGAACCGGGGCAGGTCGGTGCGCGCGAACTCCACGTCGTGCAGCCGCTCCACCAGCCAGCGCGCCCAGTCCACCCCGGTGGCCCGGGTGAACCCGAAGGTCAGGTGCATGCTGACGCCGCCGGTGCCGGTGACCGTGTGCCACCAGCCGCGCGGCACGTGCAGCACCTCGCCGGGGTGCACCACGCCCTCCCACACCGTGCCCTCCGGGGGGCGGTGCGCGTGGTCGGTGTCCTCCTTCATCGGGTAGGGGCGGGTGCCCTGGCCGTGCACCTGCCAGTGCTTGGTGCCGGCCAGCTGCACGATGAACGTGTCGTGGTCGTCCCAGTGGGTGTCGAACCCGTGCGAGTCCCCCCAGATCAGGTACAGGTTGACCTGCACGCGTTCGTGGACCAGGCGCATCAGGTCGTCGGCGGCGGCGCGGATCGGCGGGTGCAGCCGGTCGATGCCGTCCAGCACCAGGCTCGCGCCCCCGCGCAGCTGCTCGTACAGCGCCTCGGGGCGCACCAGGCGGCGCGTCACCCCCGAGGCCTCCCCGACCGTGGTGTAGTCGCCGAGCGGCACCGGCCTGCCCGCGCGGTGCAGCCGCAGCCGGGGCGGTTCCAACTGGTGGGTGCTGAGCAGGTCGCTGAGCGCCTCGAAGGTCAGCAACGGCGCCACGGCCGCCGCGCCCACGTCGGCGCGGACGAAGTCCTCCGACAGCCGGGTGCGCAGCAGGTCCTCGCCCACGGCGGCGAGCAGCGTCTCGGTGAACAGGCGGTCGGTCATCGGATCCTTTCCTGGGTCGGGCGGTGCGGACGGCAGAGGGGGCGCCGCCGGGACCCGCGGGTCCCGGCGGCGCGCGGATCAGATGAAGTCGGAGCTGCCGTCGGTGCCGTCCGTGTCGCCACCGGCGGTGACGTCGCGTGACGTGACTTCCGGCAGGTCCTCGACCTCGACGTCGAACAGGTTGTCGTCCATGGGCCTTCACCTCATCTCTCTGCGGTCGGGGCCGTGCCCGCCGGGGTCCGGCGGGTCGGGGACAGCCCCGTCTGCGCGGCCGCGAACGCGTGCGCGTCGGCCGCGAGCTCGATGGCGCGGGTGACCGCGCGCGGCCCGTGCCCCACGCCGCGCTCGTAGCGCAGCAGGACCGGGCGTGGGCCGGTGGCCCGCTCCAGCAGGGCCGCGCACATCTTGCGGGGGTGCGCGGCGTCGGTGCGGGTGTCGCCGTCGAAACCGGTGAGCAGCACCGCCGGGTAGCGGGTGGGCGGGGAGCGCAGCACCCGGTGGTAGGGGGAGTAGTCGAGCAGCGCCGCGAGGTCGTCGGGGTCGGTGACCGTGCCGAACTCGCGCGTCCACATCGACCCCAGGCCCAGCCGCTGGAAGCGGACCATGTCGGCCAGCGGCGCCGAGGCGATCACCGCGGCGCACAGGTCCGGTCGGCGGGCGATCGCGGCCAGCACCAGCAGTCCGCCGGTGGAGCCGCCCGACAGGCACAGTCCGTCGCGCGTGCACTCGCCCGCGCCGACGAGGAAGTCCGCGGCGGCCACCAGGTCGCGCACCGCGCGCACCTTGTGCCGGCCGGCGCCGGCCAGGTGCCAGGCGCGGCCGCGGTCGCCGCCGCCGCGCACGTGCGCCACCGCGTAGCGGCCGCCGGCGCGCAGCCAGGCCAGCACCGTGGCGGAGAACCCGAACTGGCGGGGACGGCCGAATCCGCCGTAGGCGTGCAGGATGGTGGGGCCGGGCGGGGCGCCGGGGGCCGCGAAGACCGTGACGGGCACCCGCACCCCGTCGAAGGAGACGCACGACAGGGCGCGGCGTTCGATCCGGGGGCGCTCGGGGAGCGGACCGGCGTCCGGCCAGGGGGCGACGGCGCCGTCGGGGCGGAGTTCGCACACCGTCAGCGGGGTGGCCACGTCGGCGTAGCAGAAGTGCACCGTGCCGTCCGCCTCCGCGGCCACCTGGGCGACCATGCCCTCTCCGGGCAGCGGGACCGCGCGGTCGGCGCCGGTGCGGGGGGAGCGGACGCGCAGTTCGCTGATGCCGAGCCTGGTGCGGGTGTAGACGACCTCCACCGCCGCGGCGTCGCCCGCCACCGCGAAGCCGTCCAGGGGGGCCTCGGGGTCCTCGGGCACCACCTCGCGCCAGTGCTCGGGGGCGGGCTCGGCGGGGGCGGCCGCGCAGATCCGGCGCAGCGGCGCGCCGTGGGTGGTGCGCAGGTACAGCAGCCCGTCGGGGCCGACGTCGGCCTCGGACTCGATGTCGCGGCCCACGTGCACCGGCCGCAGCACGGGCGCCTCGGGCGGAGCGGAGGCCAGGTCGGCCAGCCACAGGTCGTTGCTGTGCCCGGTGCCGTGGCTCTCGGTGACCAGCAGCCACCGGTCGCGGCGCAGCCGCACCCCGGGCACGGTGCGCGCGGCCTGGCAGGGGTGCACCAGGGTGTCCGCGCCGCCGCCGACCCGGTGCAGCCACACTCCGCGCCGTCCGTCGGAGTCGTCGCGGCGCACGAAGTAGAAGGCGGGGCCGTGGTGGGCGGGCAGCCACGCCACGTGGGCGTAGCGCACGCCGGCGATCGCGGGTTCCACGGGGCGTGCGGTGGCGGTCGACAGCACCCGCAGCGTCCCGCGCTCCACCCCGCCGCGGGAGGTCTGCACCGCCACCAGGCTCCCGTCGGGGCTGGGCTCCCAGGCGTCCAGCGTGGTGGTGCCGCCGGGGTCGTGCGCGACCGGGTCGAACAGCACGCGTTCGCGTCCGGAGGGGTCGACGACCACCAGCCGGGGGTGCTCGTCGCCGTCGTCGCGGCGGGTGGCGAACAGCAGGCCGCCGCGACGACGCGGCGGCGACCACTGGGTGGCCGAGACCAGGCGGCGGATGTCGGCGGCCAGGGCGGCGCGCAGCGGCCAGGTCGCGGCGGCGGACCGGAACTCGGCCTCCCGTTCGGCGATCCAGCGGGCGCTGCGCGGGGAGTCGCTCCGCTCCAGCCAGCGGTAGGGGTCGGGGACGGTGTCGGGGGAGGGGAGGAGCGGCGGGTTGCTGAGCACGCTTTGAAATACATCAACGCGGCCGAAAGCGGGTCAAGGCAGGAAGGGCTTACCCCGCCAGTACAGGAATGTGGCTGCGGCGGCATGTTTGACGCGCCGCCGACCGCGCCGACCTGGACATCCGATGGTCGGATGGGAGCGCGGCGCCGGGACGGCCGCTCAGGGCACGGCGGGCGGCGAACCCGGTTGCGGGGCGAACCCGTGGTGCGCTGCCTCCAGCAGGGGGGAGGCGTCGTGGACCGCCACCGTCACCGACGGGGCGGCCAGCACCGCCAGCGCGGCGCGGTAGCCGTCCCCGGCGTCCAGGTCGAACAGCCGCGCGTGGTCGGGGGCGGCGGGGCCGCTCCAGGTCAGCAGAGCCGCGTCCGTGTGCGGACCGCTGACCTCCACCGAGGTCAGCCCGCCGGACAGGCCCTGGCCGGTGGCCTTGAGCAGCGCCTCCTTGCGCGCCCAGTAGGTGAAGAAGCCCGCGGCGCGCTCGGCCGGGGCGAGGGCGTCCAGTTCGGCCCGTTCCCGTTCGGTCAGCGCGTAGCGGACCAGGCCGTCCAGGTCGCGGTCGGCGATTTGCTCCACGTCCAGTCCCACGGGCAGGCCGCGGCTCAGGGCCACGCCCACCTTCCGGCCGGAGTGGGTGACGGAGAGCTCCCAGCCCTCGGCGGGCCCCGCCGGGTGGGGCTTGCCGTGCGGTTCGGGCCGGTCGCAGTGGCCGCAGCGGAGCCGGAAGACCACCTCGCGCGGGTCGCATCCGGCGGCGCGGGCGCACAGCAGGCGGGCCAGCGCGCGGCCGACCGCGTAGCGGTCCCGGTCCGCGGGGAGCCGGAAGCGGGCGTGCCGGGCCCGCTCCGTCTCGTCCAGCAGGTCGAGCAGGGGCGGGGAGGCCAGGGCCGGGTCGGCCCACCACACGTCGCAGCGGGGGGCGGTGGGGAGGGAGGACACCCCTCCATTGTGGCCCACGCGACGGAACCGGAACGCGCTGTGCCCCGTATCACTCAACCTTGTTGATAGTTCACACACAGAAAAGCGCTAGAAACGAGCGAACGAACATGTTCTGTGTTTGAATTGAGCCGTGGACAGCGCCGAGCGGATGGACGTCATCGTGGCCCGCCTCCGAGCCGAGGGGGAGGTGAGTGTCGCGGCACTCGCCGAACTCACCGGGCACTCGGAGATGACCATCCGGCGCGACCTGGACCACCTGTCCGACAAGGGCGTGCTGCGGCGGGTGCACGGCGGCGCCGTCAGCCTCCTGCCCCGCGGGCAGGAACCGCCCTACGCCATCCGGGAGCGCATGGCCGTCGACGCCAAGAAGCGCATCGGCCGGGCGGTCGGCGAACTCGTCGACGACGGGCAGGCGGTCCTGCTGGACCGGGGCACCACCGTGGTGGAGGCGGCCCGCGCCCTCGCCGAGCGGCACGTCACCGTGATGCCGCTGTCGCTGCAGGCGGCCGCGGTGCTCAGCGAGAGCAACACGGTCCGGCTCCTCATGCCCGGAGGAGAGGTGCGCCCCGGGGAGTTGGCCATGACCGGTCCGCTGACCGAGGCCTCCCTGGCCGCGGTCCGCTTCGACACCGCCGTCCTGAGCTGCTGCGGGCTGTCCCTCACCGACGGCGTCACCGCCTACGACCTGGCCGACGTCGCCATCAAACGGGCCGCGATGCGGTCGGCACGGCAAGTCGTGCTGGTGGCCGACTCCACCAAGATCGGCCAGGTGACCATGGGGCACGTCGGCCCCGTCAGCGACGTCGACGTGCTGGTCACCGACACCGGCGCGTCCGACGACAGCATCGCCGAGATCCGGGCCGCCGGAGTGGCGGTCCACCGCGTCTGACCGGACGGCACCCCACAGGGGCCGCGCCGGTCCACCCGCCACGGCGGCCCCGAGCCGCCGTTCCCAGTCCTGCCCCGCGCCGCCGCGACCCTGCGGCCGAGGCTGTCCCTACTGCCCTACGGATTGGTGAGCCGTGGCTGAGAACCAGCACGAATCCCGTCTTCCCGTTCCCTCCGACCCCGTTCCGGCAGCGGCCTCCCGGCTGCGCCGCGCCCGCACCGCCGTGCTCGCCCACTTCTTCGTCGCGGGCATGGTCATCGCCGTGTGGGCGTCCCGCATCCCCGAGGTCAAACAGCGCGCCGGACTCAACGACGGCGAACTGAGCCTGGCCCTGCTGGGCCTGGCGGTCGGCTCGCTGGCCGCCATGCAGGTCGCCGGGCGCATGGTGGACCGCTACGGCAGCGCCGCCGTCATGCCGCCCGCGGCCCTGCTGGCCTCCCTGGCCCTCCTCGCCCCCGGATTCGCCAACTCGCTGCCTTACCTGTTCACCGCGCTGACCGCGATCGGGCTCGGCAGCGGACTGCTCGGCGTGCCGATGAACGTGCACGCCGCCCGGGTGGAGCGGCGCTACGGACGCCCCATCATGGCGTCGTTCCACGCGGCCTTCTCCGTCGGCGGCTTCACCGGTGCGGCGGTGGGCGGCGCCTCCGCCCACCTCGGGGTGAGCGCGCCGCTCACCTTCGCCGCCGTGGCGCTGGCCATGTCCGCGCTGGCCCTGGCGGTGCGGCCGTGGCTGCTGCGCGGCCGCGACCTGGACGCCGCGGCCGCGACCGGCCCCACCCCCTCCGGCAGCACCCGGGCCCGGCGGGGCGTCCCGCTGCGGATCGTCCTGTTCGGCGCGGCGGCGTTCTGCTGCATGCTGGCCGAGGGCTCGGTCACCGACTGGGCCGCCGTCTACCTGCACGACGCGCGCAACGCGTCCGGGGCGGTGGCGGCGCTGGGCTTCTCCGCCTTCTCCGCGCTCATGGCCGCGGGCCGCCTGGTCGGCGACCGGCTCACCGCCACCCTCGGCACGGTGACGATCGTGCGCGGCGGCGCGCTGCTGGCCTTCGCCGGACTGGCGCTGACCCTGGCCACCCCCTGGGCGCCCACCGGGATCGCGGGCTTCGCGATCATGGGCGCCGGACTGTCCTGCATCATCCCGCAGGTCTTCGGGGCGGCCGTGGAGTACGACCCGCGGCGCGCCGGCCGCAACCTGGGCTTCGTCTCCGCGATGGGCCAGCTGGGCCTGCTCAGCGGACCGGTCGCGATCGGGGCGGTCGCGCACACCGTCGACATCGCGGCGGCGCTGGCGGTCCCGGCCGCGCTGTGCGTGGGCATCGCCCTGGTGGCCCCGGCGCTGCGCGGGGCCGTCGCCACCCGCACCGCGCCCGCCGGAACCACCGCCTGACCACGCCGGGGACGGGGCCCGGCCGGCCCCTGTCCCCCGCGCCATCTTCCCGTGACCCGAAGCGCCGCGCGTGTAAGAAGCGGATAAAGCGGGAATGCGTCCGCTGAGGTCACGAGAGGAAGGTCGGCATGTCACCGCTGATCCTGTTCGGTATCGGCGCTCTCGCCGGTTTCGTCGTCCTCGTCATCCTGTTCCTCCTCACCCTGGTGCTGGGCGAGGTCCCCGAGAGCACGGACGAGGCCGCCGACAGCCGTGCCGACGGTGCCGACGACGAGGCCATCGAGCGGGCCTTTCACGCCCACGGGGTCCGTTTCGGCTGATGAGACGCCCCTATGATCGTCCTCAGCCCGCACCGGGCCCGAGGAGTTGAGGGGTGGAGGAGATGACGGTACAGGACCGGCCCGCGTTCGCGGACCGGCGCCGGGAGCTCATCGTGGAACTGCTGCGCGTCCACGGCACGATGGCGCTGCGTGACCTGGCCGACCGGCTGCGGGTCTCGGAGGTCACCGTGCGCAGGGACGTGCGGATCCTGGAGGCCCAGGGCGTGCTGGACCGCCGCAGGGGCGGCGCGTCCCTGCCCGGGCACCGCGGCCCGCGGCGCGACGACGACGCCCCCAGCCCGGAACTGGCGGCCATCGCCCGCACCGCGGCGACCCTGGTCGCCGAGGGCGACGCGATCGTCCTGGGCCCCGGCGAGGCGGTCGCGGCCCTGGCGGCCGAACTGGTCCACCGCACCGGACTGACCGTCGTGACGAACTCCCTGAGAGCCGCCCGGATCCTGGCGGAGGCGCCCGGCGTCGAGGTCGTCGTCACCGGCGGCACACTGCGCGGAGCCGAACTGGCCCTCGTGGGCGGGGCCGCCGAGCAGGCGCTGGAGGGGCTGCGGGTGCGCCGCGCCTTCGTCTCCGGCCACGGCGTCACCGCCGAACGGGGGGTGAGCACCGCCAACGCGGCCGTCGCCGGGGTGGACCGGGCGCTGGCCGACTGCGCCGAGGAGGTGATCGTGCTGGCCGACCACACCAGGATCGGCGTGGACGCCGTGGTGCAGACGGTCGCCCCCGAGTACATCGGACACCTGGTCACCGACAGCAACGCCGACCCCGAGGTGCTGCTGACCCTGGAGGACATGGGGACCACCGTGCACGTGGCCGTCCCCGAGACCGACCGCGGCCACTGACCCCCGCCGGGCGGCGGAGCGGCGACGGGGCGGCCGAACACGACCACCGGGGAGCAGCGACCGGATACGCTGAGCCGAGTCAGACAGTTGGAGGCCCGCTGCCATGCCCGTTCCGGTCACGCTCCCCGAACCGTGGTCCCGTTCCCGGCTGAGCGTCGTCGTCCCCACCTACAACGAGGCCGAGAACCTCCCGGTGCTCGTCGAGCAGGTCACGGCGCTGCCGCTGCCGGAGCTGCGCCTGGTGGTGGTCGACGACAACTCGCCCGACGGCACCGGCGAGGTCGCCGACAAGCTCGCCGCCGAGCACCCCGGCCGGATCACGGTGCTGCACCGCACCGCCAAGGACGGCCTGGGCCGGGCCTACGTGGCGGGCATGACCCGCGCCCTGGACGACGGCGCCGAGTTCGTCGCCCAGATGGACGCCGACCTCTCCCACCCGCCGCTCTACCTGCCGCAACTGCTGGGCACCCTGCTGTCCACCGACGCGGGCGTGGTCATCGGCAGCCGGTACGTGCCCGGCGGCAGCCTGTCCCAGGAGTGGGGACTGCGCCGCCGCCTGCTCAGCGGCTGGGCCAACGCCTACGTCAAGACGATCCTGGCGATGCCGCTGCGCGACATCACCTCCGGTTTCAAGGTGTGGCGGCGCAGCGCACTGGAGGCGCTCGACCTGCCGGGCATCCACAGCAGCGGCTACAGCTTCCAGGTGGAGATGCACTTCCGCGCCTACCGCCGCGGCCAGAAGATCGTGGAGATCCCCATCCACTTCGAGGAGCGCGCCGAGGGCAGCAGCAAGATGGACCTGGCCGTCCAGGTCGAGTCGGCGCTGCGCCCCTTCCAGCTGCTCCGCCACGAGCGGAGCCGCCGCGGCGGACGGGACTAGCGGGCCCCGCGGGCGCGGCCCCGCGGAAAGGAGCCCGCCGACGGGCCTCAACCGGCCCGGGTGGGGCCCCGCTTGGAACCGCCGCCCAGCAACTGGGAGACGCGCTGCGGCGACACCCCCAGGCAGCGGGCGATCTCCCGGCCGTTCAACCCCTGCCGGCGCAGCCGGTCGACGACGGCGCGGGTCTGCCGGGCCGCCTCCCGCTGCGCCCGCGCCGCACTGCGGGACGCCTCCCGCGCCCGGTGGATCATGTGTTCGGTCTCCGGGTCGAGAACGACCGCGACCTCCACGGCGAAGGAGTCCCCGGCCAGGCCCAGGGCCGCCGCCACGTACTCGCGCGCCACCGCCTCGGCCCGGGTCAGCCTCCCCGCCACGGCCGTCCCGACCCCCTCGACGTGGAGGTCCCAGCCCTCGTCCCCGCGTCGCGCCTGGACCCGAAACGTCCTCATCCCACCCCTCCAGCGGCCGCCCCACCAGGCAAATCTAGAGCAGACACGCCGCACACGGGCCCGTAACGCGGCAAGTGGGACAGCGGGCGGGCAGCCGCCCCGTCGGCGCGGAACGGGCGGCGGGACTGGGCCGCCAGGGGGAAAACGGCTAGGGTCCACACCCGAGAGGCTGTCCGGCCGTCCCCTCCCGAGCCGAAGGGAAGCCCATGGCGCTGCGGGTCCTGTTCATCGGCGGTACCGGCACCATCAGCTCCGCGTGTGCGCGGCACGCCGTGGCGGAGGGCATCGAACTCACCCTGGTCAACCGGGGCGCCTCCACCCTCAGACCGGCGCCCGAGGGGGTCGAGACGATCCGCGCCGACGTGCGCGACCCCGAGGCCCTGCGCGCGGCGCTGGGACGGCGCACCTTCGACGCGGTGGTCGACTTCGTCGCCTTCACCCCCGACCACGTCCGAACCGACCTTGAGGTGTTCGAGGGGCGCACCGGGCAGTACGTCTTCATCAGCTCCGCGTCGGTCTACCAGAAGCCCCCGGCGCGGCTGCCGATCACCGAGTCCACACCGCTGCGCAACCCCCACTGGGCCTACGCGCGCGCCAAGATCGCCTGCGAGGACCTGCTCACCCGCGCCTACCGGGAGCGCGGCTTCCCGGTGACGATCGTGCGCCCCTCGCACACCTACGACGCCACCGCCGTCCCGCTCAACTTCCGCTGGACCGACGTGGCGCGGATGCGCCGGGGAGCGCCGGTCGTCGTGCACGGCGACGGCACCTCGCTGTGGACGCTCACCCACCACGCCGACTTCGCCCGCACCTTCACCGGGCTGCTCGGCCACCCGCAGGCGATCGGCGACGCCTTCCACATCACCTCCGACGAACTGCTCACCTGGAACCAGATCTACGAGACGGTGGCGGCCGCCGCCGGAGCCGAGCCGCGCCTGGTGCATGTGCCCTCCACCGCGATCGCGGCGGCCGACCCGAAGGTGGGGGAGGGACTGCTGGGCGACCGCACCCACTCGGTGATCTTCGACAACAGCAAGGTCCGGGCGCTGGTCCCCGAGCACGGCGCGACCGTGCCGTTCGCGGCGGGCGCCCGCCAGATCGTCGAGTGGTACGACGCCCACCCCGAACACGCCGTCGTCGACCCCGCCCTGGAGGCGCTGTCGGACCGGCTGGTCGCGGCGGCACAGGACACCCCGTGACCCTTCGCGGGGCACGGGGTGTCCGGCGGTCGGCGAACCCTACTGGTCGGCCAGTTCCGCGGTGATCGACACGCGGGAGGCGCGGCGGGCCGGAAGCACCGAGGCGAGCAGCCCCGCCAGGACCGCCACCGCCAGCAGTCCGGCGATCTCCGCGACGGGCGGGCTGAAGACCAGCCCCACCAGCGTGGTGCTGCCCGCCGCCCAGGCGAACAGCAGGCCCAGCGCGACACCGAGCACCCCGCCCACCACCGAGATCAGCACGGCCTCCACGGCGAGCATGCGGCGCAGTTGCGGCCGGGTCAGCCCCAGCGCCCGCAGCAGCGCCGATTCGCGGCGGCGCTCCAGCACCGACAGCGCCATCGTGTTGGCCACGCCGAAGACCGCGATGAGGATCGCCAGTCCCAGCAGCGCCAGCACGGCCAGGAACAGGGAGTTGAGCATCCCCTCGAACTCCGACTTGATCTCGGCCACGCTGGACACCTGGATGGCCGGGTGGTCGGCGACCGCCGCGTTGACCGCGTCGGCCGTCTCCCGCAGCGACGCGCCCTCGGCGGCCTTGACGTAGGCGCCGGTGTCGGGGACGTCGGGGAAGAGCTGTTCGAAGTCCTCCACGGAGGTGACCACGCCGTAGATTGCGCCGCCGTCGGGCAGGATCGCGACGACGGTGGGGGACAGCTCGCCCGCCGCGGTGCGCAGCGGCAGCGGGTCGCCGAAGCCGACCCCCAGCCGGTCCGCGACGTTCTCGGTGACGGCGACCGCCCCGGAGGCCACATCGCCGGTGTCGCCCTCCTTCGCGCCGCCGCCGACGTCCACCCCCAGCTCCGCGCCAGGGTAGGCCGTGACGAACACTCCCTCCTCGTCGTTCGCGGTGCGTTCGGTGAACACGCGGTCGACGGCGGGGGAGGACTCCAGCTCCGCCGCCACCGAGGCGGGCAGGGCCGCGGCCTCGTCCGCGCTGTCCGGGTTCCATTGCGAGAACAGCATGTAGTCCACCGGGAACTGCTCGTCGAGCTGGGTCTCCAGGGTGGCGCGCATGGAGGTGCTGATCGCCGAGTAACCGGTGATGAGGGTGGCGCCCACGGTCAGCGCGATCATCGCGGCCGCCGCCCGGCGCGGGGCGCGCAGCGCGTTGTCCACGGCCAGCGAACTCGGTACGCCCGCACGGCGCAACGGCCGGCCCAGGAGCGCGACCACGCCGCGCACCAGCAGCGGGGAGAACGCCACCACGCCGACGAAGCACACCATGCCGGAGGCCACCACCAGCATCATGCTGGTCTGGCTCGCGCCCATCGTCAGCGCCGCCGCCAGCAGCGCGGCCGAGAGGAGGAGGAACAGCAGGCCCACGGCGGTGCGGACCCAGCCGACGCGCCGGTTCGGCTCCTCGGTCAGCGCGCTGGTGCGCAGCGCGGCCAGCGGCGGCACGCGGGTGGCGCGCACCGCCGGAAGCAGCGCCGACACCACGCTGGCCAGGGTGCCCACCAGCAGTCCCACCACGATCGGCGTCGCCGTGACCACCACACCCGGCGAGGCGGACGCGTCCAGGTAGCTCGCGCCGACGGTGAAACCGGCCCAGCCCAGGGCGATACCCGCCGCCACCCCGAGGGCGGAGGAGACCAGCCCGACGACCAGAGCCTCCAGCAGCACGGCGCGGAACACCTGGCCGCGGGTGGCGCCCACGCAGCGCAGCAGCGCCATCTCCCGCTGCCGCTGGGCGATGAGGATCGTGAAGGTGTTGTGGATGACCAGCACGGAGACGAATACCGCGACTGCGGCGAACAGCAGCAGCGCCGTGGTGAACACCCCGGCCTGCGCCCCGGCCGACGCGGCCAACTCCTCGCCGTACTCCTGACCGGTGGACACCTCGGCGGCGTCCCCCAGCGCCGCGGCCACCGCGGACTCCGCCTCCGCCACGGGAACGCCCTCGGCGGCGCGCACATGGATCTCGGCGTACTCCTCGACACCGGTCATCCGCTGGGCGGCGTCCAGGGTGAAGGCGACCGCGCCCCGGTAGCTGACCTGCCCGTCCAGGCCGAAGTCGACCAGCCCGGTGACGGTGAACTCGTGCTCGGCGCCGTCAGGGGCCACCACGGTGACGGTGTCGCCCACCCCGAAACCGCTCTGGTTGGCGGTGAGCGTGGCCAGCGCCACCTCGTCGCCGTTCTCGGGCAGGCGCCCCTCGGCGGCCTCGTAGCGGGCGACGTCACCGCCCACCGACACACCCAGCGTGGGGAACGAGCCCAGCGCGCGGCCGTCGGCGTCCAGCAGCGGCGCGGACGCCATGACCACCCCGGTGGCCGCGGCCACCTCGGGCAGAGCGCGGACCCCGCGCAGCGCGGCGTCGTCCAACAGCGGAGGTTCGGCGTCCTCCTCCCCCGTCTCCTCGGCGGGGAAGGCGATCACGTCCACCCGGTCCATCGAACCCATCGCCTGCACGGCGAAGCTCTCGTTCAGGGTGTCGCCGAAGACGAGGGTGCCGGTGGTGAAGACGACACCCATCACGATGGCCAGGATCGTCGCGGTCAGCCGCCCCCAGGAGGCGCGCAGACCGGCCAGTGCGGTATGCAGCACGGATCAGTCCTCCAGGGTGGCGAGTCGGTCGAGGACGACCTGGGGGGTGGGGTGGTCGATGTCGTCGACGAGGCGGCCGTCGCGCAGGAACACCACCCGGTCGGCGTAGGAGGCGGCGATCGGGTCGTGGGTGACCATCACGATGGTCTGCCCCAGGTCGCGCACCGAGTCGCGCAGGAAGGACAGCACCTCCGCGCCGGAGCGCGAGTCGAGGTTGCCGGTGGGCTCGTCGGCGTAGAGCACCTCGGGGGCGCCCACCAGGGCGCGGGCCACGGCCACGCGCTGCTGCTGGCCGCCCGACAGCTTGGCGGGCCGGTGCTCCAGGCGGTCGGCGAGCCCGGTGACCTCCACGACGTGGCGGAACCGCTCGGGGTCGACGGAGCGTCCGGCGATCTGGGCGGGCAGCAGGATGTTCTGCCGGGCGGTGAGCATCGGCAGCAGGTTGAACGACTGGAAGACGAAGCCGATGCGGTCGCGGCGCAGCAGGGTGAGCTGCTTGTCGTCCAGCGAGGTCAGTTCGGTGGAGCCCAGCCGCACCGAACCGGAGGAGGGGGTGTCCAGTCCGGCCATGCAGTGCATGAGGGTGGACTTGCCGGAGCCGGAGGGGCCCATGATCGCGGTGAACGCGCCGCGGGCGAAGGACACGTCCACGCCGTCCAGGGCGCGCACCGGGGCGCCCCCGGTCGGGTAGACCTTGGTCAGCGCCCGGACGACAACGGCGTGCGGCGTCGGCGCCCCGGGAGGGGCGGGGGGTGTGGGCACGGTGGTTCTCCTCGTCGGGATCGGATCACTTCTCGTGTCTCGACGCTAGGGCCGCCCACCCCCGTGAAACCTCGGCCGCACAGGCGATCCGCGCTTCCCCGAAGGAAGGGGGGCGGTCGGCCGGCACCGGACTTTCGGCGAGGGCCGACCACCGACTTTCGTCGGTCGGGAATCCCGCTGCCGAGGGAGGAGCGCCGCGCCTCCGGCTTCTAGACTCCCGGTCATGGTGCGGAGGTGGACGGAACGGGCACGCGCGGTGTGGCGGTGGGCGTGGCGCTACCGCTACACGCTGGCCGACGTCGGCTACGCGCTGGTGTTCTTCCCCCCGGTCGTCACGGGAATGGTCCTCGCCTTCAGCTACGGCGAACGGTTCGGCTGGGGACCGGGGGCGCTGCCGGAGCTGCTCGACGAGACCTCCCGGATCGCCGCCGTGATCGTGGCACTCCAGATCGGCCTGGTCATTCCCGGCCTGGTCGCGCTGACCGTCCTGGTGCGCCGGCGCCGCCCCGAGTGGCTGATGAGCGCGAGCCTGCTGCTCGTGGCCCTCTTCGGCAACGTCTACGCGGCGCCCATCGCCCTCTACAGCTACGCGGCGTGGTTCACCCACCGGTGGCGCCCGCTGCTGCTGTGGTCGGGCGCCCACCTCGTGGCGCTGGTGGCCGTCTACAGCTTCTGGCAGCCCGTCCTCATCCCCGTCTACGGCATGATGTTCCTCGCGTTCCCCCTGCTGTTCGGCCTGTGGGTGGGCACGCGCCGCCAGCTCGTGGAGAACCTGCGGGAACGCGCCGAACGCCTGGAACGCGAACAGCACCTGCTGGCGGAGACCGCCATCGTCGCGGAGCGCACCCGCATCGCCCGCGAGATGCACGACGTCGTGGCGCACCGGGTCAGCCTCATGGTGCTGCACGCGGGCGGACTGGAGGTCTCCGCGCCCGACGAGCGCACCGCCCAGGCCGCCGAGCTGATCCGCACCACCGGACGGGAGGCCCTGAGCGAACTGCGGGAGATCCTGGGAGTGCTGCGCGGCGGCGGGGACACGGCGCCGACCGCGCCCCAGCCGGCCCTCGGCGACCTGGAGCGGCTGGTCGACTCCGCGCGCGCCGTCGGAGTGGAGGTGGAGTTCGGCGTCACCGGAACACCGCGGGAGCTGAGCGCACAGGTGGAACGGACCGCCTACCGGGTGGTGCAGGAGGCGCTGACCAACGCGGCCCGGCACGCCCCCGGCGCGGCCGTCGACATCCGCGTCGACCACGGCAGGCACGAGCTGACGGTCACCGTCGTCAACGGCCCCGCCACGGTGGACGGCGTCGTCCCCGTGCCGGGCAGCGGATACGGTCTGGTGGGGTTGCGCGAACGGCTGGCCCTGGTGGGCGGGACGTTCGTGGCGGGCCCGCTGTCCGACGGCGGATGGTGGGTGCGCGCCGCCATTCCCGTGACCCCCGCCGAAACCCCCCGGACCGTGGAGGACAACCCGTGATCTCGGTTCTCGTGGTCGACGACGAGCAGTTGGTGCGCTCGGGGCTGCGGATGATCCTGGAGTCCGCGCCGGACGTGGAGGTCGTGGGGGAGGCCGCGGACGGGGCCGAGGCGGTGGAGCGGGCCCGGGAGCTGCGGCCCGACGTGGTGCTGCTGGACATCCGCATGCCCGGCGTCGACGGGCTGACCGCCGCCGCGCGCCTGGCCGAGCTGCCCGACCCGCCCCGGGTGGTGCTGCTCACCACCTTCGACCTGGACGAGTACGTGCACCGGGGGCTGCGCGCGAAGGCGGTGGGCTTCCTGCTCAAGGACACTCCGCCGCGCGACCTGGTCGCGGCGGTGCGCACCGTCCACGAGGGCAACGCGATGCTCGCGCCCAGCGTCACCAAGCGCATGCTGGAGCGCTTCGCGGCACCCGGCGGCGACGGCGCGGCGCAGGCGGCCCGGCAGTTGGAGGTGTTGAGCGAACGCGAACGCGCGGTGCTCCTCGGCGTGGCCCGGGGACTGTCCAACGCCGAGGTCGGCGCGGAGTTGGGCATGCGCGAGGCCACCGTGAAGGCGCACGTCAGCCGGATCCTGACCAAGCTCGGCAAGAGCAACCGGGTGCAGATCGCGATCCTCGCGCACGACGCCGGATGGGTGTGAGCCCGCTGGGCGGGGCGTAACAGGAGTGACATCCGAAAGCCACGGACTGATCACACTCGGGTCTCGGCTGCTGCTCGACCTGCCCCTATCGTGGGTGGTGGGCGGCCGCCACGGGCCGCCGCGGCCGGTGGGCCGTCCCAGGGCCGGCAGTCGTTGCCGCGCAGCCGACCGGAGTTGAGCACCATGCCGTACGAGATCCGCGACGATGTCGAGGAGCACCTGCGCGAGGTGGCCGTGGACGTCGTGGTGCGCACGCTGGCCGGCCCGGGGGAGGTCGCGGAGCCTGACCGGCGGCACTACCGTGCGCTGTTCCGGGCGCTGATCGAGCGGGGCCAGCGCGCGGGGGTCTTCGCCAGCAGGGTTTCCGGAGACGTCGTCGCCGACTTCTACCTGGGGTCGGTGCGTTCCCTGGGCCTGTGGTGCCGCCCCGCGACGGAGGACGTCTCCGTCTTCATCGGACACCACTACGCGAGCAGGCTGCTGGAGGGACTGCGTACGGGAGCCGCGTGACCGCGCGGGGCGTCGTCCGTGGGGAACGGGGTGTGGAGAGGAGCCGCCGAGCGGTTCCGAAGGGGACGGCCGAGCGTCGGGAGGGTCGCCGCCGGGGCACGATCCGGCTTCCTCCGACGGCTCCCGGTAGGCCGAACGGCCGACTGACCGGGGGCGCGTGGCGGCCCCCGAAGCTGCTCGGCTGAGGAGGCCGCCGCGGTGCTGCGACCGGGAAGGGCGTCGAGGGGCCGCGGGCCTGCCCCGAGTTCCTGCGGTGCTTCGGGCCGGGCACGGGGCACCTGCTGCGGGGAGCGGACTTCTCCCGTCCCGACCGCCCGGAGTGCGACGCCGACGCCGACGACGTCGCCCGGGAGGACGACCCGGCGCCCGTGACCGGGGCGCTTGTGCCCCGCGGTCCGCCAGGGGGGCGAGTTCTCCCTCTTCGCGCACGCGGACGGGCCGGTCTGGTGCCGGGCCGGGAACGACGGGCGGCCGCGCCCGGTGGCCCCCTCCCCGCTCCCACGGGGACCACCTGAGCGCGCAGGACAGGAGGTGAGCCGGGGCGAGGGAGCCGCCGCCTCCCCGGAGCGGGGCGGGTGCGGCTGACCGCCGGCGTCGTGGCCCGGACTCCTCCCGGAGCCGAGGGGCGGTCTCCTCCGTGCGGGAGGCGGAACCGTTGGCGCTGCCGGGGCGGGAGGGCGGAGAACACCGGTACGGCTTGCGAGGTGGATCCCGCCGCGGGCCCCGCGGGCGGGCACCGGCCGGGTTGAGCGCACGGTCCGCACCGTGGTGGGGTGTCCGGTCGTGGCCGGATGTCCCACCACGGTGGGGAACGCGGATGCGGAGGTCTTCGGATTCCATGCGCCGGAGCGCTGAGGAGGGCATCGGTCTGGAGGAGGCGGTGGTCCGCGGGTGGCGGATCTTCTGGGCCGCCCGGGACTGCCTGCTCAGGTGGGGGCTGCCCGCCGTGCTCTCCCCGGGGTTCCTGGAGCACCACCCCGGCCCGAGAGTGCTCCCCGGACCTCGCGGTCGGGCGTGGAATTCCACGAGCTCGGCTTCTGCTGCCGGCGTGCCCTCGGGATCCGGGTGGACTCCGGCCAGGTCTGGGCTCTCGCGTCCGAGGATTCCCGCCCCGAGATCCTGGTGAACTCCACACCGGAGCACTACGCGGAGTGCATGTGGCGCTGGTCCAGGGCCGTGCCGGTCTTCGTACGGCTGGTCGACCGGACGTGGGACGAGGAGCAGATCGACTTCCGGTACTCCCGCCGCCACGGGGTCCGCAGGGACGTCATCACCAGGACGGACCCGCTCACCGCGGCCCCGGAGTCCTCGCTGTGGGAGCGGAGCATCGACTACTTCCAGCTGCTTCTAGCTGCGCGGAGGAAACGGGGCGCCGCCGCCCCCGCCGAGGGCGTCCCGACCTCCGGCGACCGCGGCACCGAAGCCCCCGGCAGGACCCGGTGCGGGCGTCCGGTCCGGGCACCGGTACCGGGGGACACCTCTTCTTCTTCGCGGTCCACCGGGGACGAGTGCCGGGCGGTCGCGGACGCCTCCCGCGCGGGAGGCGGCGCGGACCGGACTGCGATGCCGGCCGTGAACAGGGTGAACCAACCAGAAGGTATGTCTTTTCCGGCCCATTGTTCTTCCGGAAAGGACCTTCGGTATATTTCCTGGTGTTCGTTCGGAGATACCGGACGGTCGGTCAATTTCGGAAGGGAAGCCGATGAGCGTGGAGAACCCGCCCGGACTGGACCTGCGGCGGCTGCGCACCCACCTGGACGAGGTGCGGCCCGGTCTGGTCACCGGTCCGTTGACCGGCGAGCTCATCGAGGGCGGCCGCTCCAACCTCACCTACTCCGTCACCGACGGCGCCACCCGCTGGGTGGTGCGCCGCCCGCCGCTGGGCCACGTGCTGCCCACCGCGCACGACATGGCCCGCGAGTACCGCGTGATCTCCGCGCTCGCCGACACCCCCGTCCCGGTGCCCGGCACGGTCACCCTGTGCGAGGACGAGACGGTCATCGGCGCGCGCTTCTACGTCATGGACTTCGTGACCGGCGTGCCCCTCCGCCGGGCCGAACAGCTCGCCCCCCGCGGCCCCGAACGCACCCGCGACATCGCGCTGCGCCTGATCGACACCCTCGCCGCACTGCACTCCGTGGACCCCGCCGACGTCGGCCTGGCCGACTTCGGCCGCCCCGAGGGCTTCCTGGAACGCCAGGTGCGCCGCTGGGGCAAGCAGTTGGACGCCTCCCGCAGCCGCGACCTGCCGGGCATCGACGAACTGCGCGCCCGCCTCGCCGAGAACGTGCCCGCCTCGGGACCGGCGGCGATCGTGCACGGCGACTACCGCCTCGACAACGCGCTGGTCGACGAGGACGACCGCATCACCGCCGTCCTGGACTGGGAGATGTCCACCCTCGGCGACCCGCTCACCGACCTGGGGCTCATGCTCGTCTACTTCAGCGAGGAGATCCTCGCCACCCCCGGCCCCGGCGACGTGCACCGCGCCCCCGGCTTCCCCGGCGGCGACGAACTGATCGCCCGCTACGCCGAGCGCTCCGGCCGCGACGTCTCCCGCCTGGACTGGTACACCGGCCTGGCGTTCTTCAAGCTGGCCGTCATCCTGGAGGGCATCCACTACCGCTACACCCAGGGCAAGACCGTCGGACGCGACTTCGACTACATCGGCGAGGTCGTGCCGGTCCTCGTCGAGGGCGGCCTCAAGCGGCTGTCCGGCTGAGGAGCGGGCCTCAGTCGATCCAGCGGAACCACGCCTGGTCGCCGTCGACGTGCAACAGGAACTCCGACACCGCGTCGCCGTCGGGGGCGACCAGCGTCAGCTCCGCGTTGACGCGCTCGTACCGCTCCTCGGAGCGGGCGAGCTGTTCACCGGTCGGCTCGCCGTCCGCCCGCAGCAGCGCCAACTCCTCGGCGAACACCGCGGCCCACGGCGCGAAGCCCGGCCGCGGCCGCAGCCGGCCCTCCAACCACGGGAAGTCGGACCCGGTGATCTCGATCTCGGCGACGGTCTGCGCGCCCTGGCGCAGGCGCCACACAGGTGAGGAATCCATGAGGGCGGAGTCTAGGCGGGCCCGGTGACAGACCGGGGACCGTCCGGACCGGGTTGGGGATACCCGCCGGTAGGTCGATACTCTGCTGTGCGTTCCACACACGTCTGTTTCCGCCCGGCAGGGCTTCGGAGGTGCCGTACATGTCTCGCTCGGTTCTGGTCACCGGTGGCAGCCGCGGGATCGGTCTGACCATCGCCAGAGAACTCAAGGAGGCGGGCGACGACGTCGCGGTGACCTACCGCACCGGCCAGCCGCCCGAGGGACTGTTCGGAGTGCAGTGCGACATCACCGACAGCGCCCAGGTGGACACCGCCTTCAAGCAGGTGGAGGAGGAGCAGGGCCCCGTCGAGGTCCTCGTCGCCAACGCCGGCATCACCAGGGACCAGCTGCTGGCCCTGATGAGCGAGGAGGACTTCAGCGCGGTGCTCGACACCAACCTGACCGGCGCGTTCCGGGTGGCCAAGCGCGCGGTGCGCGGCATGATGCGCAAGCGCACCGGCCGCATCATCCTCATCTCCTCCGTCGTCGGACTGTCCGGGTCGGCCGGGCAGGTCAACTACGCCGCCTCCAAGGCCGGCCTGGTCGGCTTCGCCCGCTCCCTCGCCCGCGAACTCGGGTCGCGCAACATCACCGTCAACGTGGTGGCCCCCGGCTTCATCGAGACCGACATGACCGCGGTGCTGTCCGAGGAGCGCCAGGAGGAGATCAAGAAGAACGTCCCGCTGCGCCGGTACGGCACCACCACCGAGGTCGCCAAGGCGGTGCGCTTCCTCGCCAGCGAGGACGCCGCCTACATCACCGGCGCGGTCATCCCCGTCGACGGCGGCCTCGGCATGGGCCACTGATCCCCCGTCCCTCCACACCAGCCACCCGTCAAGGAACGAGACAACGCATGGGAATCCTCGAAGGCAAGCGCATCCTGGTCACCGGAGTCCTCACCGACTCCTCCATCGCCTTCCACGTGGCACGGCTGTGCCAGGAGCAGGGCGCCACCGTGGTGCTCACCGGATACGGCCGGCTCAGCCTCGTCGAGCGCATCGCCAAGCGGCTGCCGCAGCCCCCGCCGGTCCTCGAACTGGACGTCACCGACGACGAGCACCTCGACAGCCTCGCCGGGCGGGTCGCCGAGCACGTCGACGGGCTCGACGGCGTCGTGCACTCCATCGGCTTCACCCCGCAGGAGGCGCTCGGCGGCAACTTCCTCAACACCCGCTGGGAGGACGTCGCCACCGCCATGCACACCTCCACCTTCTCCCTCAAGGCGCTCACCACCGCACTGCTGCCGCTGATGAAGGACGGCGGCTCGGTGGTGGCCCTGGACTTCGACAACAGCGTCTCCTACCCCATCTACGACTGGATGGGCGTGGCCAAGGCCGGGCTGGCCTCCACCGCCCGTTACCTGGCCCGCTACCTCGGCGAACAGAACATCCGGGTCAACCTGGTCTCGGCCGGGCCGCTGAGCACCATGGCCGCCCGCAGCATCCCCGGCTTCGAGGAGCTCGCCTCCTCCTGGCCGCAGCGCGCCCCGCTGGGCTGGGACGTCTCCAACCCCGAACCCGCCGCCCGCGCCGTCGTGGCCCTGCTGTCGGACTGGTTCCCCGCCACCACCGGCGAGACCGTGCATGTCGACGGAGGGTTCCACTCCACCGGCGCGTAGGCTGGTCCGCGGCCGGCCCGCGGGCGTCCGACCGGGCCCCGCGGGCCGTGTGCGCGCACGAGAGGAGACACGGATGGACCTGGGACTGCGCGGGGCCGGGGTGCTGGTGACCGGGGCGAGCCGCGGCATCGGCCGCGCCATCGCCGAGACCTTCGCCGAGGAGGGCGCCGACCTGGCGATCTGCGCCCGCTCCCGACCGCCGCTGGAAGAGACCGCCGAGCAGCTGCGCGAGCGGGGCGCGACCGTGGTCGCACGGGACCTGGACGTGGCCGACTCCGCCGCGCTGCGCGCCTTCGTCGACACCGCGGCGGCCGAACTGGGCGGTCTCGACGTCGTGGTCTCCAACGTCTCCGCCGGCAGCTCCGCGGACTGGGAGCAGGCCCTGCGCACCGACGTCCTGCCGTTCACCACCCTGGTCGAGCAGGCCCGGGAGCACCTGGCGGCCTCGCGGCGCGGCGGCGCGGTCGTGCTGATCTCCAGCACCTCGGCGGTGCACGTCACCGCGCCGTCCGGCCCCAAGCCCTACGGCGCGGTCAAGGCGGCCCTCAACCACCACGCCGCCGCCCTGGCCCGGACCCTGGCACCCCGGGGCGTGCGGGTCAACACCGTCTCCCCCGGCCCCATCGAGTTCGAGGGGGGCGGCTGGGCGCGGCGGCGCGACACCGACCCCGACTACTACGCCGGCGTCCGCTCCCGCATCCCCTACGGCCGCCTGGGCCGCCCCGAGGAGGTCGCCCGGGCCGTGGTGTTCCTGGCCAGCCCGGCCGCGAGCTTCGTCACCGGTGCCGACCTGGTCGTCGACGGCGGTTTCCTGGACCGGGTCTGAGCGGTCGGAGGCGGCGCCCCGGAAACCCCTTGCGGAGCACACCGCGTCACAGCATGATCGTGGACCGTGCCCCTCTGGTTGCTCGCGCTGCTGTTCACCGCGTTCGTCGTGCACACCGACGACCACGTCATCGCCGGGCTGCTCCCCGAGATCGCCGCCGACCTGGGGGTGAGCGAGGCGGCCGCCGGGCAGCTGGTCACCGTCTTCTCCCTGACCGTCGTCGCGGGGGCGCCCACGGCGGCCGTGGTGACCGCCACCTGGCCGCGCCGCCTGCTCTTCGCCGGGGCGCTCACCGTGTTCGTCGCGGCCAACGCCGCGGCGGCGGCCGTCCCCTCCTACGGGGCGCTGCTGGCGCTGCGGGTGCTCGCGGCGGCGTCCGCCGCCGCGGTGACCCCCGCACTGGTGGCCACGGCGGCCGCACTGGCCCCCGAGGGGGCGGCGGGGGCAGTCCATCGGCGCGGTGTCCCTGGGAATCGCCGGAGCGATCACCCTCGGCGTCCCCCTGGGCATCTGGATCGGCGGCCACCTGGGCTGGCACGCCACCTTCGCGGCGATGGCCGCGGTCGGGGCACTCGCCCTGGTCTGGCTGGTGGCGGTGCTGCCCGAGGCCGAACCCGCGCCGCCGACACCGCTGCGCGAACAGGTGCGGGTCCTGTCCTCGGGGCCGATCTCACTGGGGCTGCTCGGCAACCTGTGCGTCACCACCGGGGCGATGCTGCTGCTGGTCTACCTCGCCCCCTACCTGGCCGCCGTGGCGGACGTGGGGACGACCGTCCGGGGAGTGCTCTTCGCCGCCGCCGGAGCCGCCGGGGCGGCGGGGGTCTGGCTCGGCGGGCGGGCCACCGACCGGTGGGGCCCCGACCCGACGCTGCGGTGCGGCATCGGCGTGTTCGTGGCGCTCATGGCCGTGCTCACGGTGCTGTGGCCGCTGCGCCCGGTGCCGCTGTGGCTCGTCGGACCGGCCGCGGTCGTCTGGGGCGCCTCGGTGTTCTTCACCTCCCCGGCGATCACCGCCCGCCTGCTCCACCTCGCCGGCCCGGTCGGGACCCAGGCGCTGGCCGTCAACGCCGGCGTCGTCCACCTCGGGGCGGCGGTCGGCGGCGCGGTGGGCGGTGTGCTGCTGGCCGCCACCACGATCGCGACGCTGCCGCCCGCCGCGGGTGTGCTGTGCTCGGCCGGACTGGCGCTGTTCGCCCTGGGGGCGCGCGCCGCCCGGCCCGGCACGACACAGCGGAGCGCCCCCGCGTCCTGAACGGCCGTGCCCCGGCGGCCTCAGCCCTCCCGGAGCAGTCGCGCCAACCGGGTGCTCCGGGAGGGCCGAGCCCCGCCGCGCACCGCCTCGGCCAGCGCCCCACCGGTCGCGTCGACCACCGAGACGTGCCGCTCGCCCAGGGACAGCACGGTGCGCAGCGCCGCACGCGACAGCGCCGAATCGGGGGTGAACACCGCGACCACCGCGGGCCAGGCCCCGCCCAGCGCCGCCGCCGGCGGGATCGCCCAGCCGGGGCGCAGGTGGGCCGGGCGGGTCACGGTGACCGTCGTGCCGTCGGCCAGTTCCACCGCCGCGCCGGACCCGTCGTGCCCGCGCAGCACCCCGGTGTCGCCGGGCGCGTACCCGTCCCCGCGGCCCGCCAGCAGCACCCGGTCGCCGACGTCCAGACCGCCCACCCGGCCCGGCCCCGGGTTGAAACGGGCCTTGCAGGCGGTGTTGAGCGCGGCCGCCCCGGCCTCGCCGCCGGGCGCGGCCGTGACGATCGGGACCTGCTCGCCCGCCACGCCGAAGGTCCGCGGAACGGAGTCGGTGACCAGTTGCAGCGCGCGGTGCGCCGCCTCACCCGCCGACGCCGCCGGGACCAGCACCACCTCGTGGCCGGGGGCGTCCACCCGCTCGGGCAGCCGCCCCTCGCCGACGGCGGCGGCCAGCGCCTCGCGCGGCCCCGCGGCGGGGTCGTCCGGCAGCTTTGCCACCGCCACGGCCCGGGAGGCGACCAGGTCGGCCACCACCTGCCCCGGACCGGCCGAGGGCAGTTGCGCGGGATCGGCGAGCAGCACCAGGTGCGCCTCGGCGGGGCAGGCCGCCGCCAGCGCGGCGAACGTCTCGGTGTCCACCGCGGTGGCCTGGTCGACCACCACCAGCCCGGCCGGTACCGCCGCGGCGTCGGACAGCACGGCGGCGACCGTGCGCGCCTGCACATCCTCCCCGGCCAGGGCCCGGTTCAACGCGGCCGCCCCGCTCGCGTTCGGTGCGACCAGGGCCATCCCCACCTGGCTGTCGGCGGCGATCGCGGCGGCGTAGCGGACCGCCTCGATCCGCGCCGCGGCCGCGGCGGGACCGCACACCAGGACGGTGACCCCGCGCAACGCCACCGTGACCAGCGCGGCGACCGTCTCGGGGGCGGGGTCGCGGCCCAGCGCCCCGGCGGCCGTCCGCACCGTCTCGGTGGCGGTCGCCGAGTCCATGATCGGCTCGCTGGCGGTCAGCCGCACCAGTTCCGCGGCCAGCCGCCGCTCCGCCCCGTCCAGCGCGGCCAGGGCGAGGAAGCGCTCGGGGTCGGGCGGTTCGGGCAGGTCCCCGTCGAACTCGTCGTCGTCCTCCTCGGGCAGGTCCTCGACGAGGAGGATCCGGTCGTCCTCGGCCGCCGCCTGCAGCGCCGCGTCCGGCGCCGCCACCCCCAGGCCGCGCAGCGCCCGGGCCATCCGCCCGTACTCGACCGCGGTGTGCCCGTCGCGGGAGGCGCGCCGCAGCAGGTGCACCACCAGGGCGCGCACCCGCCGGGGGTCGTCGGGTCGGGCGGCCTCGCCCAGCAGGGTCCGCGCGCAGAAGTCGGCCTGCTCGGGGGTGACCGACCGCAGGTCCAGCAGCCGCCACGGGTCCGCGGTCAGCTGCGCGTCGGCGGTGGGGCCGAGCACGGCGACCAGGGGAGCGGCCAGCCGCTCGGGCGCGCCCATGCGGCTCAGCGCGCCGCGGGTCCGTGCGACGGCGTCGTCCGGGGCGGCGGGCGGGGACGGATCGACCACGGCGGGGAACCTCACTGGCTCGGACACGGACGGGCGGGACGGGGCCGGCCGGGCGGCCCCACCCCCGTGAGCTTAGTGCGGCCTCCGCGGCGGTTCACCGCACCGCGGGCCGCCCCCGCAAGTCCGGCCGCTCAGCCCGGTGCCGCCGACGCGTCGTTGAGCGCGTCCCGGATCTCCCGGGGCAGCACCACGCGCTCGGCGGCCAGGACCTCCGACAGCTGGGCGACCGTGCGCGGCCCCGTACAGGCCGCGGCCACCCGGGGCTGGCCCAGCACCCAGCTCAACGCCACCGCCAGCGGCGACACGCCCAGCCCCTCGGCCGCCGTGCACACCGACTCCACCACGCGGCGGCCCCGCTCGTCCAGGTAGGGCTCCACGAACGGCGCCATGTGCGCGCTCGCCCCCCGCGACTCCCGCGGCACCCCGGTACGGTACTTGCCGGTCAGCACCCCGCGGCCCAGGGGAGACCAGGCCAGGAGGCTCACCCCGCAGTTCGCGGCGGCGGGCAGCAGCTCCCGCTCGCAGTCCCGGTTCAGCAGCGAGTACTCGCTGCCCGCCGACACCACCGGAGAGCTCCCCGGCGACCGCACCGCCTGCTGCCAGGTGGCGTAGCGGGCCAACTGCCACCCGGCCAGCTGGCCCACGCCCACGTAGCGCACCTTCCCGGAGGCCACGGCCGACTCCACCGCGGCCAGGGTCTCCTCCACCGGGGTGGCGGGATCGTACACGTGCAGCTGCCACAGGTCCACGTGGTCGGTCTGCAGCCGCCGCAGCGACGCCTCCAACGCGGCCAGCAGGTGCCGCCGCGAGGTGTCGCCGGGACGCCGCCGGTCCAGACAGTGCCCCGCTTTGGTCGCTATGATCACGTCGTCGCGGCGCACCACGGTGGGCAGCAGCCGTCCCAGGATGCGCTCAGCCTGCCCGCCCTGGTAGATATCAGCGGTGTCGATGAGCGTGCCGCCCGCGTCCACAAACGTCGCGAGCAGGTCGGCCGCCTCGTCCTCCTCGGTATCCTTGCCCCAGGTCATCGTGCCCAGGGCGATCCTGGAGACCCACAGGCCCGACCCGCCCAGCTGTCGCTGTTCCATGGCGCGGAGAGTACCGCCTCACGGCAGCCGGGCGACACCGTTTCCCGCGCGTGGGCCCCTGGGAGGCGCTAAGCTTCCCGGGTCTTCCGCACCGCGCGGTGCGGTCTCTCCGCGCACCCCCCGTCATTCGCCCTTCTGCGACCAGGAGCCGAATCCGCCGTGTCCATCATCGAGGCCGTCATCCTTGGGCTGGTCCAAGGACTGACCGAGTTCCTGCCCATCTCCTCCAGTGGCCACCTGCGCATCGTCGCGGCCTTCTCCGGCTGGCCCGACCCCGGGGCGGCGTTCACCGCGGTCAGCCAGATCGGTACCGAACTGGCCGTGCTGATCTACTTCCGCAAGGACGTGTGGAACATCCTGTCGACGTGGACGCGCTCCCTGGGCAACAAGGAGCTGCGCCGGCACATCGACGCCCGGATGGGCTGGTACGTCATCATCGGCAGCATCCCCATCGGCGTGGCGGGCCTGCTGTTCGAGGAGCAGATCAGCGCCCCCTTCCGCGACCTGAGGCTGATCGCGCTGACCCTGATCGGCTTCGGCATCCTGCTGGGCGTGGTGGACCGGCTCTCCCGCAAGCACCGCGAGCTGACCGACCTCAACGTCCAGCGCGGCCTCGTCTACGGGCTGTTCCAGATGCTCGCCCTGATCCCCGGCGTCTCCCGGTCCGGCGCCACCGTCACCGGCGGCATGCTGCTGGGCTTCAAGCGCGAGGCGGCCGCCCGCTACGCCTTCCTGCTGGCCATGCCCGCGGTGTTCGCCTCGGGCCTGTACAAGCTCAAGGACATCGGCGGCGACGAGTACGCGGGCGTGGGCGCCACCATCGTCGGCACCGTGGTGGCCTTCGCCGTGGGCTACGCGGTCATCGCCTGGTTCATGCGGTTCATCTCCACCAACAGCTTCATGCCGTTCGTCTACTACCGCGTCGCCCTGGGCATCCTCATCCTCGCCCTGGTCAGCTTCGGCGTGCTGACGCCCGAGTCGGGCGCGTCGTTCGAGGGCGCCCAGGCCACCGCTCCCCCGGCCGCCGTGGCCACGCTCGACGCGACCCACTAGGGTGCGGGCCATGGCGAACACACCCAACGCCGCGTCCGTCACCCTGCTGCTGGTGCGGCACGGGCTGACCGCGGCCACCGGACACACCCTGGCCGGCTGGACGCCCGGCGTGCACCTGGACGAGCGGGGCCGGGCCCAGGCCGCCGCGCTGGGGGCCCGCCTGGCGTCGGTGCGGCTGGACGCCGTCGTGACCAGTCCGCTGGAGCGCTGCGTGGAGACCGCGCAGGCCGTCGCGGACGCCGTCGGCGTGCCGGTGACCGTCGACGAGCGGTTCGGGGAGTGTCGCTACGGGGAGTGGACCGGACGCCCCCTCGCCGAACTCGCCGAGGAGGAGCTGTGGCCGGTCGTGCAGGCCCATCCCAGCGCCGCCCGCTTCCCCGGCGGGGAGAGCCTGGCCGAGACCGCGCACCGCGCGGTCTCGGCGGTGCGCGACCACAACGCGCGACTGCTCGCCGCCCACGACGCCCCCGTCTACCTGGTGTGCAGCCACGGCGACGTGATCAAGGCGATCCTGGCCGACGCGCTCGGCCTGCACCTCGACCAGTTCCAGCGCCTCCAGGTCGACCCGTGCTCGCTGAGCGTGGTCCGCTACACCGCGCTGCGGCCGTTCGTGGTCCGCGTCAACGACGTGGGAGGAGGAACCGCGGGACTGCGGCCCGCGTCGGAGACCTCCGGGGACGCCGTGGTCGGCGGCGGGGCAGGGGAAGGCTGATAGAAAAGGAAGAGCCAGGCCAGCAGGCGCAACCACGACCCAGCCCGGAGTCCCCGTCGATGCCCCTGTACCAGTACGATCCCCCGGAACGATTCGTGGCCGGCACCGTCGGCCCGCCCGGGGAGCGCACCTTCTTCCTCCAAGCGGTGGGCAAGGGCCGCATCACCAGCGTCACCCTGGAGAAGGCGCAGGTGGCGGCGTTGGCGGAACGGGTCGGAGAACTGCTGGAGGAGGTGCGCCGGCGGTTCGGCGACGCCCCCGACCTGCACGAGACCGCCGAGAGCGACAACGACCCGCTGCAACAGCCCATCGAGGAGGAGTTCCGGGTCGGCACGTTGGCGCTGGCCTGGGACGCCCACAACCGCCGGGTCATCGTCGAGGCCCAGCAGATCCGCGCGGCCGAGCCGGGAGCGGAAGGGGAGCCCGAGCAGGTCGAGGCGTTCGCCGACGACGTCACCCACGACGTGCTCCGGGTCCACCTGACCCCCGCCGAGGCGCGTGCCTTCGCCGAGCGCGCACTGCGCGTGGTCGCGGCGGGACGCCCCAACTGCCCCCTGTGCGGCAACCCCCTCGACCCGGACGGGCACATCTGCCCCCGTCAGAACGGCTACCGGCCCGTGGGCATCGAGTAGCCGACACCCCACCGGAACGGAGGTCCATGACCGCGGTGCCGCACGGTTGCCCCACCCCCGACCACGACCTGGAACTGCTGCTGCGGGGGCGGCTCACCGTGCTCGGCCGGCTCCGCGGGGCCTCCAACGCCACCCTGTACTGCGAGGTGGCCGACGGCGGGCGGGCCGCTTTCTGCGTGTACAAGCCGGTCGCGGGTGAGCGACCGCTGTGGGACTTCCCCGACGGCACCCTGGCCGGCCGGGAGGTCGCCGCGCACGCGGTGTCGCAGGCGCTGGGATGGGGGATCGTGCCGCCCACCGTCTACCGCGAGGACGCCCCGCACGGCCCCGGAATGGTGCAGTGGTGGATCACCGCGGACACCGCGGTGGACCTGGTGGCGCTGGCCCGCGACAGCACCCACCGGCAGCTGCGGCTGATGGCGGTGTTCGACGCGGTCATCAACAACTCCGACCGCAAGATCGGCCACCTGCTGCCCACCCCCGACGGCCACCTCTACGGCTGCGACCACGGTGTGTCCTTCTCCGCGGAGTACAAGCTGCGCACGGTGCTGTGGCAGTGGGCGGGCCAGCCGCTGCCGGCGCAGGCCGTGGACCGGCTGGGCGCGCTGCGGGAGCAGCTGCTCGACGCCGACAGCGCGGTGTCGCGCGTCCTGGCCCGCCACCTGACCCCGCAGGAGCGGTACGCGACCCTGCGCCGCGTCGAGGTGCTCCACGAGCACCGGGTCCACCCCTACCCGCCGGAGGACTGGCCCGCGGTGCCGTGGCCGCCGGTCTGACCGGCCCCGCGGCCGGACCGGGACGGCCGCCGCGGCACCTCAGCGGCGACGTGCCAGGAAGCGGTCGTCGAGCACCCGGACCACGGTGATGACGGCGGCCGCCGCACCCGCCACCGCCAGGGCCGTCACCACCGCCCCGGGGTCGCTCACGTCCAACGCGAAGAACGCCTGCCCCAGCGGGGTGAGCAGCGCCGTCAGCAGCACCGCCACCATGCCCGCGACCAGGACCGCCTTCCACCACACGTACGGCCGGGCCACCAGCAGCAGCACCCACAGCGTGGTGGCGCACAGGGTGATCAGCACCGCCGTGCGGTCGGCCGGAGTGGGCACGCTCGCCCCGTCCAGCACCAGCAGGTAGGTGGTCATCGCCGCGAGCCCGCTGACCAGGCCCGCGGGCACGGCCAGGCGCAGGGTGCGCGCCACGAAACCGGGACGGGCCCGCTCCGTGTTGGGCGCCAGCGCCAGGAAGAACGACGGGATGCCGAAGGTGACGGCGTTGATGAGGGTGGCGTGCCGGGGGAAGAACGGGTAGGCGACCGCCAGCAGGCTCACCACGGTCGCCATGGTCATCGAGTACACGGTCTTGGTGAGGAAGAGGTTGGCGACCCGTTCGATGTTGCCGATGACCCGGCGCCCCTCCGCGACCACGTGCGGCAGGGTCGCGAACCGGTCGTCCAGCAGCACGACCTGCGCGACCGAGCGCGCCGCCGGACTGCCCGAGCCCATCGCCACCCCGATGTCGGCCTCCTTGAGCGCCAGCACGTCGTTGACGCCGTCCCCGGTCATGGCCACGGTGTGCCCGCCCCGGCGCAGCGCGGCGACCAGGGACCGCTTCTGCTCGGGGGAGACCCGGCCGAACACGGTGGCCTTCTCCACCGTGTCGCCGAAATGCGCCTCCCCCGGCGACAGCTCCCGGGCGTCCACCGGGCTCTCCGCGCCGTCCAGGCCCAGGTCCCGGGCGACCGCGGCCACCGAGGCCGCGTTGTCGCCGGAGACCACCTTGACGGCCACGTCCTGACGGGCGAAGTAGTCGAGGGTCGGCGCGGCGTCGGGACGCATCCGCTGCTCCAGCACCACCAGCGCCACCGGGACCACCGTGTGCGGCCCGTCCACCGCCGCGTCGGCGCGGCCCAGCAGCAGCACCCGCAGGCCCCGGGCCGCCACCGCCGAGGCCGCGGCCAGCGCCGGCGAGCCGGCCGCGGCCAGCGCCTCGGGCGCGCCCAGCACCCAGTGCCGGCTCCCCTCGGGAGTGGTGAAGCTCACCCCGCTCCACCGGCGCGCCGAGGAGAACGGCATCACCGAGGCCACCGGCCACTCGGGGGGCGTCCCGCAGCCGTCGCGGAGCGCGGCCATGCTCGGGTTGGGGCGCGGGTCCGCCGCGGCGAGGGCCGCCAGCACCTCGGTCAGCCCGGCCACGTCGTGGGAGCCGTCCAGCGGGCGCACCTCCGCCAGCCGCATGCCCGTGTCGGTCAGGGTGCCGGTCTTGTCGGTGCAGACCACGTCCACGCGGGCCAGCCCCTCGATGGCGGGCAGCTCCTGCACCAGGCAGCGCCGCCGGCCCAGCCGCACCACGCCCACCGCGAAGGCGATGCTGATCAGGAGCACCAGCCCCTCGGGAACCATCGACACCAGGGCGGCCACCATGCCGCGCAGCGCGTCGGCCAGCGGCCCCGACACCGTGCCGCCCGCCGACACCTCCTCGGTCACCTGGGCGCCCAGGAACAGCTGGCTGTACAGCAGCAGGCCGCCGATGGGAAACAGCAGCCAGGTGATGAACCGCAGGATCCGGTCCAGCCCCGACCGCAGCTCGGAGCGGACCAGGGAGAACCGGGCGGCCTCCTCGGTCAGGCGGGCCGCGTAGGCCTCCCGGCCCACGCGGGTGGCGCGGAACCGTCCGCTGCCCGCGACCACGAAACTGCCCGACATGATCGGGTCGCCGGGCTGTTTGAGCACCGGATCGGCCTCACCGGTCAGCAGCGACTCGTCCATCTCCAGGCCGGAGGCCGACACCACCACGCCGTCCACCACGGCCTGGTCCCCCGAGGCCACCTCGACCACGTCGTCCAGCACCACCTCCTGGGAGCTCAGCTCCACCACCGTGCCGTCGCGCACCACCCGCGGCCGGGCGGCGTTGACGATCGCCAGCGAGTCCAGGGTCTTCTTGGCACGCAGCTCCTGGACGGTGCCGATCAGCGTGTTGATCACGATGACGAGGGCGAACAGCCCGTCCTGGACCGGTCCGATGACCGCGATGATGCCGAACAGCACCGCCACCATCGCGTTGATGCGGGTGAACACGTTGGCCCGGATGATCTGCCCGACGGTGCGGCTGGCCCGCACCGGAACGTCGTTGCCCAGCCCCTCGGCCAGCCGCTGCGCGGCCTGCGCGGAGGTCAGCCCGGTGGGAGCCGCCTCTTCGAGCGTCGCCGCCTCTCCGTCCTGCTGGACCATCGACCACCATCCCGTCTGATACTGGAGGAAAGCGTGCTGCGACAATCGGGGCCGCGGCCGCGCAGCCAGAGCCTACGGGAGAAGCCCGCGGGCCGCGGCCGTGCCCGCCCCCGTCGTCCGGCGAAGCCGAGGAGCCGCCAAGTGTGCACCGCCATCGTGGGATTCGATCCCCTCGCCCCCGTGCCGCTCGTGGTCGCCGCGCTGCGCGACGAGATGGTCGACCGCCCCTTCGAACGGCCGGGACGGCACTGGCCGCAGTGGCCGCACCTGCTCGGCGGCCGCGACGCGCAGGCGGGCGGCACCTGGCTGGCGGCCGCACCCCCCGAGACGGGGACGCCGCGCGTCGCCGCGGTGCTCAACGGACGGCTGGAGACGCTGACCGCCTCGGGACGCCGCCCCGTGTTCGACTCCACCGTGCCGCCGGGCGTGACGCGCCGCAGCAGGGGTGAGCTGCCGCTGCGCGCCGCCGCCACCGGGAGGCTCGACCTGGACCGGACCGAACTGCGCGCCTTCGACCCCTTCCACCTGGTCGTGGCCGACCCCGCCCGGGCCGTCCTGCTCAGCTGGGACGGCGCGGAACTGACCGAACAGCGGATCGCCCCCGGGGTCGGCGTCGTGGTCAACACCGGGCTGGACGAGACCGCGCCGCGTGCCGTCCGCCACCGCCCGCGGTTCGCGGCGACCCGCCCCGCCCCGAACGCGGCGGCGCTGCGCGCGGGGCGCACGGCCGACGAGATCTGGGGGGAGTGGGTGCGGCTGCTGGACGAGGCGGCCGGCGGGGCCGCGCGCACCGACGCCACCGGCGCCGGCGCGGACGACCGCTCCTCGCTGGTGGCCCGCATCGAACTGCCCGACGGCCGGATCTGGGCGACCGGTTCGATCACCCTGCTGGCCCTCACCCCCACCGTCCTGCGCTACGCCTTCACCGACGCCCCCGGCGACCCCGGCGCCTGGTCCCTCGTCCGCTGAGCGGCGGTAAACCCTCCGACGACCCCGCACGTCCGTAACAGTGACCTGACCGGAACACGGCAACCGGAGCCGTCCGCGGCGGAGAGGGGCGAGGAGCACCGTGGGCAGACCGTGGGTGTGGGAGAACGCCGCCTACTGGTTGCTGTACGTGGTGGCGCTGGGGGCCGTGCTGTGGCACTGGGCACACGGCAACCCGGTGCTGGCGGTGCTGTGCCTGGCCGGAGTGGTGGTGAGCATGCGGCTGATCACCCGGTCGGCACGGCGGGAGGACGCGGTCGGCCCGCCCGGGCCGTGAGGTGCGGCGGGGAGGACGGGCCGTCGCCCCGCCCTCCGAGATGTCCGGTTCGGCGGATAACCTCGTGATCATGCGTTCTTGGCCTGCGCCCGAAACAGTCGCCCTGCCGAACCGCGGCGGGCCGCTCAGCGTCCACGACACCGTCACCGGATCCCTGCGCACCACCACCCCGGGTGCCACCGCGCGGATGTACGTCTGCGGGATCACCCCCTACGACGCCGCCCACCTGGGGCACGCCTTCACCTACCTCACCTTCGACCTGGTCAACCGGGTCTGGCGGGACGCCGGACACGCCGTCGACTACGTGCAGAACATCACCGACGTCGACGACCCGCTGCTGGAGCGGGCCGAGGCCACCGGCCAGGACTGGCGCGCGCTCGCCGAACGGGAGATCCAGGTGTTCCGCGAGGACATGGCGGCGCTGCGGATCCTGCCGCCGCGCGCCTTCGTCGGCGTCGTGGAGTCCATCGACCTCATCGCCGAGTTCGTCACCCGGCTGCGCGAGACGGGGGCCGCCTACGAGGTGGACGGCGACGTCTACTTCTCCGCGGCCGCGGCCCCCGGCTTCGGCAGCGTCTCCCACCTGGACCGCGGCACCATGCTGGAACTGTTCGCCGAACGCGGCGGCGACCCGGGGCGCGCGGGCAAGAAGGACCCGCTGGACTGGCTGCTGTGGCGGGCCGAGCGCCCCGGCGAACCCGCCTGGGACAGCCCCCTGGGCCGCGGCCGTCCCGGCTGGCACGTGGAGTGCAGCGCCATCTCCGTGCGCGAACTGGGCATGGGGTTCGACCTCAACGGCGGTGGCGACGACCTCGTCTTCCCGCACCACGAGATGGGCGCCGCCGAGGCCCGCTGCGCCACCGGGACCCACCCCCAGGCGCAGCACTACCTGCACGTGGCCATGGTCGGACTGGACGGCGAGAAGATGTCCAAGTCGCGCGGCAACCTGGTGTTCGTCTCCAGGCTGCGCGAGGCGGGCGCCGACCCGATGGCGATCCGGCTGGCGCTGCTGGCCCACCACTACCGCACCGCCTGGGAGTGGACCGACGAGGAGCTGCGCACCGCCGAGCGGCGGCTGGCGCGCTGGCGGGCCGCGGCCGCCCTGGAGACCGCGCCCGACGCCATGCCGCTGCTGGCCCGGGTGCGCGCCGCGCTCGCCGCCGACCTGGACACCGTCGCCGCGCTGGCCGCGGTCGACGAGTGGGTCGAGGCGGCCCTGGGCGGAGGCCCGGGCGATCCGGCCGCTCCGGCGCTCATGCGCGACACCGTCGACACCCTGCTGGGCGTGGCCCTCGACCGCTGAGCGACGGGGCCGGGGCGGCCGCGCCCCGGCCCCGCCCCGCCGACCGCGGGAAAATGTCGTCGCGGAGCGTTAAAGTGCGGTACGCCAGTTTGGTACGAGAAGGACGACGCCACAGCGGCTGGGAAGGGCGGACCGTGACCGAACGCGCGTTCCAGGTGGACCTGCGGGGGGTGGTCGACCTCCTCAGTCGCCACCTGTACTCCAGCCCCCGGGTCTACCTGCGCGAACTGCTGCAGAACGGGGTCGACGCCGTCACCGCGCGGCGCGCCGGGGAGCCCGGCGCCCCCGCCCGCATCCACGTCGAGACGCCCGAGCACACCGGGGACGGCACGCTGCGCGTCCACGACACCGGGGTGGGCCTGACCGAACCCCAGGTGCACGAACTGCTGGCCACCATCGGACGTTCCGGCAAACGCGACGAGCTCGGCTACGCCCGCCACGAGTTCCTCGGCCAGTTCGGCATCGGACTGCTCTCCGGCTTCCTCGTGGCCGACGAGATCGAGGTGCACACCCGCTCCGCGCACGGCGGCCCCACCGTCCGCTGGGTCGGCCACGCCGACGGCCGCTACCTGGTGGAGCTGGCCGCCCAGGAGCGCGGCGAGGTCGGCACCACCGTCATCCTGCGGCCCCGCCGGGACGCCGAGGAGTGGTTCGGCACGCACACCGTCACCGAACTGGCCCGCCACTACGGTGCGCTGCTGCCGGTGGAACTGCGCGTCGGCGACACCCTCCTCACCGAGGAGGGACCGCCGTGGAGCCGCCCCCATCCCACCCCGGCGCGCCGCCGCGCCGCCCTGGGCGACTACTGCCGGACCCTGTTCGGCTTCACCCCGCTCGACGTGATCGACCTGGAGGTGGCCGAGGCGGGGCTGCGCGGGGTGGCGTTCGTGCTGCCCCACCCGGCCAACCCCACGGTGCGCGCCACCCACCGGGTCTACCTCAAACGCATGCTGCTCGCCGACAACGTCGCCGACCTGCTGCCCGACTGGGCGTTCTTCGTGCGCTGCGTCGTCGACACCGAGGAACTGCGCCCCACCGCCAGCCGTGAGGCCCTCTACGAGGACGACCTGCTGGGCCACGTCCGCGAGACGCTCGGCGACCAGGTCCGCGACTGGCTGGTCACCCTCGCCCACAGCGACACCGAGGCGCTCCGCCGGTTCCTGCGGCTGCACCACGTCGGCGTCAAGGCGCTGGCCGTGCACGACGACGCCATGCTGGACCTGGTGCACCGCTGGCTGGAGTTCGAGACCAGCTCCGGGGCGATGACCCTGGCGGAGTTCTCCCGGCGGCACCCCGAGGCCCGCTACACGCCCGACGTCGACGAGTTCCGCCGCCTCTCGGCGGTCGCCGCGGCCCAGGGGGTGGGCCTGGTCAACGCGGGCTACGTCTACGACGCCGAGATCATCGCCCGCCTCGGCGACCGGGAGCCCGCCGCGGCGCTGCGCCCCCTGGACCCCGGCGAGCTGACCACCCGCTTCGGGGTGCTGGAGTCGGAGACCGAGCTGCGGCTGCGCGGCTTCCTGCGCACCGCCGAGCGCGCCCTCGACCCCCTCGGCTGCGCCGTCGCGCTGCGCAGCTACGCCCCCGCCTCCCTGCCCGCGCTGTACCTGACCAGCCGGGCCGCCGAACACCGCGCCGAACTCGCCGAGTCGCGGATCGAGGCCGACCCGCTGTGGGCCGACGTGCTGGGCGCGCTGGAGCCCGCGCTGGCCGCCGACCGCCCCCGCCTGGTGCTCAACCACGCCAACCCGCTGACCCGGCGCATCACCACCCTGACCGACCCGGACCTGGTCACCCTGGCAGTCCAGGCCCTGTACGGCCAGGCCCTGCTGCACGGCCGCCACCCGCTGCGTCCCGCCGACACCGCGGTGCTCAACCGGTCCTTCCTGGGCCTGCTGGACTGGGCCGCCCCGGCCGACCCCGAGGAGCGGAAGTGACCGGACCCGACTGGCGTGAGACGGCCGAGCAGGCCGTGGCCCTGCCCTACGGGCGGGCCCGCAGCACCGGCCTGGAAAAAGCGCTGCAGCAGGCCGTCCGCGACGGGGCGGGCGAGGAGGACCTGTTCTGGCTGCGGATGAGCCTCACCCAGGCCTACGAGTACGGCGGTGAGCCGGCCAACGCGTTCGCCACCTTCACCCGCTGCCTGAGCGCCTTCGACGCCGACCCCGCCCGCTACGGCCCCGTCGCCCGCTCCCAGCTGCTGTGGCACTTCAAGTGGGTCGTGGCCGCGCTGCTGGACTTCCCGGAGATCCCGCTGGACCGCACCCGGGCGGTGCTCGACGACATGGAGCGCCGCTACCGGGAGGGCGGCCACAGCCTGCACGCCGTGCACGGCCTGCGCTGCCGGGTGGCCCGCCACCTCGGGGACGTCGAGACCGCCGACGCGGAGTTCGAGCGGTGGCGCACCACCGCGCGCGACGAGACCTCCGACTGCGAGGGCTGCGTTCCCTCCGCGCTCGCCTCCCACCTGGTGTGGC
Source organism: Thermobifida alba (assembly GCF_023208015.1). Classification (NCBI taxonomy): domain Bacteria; kingdom Bacillati; phylum Actinomycetota; class Actinomycetes; order Streptosporangiales; family Nocardiopsidaceae; genus Thermobifida; species Thermobifida alba. Next base: position 1,992,204 of record NZ_CP051627.1, on the reverse strand, counting down.
GGGGAGCCCACGAGGAGGCGGTCGCCGTCGCCGAACCGGTGCTGTCGGGACAGCTGACCTGCACCGAGCAGCCGCAGCGGATCCTGACCACCCTCATGGAGCCCTACCTGCGCACCGGACGCCACGACGCGGCCGTGGACGCCCACCGCCGCGCCTACCGGGTGCACCGCCGCCAGGAGCGGCACTACCTGTCCAACCTCGGCGGCCACCTGTTCTTCTGCGCCCTGACCGGCAACCACGCGCGCGGCCTGGAGATCCTGGAGCGGCACCTGGGCGCGCTGGACGATCCGCCCAGCCCCATGGACGCCATGGAGTTCGCCGCCTCGGCCGCGCTGCTGCTGGACCGGCTCGCCGCCACCGGACACGGCGACCTGCCGGTGCGCCGCCCCGCCCACGGCGACCGCCCCGCGGCCGAACTCGGCGCCGCCGAACTGCGCGACCGGCTGCGCGACCACGCCCACGCCATCGCCGCCCGCTTCGACGCCCGCAACGGCACCACCGCGCAGACCGACCGGGTGCGCGACCGCCTGGCCACCGAACCGGTCGTGGACGGACTGGCGTTGAGCGAGTACGCGCCGCGGCCGCGCGGCACCGCCCCGGCCGTGCCGCGGCCGGACGTGGAGCCGTTCGCCGAGGACTGGGCCGACCTGCTGGAGCAGGCCGAGCAGTGGCGGCGCGCAGGCCGGGAGGAGCTGACCCGCGCGGCGTGGCGCCGCTTCGACGAACTCACCGCCGACGTCGACCTGCCCGCCTGGGCGCTGGGCCGCCGGGCCGAGGCCGAGGGGTGGCTGCGCGAGTCCGCCGGGGACCTCGCGGGCGCGGACGAGCAGTACCGCGCCGCCGCCGGGCACTACGCCGCCGCGCAGCGCCAGGCCGACCGCCACCGGGCGCTCAGCCGCCTGGGCCTGGTGCTGGCCGGCCGCGGCTCGGCCGAGGAGGGGCTGGCGCTGCTGGAGCAGGCCGTCGTCCACCTGGACGAGCACGGCGACCCCGACATGCGGGTCGGCGCCCGGATGCGGCTCGCCTCCTGCCTGGCCGAACGCGGTGACCTCCCGCGGGCCCGCGCCCTGCTGGAGGAGAGCGACCCGGACAAGGCCTCCGCCGACGCGCGGGCCGCGGCGTTGACGCTGCTCGCGGCCGTCCTCGCCGCGCTGGGGGCTCCGTTCGCCGAACAGGACGCGCTGCTGGGGCGGGCCCGGGAGGCCGCGCGGGAGAGCGGCGTCGCCCGGCTGGTCGTCGACGCCGCGTGCCGACACGCCGGCCTGCTGCGCGCCGGCGGGGAGGAGACCCGCGAGGCCGCCTGGCAGGCCCTGGCGGAGGCCGAGGCGCGGCTCACCGCCGACCTGCCCGGGGAGCTGTGCGCCCTCGTCGCCCTCACCCGGGGCCACTGGCTGTGCGAGGAACAGGAGTACGACCGGGCCGCCTCCCCCCTGGCCGAGGCGGTCGCGCAGGCCACGGCGGCGGGGGCCGTGCCGATGGCCACGCACGCCCGGGTCCTGCTGGCCCGCGCCTACCAGGGCAGCGGACGGCACTTCGAGGCCGCGGAGGTCGCCGAGGAGGCCCTGGCGGAGGAGGAGCACCTGGGCGACGTCGACCGCAGGATGCTGCGCGAGGTCCTCGCCCGCTCCCTCACCGAACTCGGGGAGTTCGACGACGCCCTGGCCCGCTGGGACGAACTGCTCGCCCTGGAGGACGTCGCCTCCTCCCCGGTGCCGGCGGTCTTCCTGCACGGCGAGGCCGCCCAGTTGCTGAGCCGGATGGGACGCCCCGCGCAGGCCGCCGAGCGCTACGCCGCGGCCGCCGCGCTGTGGGAGGGGCTCAACGAGCCCTACCAGGCGTTCGAACAGCACCAGCGCCGCGCGATGGCGCTGCTCGCGGCCGACGAGGTCGACGCCGCCCGGGAGGCGCACCACCTGGCCGAGCAGTGGCTGGAGCGGGCCGAGGCGGACCCCGAACTGCAGATCCCCCCGGAGCACGTGCGGTTCCGGCGCGGCACCCTGCACTACGACAAGGCCCGCATCCTGTGGCGCGACTCCTCCCCGCAGGAGTCCGCGGCCGAAGCCGAGACGGCCCTCGGACTGTTCGCCGCACTCGGTGCCGAGGAGGCGGCCGAACAGGTCCGCGCACTGCTCGACATGATCAGGGAGGACGCCGGCTAGGCAGCGGGCGGGCCGAGTTGTCGAAAACGTCAACGCCCGGTGGCGATCCGTGGTGTTATGGGGCAATGGCAACCCCCGACAACACGAGCGCCGCGGCCGCGCTCATCCGAGACTTCGTCACCACCGGTGACACCCTGGCCGACCGGGCGGACCTCGCCCGGTTCCTGCGCGACCACCGGCTGATTCCCGAAAGCGCCATCCCCATCACCCTCGCCGACTTCGACGAGGCGATCGCCCTGCGCGACGGCATGCGCGCCCAGTTGCGCGCGGCGGCGGGGGAGAGCGCCGACGCCGAGGCGATCGCGCGGGCCCAGCGGGTGCTGGACGGTCTGCGGGTGAGTGTGCGGCTCAACCCGGGCGAGGCGGCCCTGTCCCCCCTGGCGCCCGCCGTGGTCGACGAGGTCCGCCGGGGACTGGCCCGCATCGCCGGAGCCTGGGCCGCGGTCCTGGCCACCGGGGAGTGGCGGCGCATCAGCGCGGACTGAGCCCCCGTCCGCGCCGACGGCCCGCCCCGGCGAAGAGGGGCGGGCCGTCGGCGCGGCGGGGCCGGGGCGGTCAGGAACCGCCGCGCCTCCGCTTCAGGTAGCGCTCGAATTCGCGGGCGATGGCCTCACCGGAGGCCTCGGGGAGTTCGGCGGCGTCCTTGGCCTCTTCCAGGCTGCGCACGTAGCCGGCGATGTCGGAGTCCTGGGCGGCGAGTTCGTCCACCCCGCGCTCCCAGGCGCGCGCGTCCTCGGGCAGGTCACCCAGCCGCACGGTCAGGTCCAGGGTGTCCTCCACCCGGCGGACCAGGGCCAGGGTCGCCTTGGGGCTGGGCGGCTGGGCCACGTAGTGGGGGACGGCGGCCCACAGGGAGACCGTTTCCAGGCCGGCGGCACTGAACGTGTCGTGCAGCACGCCGACGATCCCGGTCGGCCCCTCGTAGGTGGTCGGTTCCAGACTCGCCGACCTGGCCAGTTCGGGGTGGGAGAACATGCCCGTGACCGGTACCGGCCGCGTGTGCGGCACGTCGGCGAGCAGCGCGCCCAGCAGGACCACCCGCCGTACGCCCAACTCCCGGACGACCGACAGCAGGTCGCTGGCGAAACCGCGCCAGCGCGTGCTGGGCTCGGCCCCTCGGACCAGCACCACGTCCTGGCCACCGGGGGAACGGCTCAGGGAGACCGTCACGGCGGGCCAGTCGATTCCCTGGCTGACGCCGTCCACCGCGGTGACCCGCGGCCGGGTGACCTGGAAGTCGTAGTAGTCCTCCGAGTCCAGGGAGACCAGCTCGGTGGCGCCCCAGACGTCGGTCAGGTGGTCGATCACGGCGCTGGCCGCCTCACCGGCGTCGTTCCAGCCCTCGAACGCGGCCACCATCACGGGCTCGACCAGCTCCGAGACGCTGTCGAGCTCAGGCACAGGCCGCCTCCTTCAATCATCGGGGTCCTGGGTGCCGGACCACCATCGGTCCGTGCACCGCTGCTGGGTCCACCATATGTTCAAACGGGGCGCCGCCGTAGGGGCAGAGCGAACAAACCGCCGAATCGCCGCTGGGGGCGCCCAAGTGGCGACGATGTGGAGCATGCCACACCCAACGGGTGCGGAGGGGCAAACCGACAGGAGGGCGCAACCACGGTGCGCTATCGTCGAACCACCCGGGTGGTGTCGTCAGGAGTGGCGCCCAGACGGGTCCGCCCGGCCGTCCCCAGCGGTCCGTGCGCGGTCCGCACCGTCGTCAACAGTGAAGTCAAAGGTCTATGAGCGCTCGACTCTCCTTCCGTGAGGCCCTCGGTTCCCGCGTCATCGTCGCCGACGGGGCGATGGGGACCATGCTGCAGGCGCACGACCTGAGCATGGACGACTTCCAGGGGCACGAGGGGTGTAACGAGATCCTCAACATCACCCGGCCCGACGTGGTGCGGTCGATCCACGAGGCCTACCTGCGGGTCGGCGTCGACTGTGTGGAGACCAACACCTTCGGCGCGAACTTCGGCAACCTCGGCGAGTACGGCATCGCCGAGCGCACCTACGAGCTGGCTGAGGCCGGAGCGCGGCTGGCCCGCGAGGCCGCCGACGCCTACACCACGTCCGACCAGGTCCGCTACGTGCTCGGCTCGGTGGGGCCCGGCACGAAGCTGCCCACGCTCGGCCACGCCCCCTACGCCCTGCTGCGCGACCACTACGAGCAGTGCGCCCGCGGGCTCATCGACGGCGGGGCCGACGCGATCGTCATCGAGACCTGCCAGGACCTGCTGCAGACCAAGGCCGCCGTGGTCGGCGCCCGGCGCGCCCGCCGTGCCGCGGGCACCGACACCCCGATCATCGTGCAGGTGACCATCGAAACCACCGGGACCATGCTGGTCGGCTCCGAGATCGGTGCGGCGCTGACCTCGCTGGAGCCGCTGGGGGTGGACGTGATCGGCCTGAACTGCGCCACCGGCCCGGCCGAGATGAGCGAGCACCTGCGCTACCTGTCCCAGCACTCCCGGATCCCCGTCTCCTGCATGCCCAACGCGGGCCTGCCCGAACTGGGGGCCGACGGAGCGGTCTACCCGCTGCTGCCGCACGAGCTGGCCGACGCCCACGACACCTTCGTCCGCGAGTTCGGCCTGGCCCTGGTGGGCGGCTGCTGCGGCACCACGCCCGAGCACATGGCCCAGGTGGTGGAGCGGGTGCAGGGCCGCGGCGTGGTCGAGCGCCGGCCGCACGTCGAACCCGCCGCCGCCTCCACCTACCAGAGCGTGCCGTTCCGGCAGGACACCAGCTACCTGGCCATCGGCGAACGCACCAACGCCAACGGCTCCAAGGCGTTCCGCGAGGCCATGCTCGCCGAGCGCTACGACGACTGCGTCGAGATCGCCCGCGACCAGATCCGCGACGGCGCGCACATGCTCGACCTGTGCGTCGACTACGTCGGCCGCGACGGCGTGCGCGACATGCGGGAGCTGGCCTCCCGGCTGGCCACCGCCTCCACCCTGCCGCTGGTGCTGGACTCCACCGAGGTCGCCGTGCTGGAGGCCGGCCTGGAGTCGCTCGGCGGCCGCGCGGTCCTCAACTCCGTCAACTACGAGGACGGCGACGGACCCGACTCCCGGTTCGCCCGGGTCGCCGCACTGGCGGTCGAGCACGGCGCGGCCCTGATGGCGCTGACCATCGACGAGGAGGGGCAGGCCCGCACCGCCGCCAAGAAGGTCGAGATCGCCGAGCGGCTCATCAACCAGCTCACCGGCGAGTACGGCATCCGCAAGCACGACATCATCATCGACTGCCTGACCTTCACCATCGCCACCGGCCAGGAGGAGTCGCGGCGCGACGCCCTGGAGACCCTGGAGGCCATCCGCGAACTCAAGCGGCGCCACCCCGACGTGCAGACCACGCTGGGCCTGTCCAACGTCTCCTTCGGCCTCAACCCGGCCGCCCGCATGGTGCTCAACTCGGTGTTCCTGCACGAGTGCGTCCAGGCCGGACTGGACTCCGCGATCGTGCACGCCTCCAAGATCCTGCCGATGAACCGCATCCCCGAGGAGCAGCGGCAGGTGGCCCTGGACATGATCTACGACCGCCGCACCGGCGACTACGACCCGCTGCAGCGCTTCCTGCAGCTGTTCGAGGGAGTCGACGCCCAGCAGCTGCGCGCCTCCCGCGCCGAGGAGCTGGCCGCGCTGCCGCTGTGGGAGCGTCTGGAGCGGCGCATCGTCGACGGCGAGGCCGCCGGGATGGAGGCCGACCTCGACGAGGCGCTCAGCCAGCGGCCCGCCCTCGACATCGTCAACGACACGCTGCTGTCGGGCATGAAGACCGTCGGCGAGCTGTTCGGCTCCGGGCAGATGCAGCTGCCGTTCGTGCTGAAGTCGGCCGAGGTGATGAAGGCCGCCGTGGCCTACCTGGAACCGCACATGGAGAAGGTGGAGGGCGACGCCGGCAAGGGGCGCATCGTGCTGGCCACCGTCAAGGGCGACGTGCACGACATCGGCAAGAACCTCGTCGACATCATCCTGTCCAACAACGGCTACGAGGTCGTCAACCTGGGCATCAAGCAGCCCATCTCGGCGATCCTGGAGGCCGCCGAGCAGCACCGCGCCGACGTCATCGGCATGTCGGGGCTGCTGGTGAAGTCCACGGTGGTCATGCGGGAGAACCTGGAGGAGATGAACGCCCGCGGCGTCGCCGACCGCTACCCGGTACTGCTGGGCGGTGCCGCGCTCACCCGCGCCTACGTGGAGCAGGACCTCGCCGAGCTCTTCAAGGGCGAGGTGCGCTACGCCCGCGACGCCTTCGAGGGGCTGCGCCTCATGGACGCGATCATGGCGGTCAAGCGCGGTGTGGAGGGGGCCGAGCTGCCCCCGCTGCGCCGCCGCCGGGTCAGGAGCGGCGCGAAGCTCACCGTCACCGAGCCCGCGGACATGCCCGCCCGCAGCGACGTGGCCACGGACAACCCGGTGCCCGTCCCGCCGTTCTGGGGGGACCGCATCAGCAAGGGGATCCCGCTCGCCGACTACGCCGCGTTCCTCGACGAACGCGCCACCTTCATGGGCCAGTGGGGGCTGCGCGGCTCCCGCGGCGACGGCCCCTCCTACGAGGAGCTGGTGGAGACCGAGGGGCGGCCGCGGCTGCGCATGTGGCTGGACCGGATCCAGACCGAGGGGCTGCTGGAGGCGGCGGTCGTCTACGGCTACTACCGCTGCTACAGCGAGGGCGACGACCTGGTGGTCCTGGACGAGGACGGCAGCGAGCGCACCCGCTTCACCTTCCCCCGGCAGCGCCGCGACCGGCACCTGTGCCTGGCCGACTTCTTCCGCCCCAAGGAGTCCGGTGAGCTGGACACGGTAGCCTTCCAGGTGGTCACCGTGGGCTCGGCGATCAGCCGGGCCACCGCCGAGCTGTTCGAGAAGAACGCCTACCGTGACTACCTGGAGCTGCACGGGCTGTCGGTGCAGCTCACCGAGGCGCTCGCGGAGTACTGGCACACCCGGGTGCGCGCCGAGCTGGGCTTCGCCGGGGAGGACCCCGACCCCGTCGACCTGGACGCCTACTTCAAGCTGGGCTACCGGGGCGCGCGCTTCTCCCTGGGCTACGGGGCCTGCCCCGACCTGGAGGACCGTGCCAAGATCGTGGAGCTGCTGCGCCCCGAACGCGTGGGCGTGACGTTGTCCGAGGAGTTCCAGCTTGTTCCAGAACAGTCCACCGACGCGATCGTCGTCCATCACCCCGAGGCGAAATACTTCAACGTATGATCTCTGATCCGCAGCTTCCGCAGGCGGTGCTGTTCGACATGGACGGCACGCTGGTCGACACCGAACCGATGTGGGTGGCCACCGAGGCGGAGGTGGCGGCCTCGTTCGGCCACACCTGGACCGTCGAGGACCAGCGGTACTGCCTCGGCGCCTCCGCGACGACGGTGGCCGCCTACATCGCCGAGCGCACCGGGACGCGGACACCGCAGGGCGAGATCATCGACATGATGTACGCCGCGGTGGCGCGGCGGATGGCCGAGGGGCCGGCGCTGCGGCCCGGCGCCAAGGAGCTGCTCGCCGAGCTGGACGCGCTGGGGGTGCCCATGGCGCTGGTCACCTCCACCTACCGGTCGCTGCTGGGCGCGGCGCTGGGCGGCATCGGCGACCACTACTTCACCGTCACGGTCGCCGGCGACGAGGTGGCCCACACCAAGCCGCACCCCGAGCCCTACCTCAAGGCCGCGCGGCTGCTGGGGGCCGACCCGCGCCGCTGCGTGGCGGTGGAGGACTCGCCCACGGGGGCGGCCTCGGCGCAGGCCGCGGGATGCACCGTGGTCGCGGTGCCGCACGCCGCGCCCGTGCCGGAGGCGGAACGGCGGTACGTGATCTCCTCCCTGGAAGAGATCGACGCGGCCTGGCTGGGGCGCGTGGCCCGGTCCTGACCCGGCCTCCGCTCGCGAAAACCGCCACAACAGGAACCAGCGGGCGGAAAACCCGCATAGGAGGCTTCCACTAGGGGACAAACCCGATGTGAAGACACCGAGCGCGGAGTGAGACTGGGACCATGCCGACACAGATGCCGTTCGAAGGTCTGCTGCTGGGCGCCGCACTCACCGTGGTGGGGCTGATCATCTCGTGGGTGGTGTGGCGTCGCAGGGGCGCCTCGGCGGGGCTGCGCGCCGTGGCGTGGTCGCTGCTGCCGCTGGCGTTCGGTCTCGTCGGACTCATGGGGCTGCTGGCCTCCCTGGCCGGCCAGCTGGTCCGGTTCTTCGCGGGGCTGGTGCTCGACCCCCTGGCCTGGGCCGGGGTGGCGGTGGCCGGCCTCGCGGCGGTGCTGTGGACCACTGGTCGGCTGCTGCGGGGACGGCGGGGCGGGGCCGGTCGGCCCGCCGAGAACGAGAAGCAGCCCAAGGCCGCGCCGGGCCGTCCGGGCTCGCCCGCCGTGGGCGGGGCCGAGCCGGGGAAGAGCACCCCCGCCGCGGGCGCCGACGACGACTTCGCCGAGATCGAGGCGCTGCTGCGCAAGCGCGGGATCAGCTGACCCGCCGCGCGGCGCCCACCGTCCACGGGGCCCCGTTCCCACCGGGAACGGGGCCCCGTCGCTGTGGGGAGGGCCCGCCGTGCCGGGGGAGGAACGGGTCCGGGACGGCTATTGCTTTCGACTCGGACGTTGCGTGAACATGAGGGCACACCCTGTCAGATCAAGGGTGAATGACAGATGGGTAGTGCTCGGATCACGATTGCGGTACTCGGGGTGGAATTGGACGATCTGCCGATTACCAGGGAGTATTTTTGGCGAAGTGTGTCACATGACGCACCCTAATTCCCGACACTGTTCGAATCCCTGCCCTGAACAGTCGAAGCGGGTGAACCTTCGGCGACGCGGATCTCCGTACCGCCGAGGAGCGGTCCGGAGGCGCGCGACACCGCGCAGCCGGACCGGCAGTCCGGTCGAATCCGCAGCCACAAGCGCGAGAAGTGGGGGAGTGGTGGCATGACCGCGCCGTTGGACGCGCCCGAGTCGGCGCAGCACGCCGAACCCGAGGCCATCGCCCGGGGAAGACGTGACGCCGCGAGCCGATCCCTCACCCAGATCGCCTGGCGGAGACTGCGCCGGGACCCGGTCGCCCTGGGCGGGGGCGTCTTCGTCGCTCTGCTGATCCTGGTCGCGGTCTTCGCGCCGCTGCTGACGCACTGGTTCGGCCACCCGCCCAACCAGTTCCACCAGGACCTCATCGACCCGGCCACCCAGGGTGTCCTCAAGGACCCCGACGACCCATGGAGCGGCATCGACCCGACCGGCGGCATGAGCGCCGAACACCTGCTGGGCCTGGAACCGGTCAACGGACGGGACCTGTTCAGCCGGATCGTCTACGGAGCGCGCATCTCCCTGCTGGTGGCCTTCCTGTCCACCCTGCTGTGCGTCGTCATCGGCACGCTCCTCGGCGTCCTCGCCGGCTACCTCGGCGGCTGGGTCGACACCGTCATCAGCCGCACCATGGACATCTTCCTGGCCTTCCCGCTGCTGCTGTTCGCGATCGCGCTGGCCGGCGTCATCCCCGACGACGCGTTCGGACTGAGCAGCAACGCCCTGCGCATCGCCGTGCTCGTGTTCATCATCGGCTTCTTCAGCTGGCCCTACATCGGCCGGATCGTGCGGGGCCAGACCCTCACGCTCCGGGAACGCGAGTTCGTCGAGGCGGCCCGCAGCATGGGGGCGGGCACCGGCCACATCCTCTTCCGCGAGATCCTGCCCAACCTAGTGGCGCCGATCCTGGTGTACGCGACCCTGCTGATCCCCACCAACATCCTGTTCGAGGCGGCGCTGTCCTTCCTCGGGGTCGGCGTCAACCCGCCCACCCCCACCTGGGGCGGCATGCTCTCCAAGTCGCTGGACTACTACCCGGTCGCGCCGCACTTCGTGATCATCCCCGGCCTCGCGATCTTCGTCACGGTCCTCGCCTTCAACCTCTTCGGCGACGGACTGCGCGACGCCTTCGACCCCCGTTCCTCCGACTGACGCGGGCCGCGGCAGCCACGCCCACCCGCACGGCGGCTCCACCGCCATCCGCAATGAGAAAGGGAACTCAGTGAACAAACGTGTCATGGGATTCGCCGCGTTCGGCGCGGCGGCCGCCCTCATGCTCACCGCCTGCGGCGGTGACAGCGGCGAGAGCGGAGGCGGCGGCAACGGCGCCGCCTTCGACCAGGGCAGCACCGAGGTCGTCAACCCCTCCGACGCCGCCGGCGGCACCCTGCGCTACGCCATCTCCGCCAACATGGAGAGCACCGACCCGGGCAACACCTACTACGGCTACGTCTGGAACTTCAGCCGCTACTACGCCCGCACCCTGCTGACCTACGCGGCGGCCCCCGGCCAGGCGGGCACCGAACTGGTTCCCGACCTGGCCGCGGATATGCCCGAGGTCAGCGACGACGGTACCGAGTGGACCGTGAAGATCCAGGAGGGCCTCAAGTACGAGGACGGCTCCGAGATCGTCGCCGAGGACATCAAGTACGCCATCGCGCGCAGCAACTTCGGCGACCAGGCGCTGCCCAACGGCCCCAAGTACTTCCAGCAGCTGCTCGACGAGGACGACTACGACGGCCCCTACGGCGGCGGCGACCCGCTGGAGGGCTTCGACGCCATCGAGACCCCCGACGACCACACCCTGGTCTTCCACCTCAAGGAGCCGTTCGCGGACTTCCTCTACGTCCTCGCCCAGCCGCAGACCGCCCCCGTCCCCGCCGACGCAGACAAGGGCGAGCAGTACCAGACCCGCGTCGTCTCCTCCGGCCCGTACAAGTTCGAGGACGACTACACGCCCGGCGACGGCCTCGTCCTGGTCCGCAACGAGGAGTGGGACGCCGGGACCGACCCCGTCCGCACCGCGCTGCCCGACCGCATCACCGTCGAGGAGGGCGTCGAGCAGAACGAGATCGACCAGCGCCTGGTCAACGGCGAACTCGACGTCGACCTGGCCGGCACCGGCCTGGGCCCGGCGATGAAGGGCCAGCTGGTCAGCGACGAGGAGGCCCGCGCCAACATCGACAACCCGACCACCGGCGCCCACTTCTACCTCAACATCAACACCAAGGTCGAGCCGCTGGACAACCTCGCCTGCCGCCAGGCCATCCAGTACGCGGTCGGCCGCGAGGGCATCCAGCGCGCCTACGGCGGCGAACTGGGCGGCGAGATCGCCACCCAGGTGCTGCCCCCGGACATCCCCGGCGCCGACCCCTCCTACGACCCCTACGAGGCCGCCTCCGGCAAGCCCAGCGTGGAGAAGGCCAAGGAGAAGATGGAGGAGTGCGGCCACCCCGACGGCTTCGACGTCAACATCGGCGTGCGCTCCGACCGTCCCGCCGAGGTCGACGCGGTCGAGGCGATCCAGCAGAGCCTGGCCGAGGCCGGCATCAACGCCGAGATCAAGGGCTACCCGTCCGACACCTACACCAACACCCAGGCCGGCTCCCCCGACTTCGTCGCCGACAACAAGCTCGGACTGACCTACTACGGCTGGATGGCGGACTGGCCCTCCGGCTACGGGTACATGAGCTCCATCCTCGACGGCGACGCCATCAAGGACGCGGGCAACTCCAACATCTCCGAGCTGGACGACCCGGAGATCAACAAGCTGTTCGACGAGGTCATCAGTGTTGAGGACCCCGAGGAGCAGGCCCAGATCTACGCCGAGATCGACCGTCTGGTCATGGAGAACGCGGCCATCCTGCCGGGCGTCTTCCAGAAGTCCGTCATCTACCGGCCGGACAACCTGACCAACGTCTTCTTCAACCCGAGCTGGCACATGTACGACTACATGACGCTCGGCACCACCGAAACCGAGTAGTCGCCACTCTCGACCAGTAGCGGGAAGGCAGGTGAAGGCGCGGGGCCGGACGGAGCACACACCGTCCGTCCGGCCCCGGCGCCGACCGCGATGCTGAGATACATCCTCCGGCGCCTGGGCGCGAGCGTGCTGCTGCTCCTCGTGGTGACCCTGATGACGTTCGTCATCTTCTACGTGGTCCCGAGGCTGGCAGGCCGGACCACGGAGCAGCTGGCCACCATGTACGTGGGCAGGGCCCCCACCGAGGCCGCCATCCAGGCCACCATCGAGCGCCTCAACCTGGACCAGCCGCTGGTCCTGCAGTTCTGGGAGTTCGTCAAGGGCATCGTCGTGGGAGCCGAGTACACCTTCGGCAACGACGTCGTGCAGTGCTCCGCGCCCTGCTTCGGCTACTCCTTCCAGACCTACCAGGAGGTCTTCCCGGCCATCCTGGACCGGCTGCCGATCACCTTCTCCCTGGGACTGGGCGCGGCCGTGCTCTGGCTCGTCGGCGGCGTCGCCGTCGGCGTCGTCTCGGCGGTCACCAAGGGCAGCATCTTCGACCGGATCTCCATGGGCCTGGCCCTGGCCGCGGTGTCCCTGCCCGTCTTCTTCACCGGCCAACTCGCCCTGGCCTTCCTGGTGCACGACTGGGACCTGTTCCCCAACGCCAGGTACACCCCCTTCACCGAGGACCCCCTCGCCTGGGCCTCCGGACTGCTGCTGCCCTGGATGACCCTGGCCTTCCTGCACGCCGCGCAGTACGCGCGCCAGACCCGCGCGGGCATGCTGGAGACGATGGGCGAGGACTACATCCGCACCGCCCGGGCCAAGGGGCTCAAGGAGAGCCGGGTCGTCCTCAAACACGGACTGCGCCCCACCCTCACCCCGATCCTGACCATCTTCGGTCTGGACGTCGGTCTGGTGCTCGGCGGCGCGGTGCTGACCGAGCAGGTGTACTCGCTCAACGGCATCGGACGCTACGCGGTCACCGCGATCGTGCAGAGCGACCTGCCGGTCATCCTCGGCGTCACCCTGTTCGGCGCGTTCTTCGTCGTCCTGTGCAACCTGGCGGTGGACCTGCTCTACCCCCTGGTCGACCCCAGGGTGCGCACAGCCCGCTGACGTCGGGAGCAGCCCGACCGTGATCCGCTGTCCGGCCCGCCGCGGCGGGACATTTGAGCCGAAGGAAGACTGGCCATGACCACTCCGGAAACCGGGAGCCGGGGCGACGGCCTTCCCGTCGTCTCCGTGCGCGACCTCTCGATCACCTTCCCCACCGCCGACGGCGACGTCCACGCGGTGCAGAACCTGTCCTTCGAGGTCCCCGAAGGCGGAGCGCTGGGCATCGTCGGCGAGTCCGGTTCCGGCAAGAGCGTCACCTCGCTGGCGCTGATGGGACTGCACCGCGGGACCCGGGCGCAGATCTCCGGGCAGATCCTCGTCGCCGGGACCGACGTGGTCGCCGCCCACGACAGGGACATCCGCGCCATGCGCGGCAACGACATCGCGATGGTCTTCCAGGATCCGATGTCCTCGCTGCACCCGCAGTACACCATCGGCGACCAGCTCGTCGAGGCCTACCTCACCCACCGCCCCAGGGCGGGCAGGGCCGAGGCCAGGAAACGCGCCGTGGAGGCGCTGGACCGGGTGGGCATCCCCGAGCCGGGACGGCGCGTCAACTCCTACCCGCACGAGTTCTCCGGCGGTATGCGCCAGCGCGTCCTCATCGCGATGGGCCTGGTCTGCGAACCGAAGGTGCTGCTGGCCGACGAGCCCACCACGGCCCTGGACGTCACCGTGCAGGCGCAGATCCTCGACCTGCTCGACGAGCTGCGCCGCGACCTGGGCATGGCGCTCATCCTGGTCAGCCACGACCTCGCGGTGGTCGCCGGATCGGTGGACGAGGTCCTGGTGATGCGCAGGGGCGTGGCCGTGGAACGCGGCGACGTGCGCCGGGTGCTCGGCGCCCCGCAGCACCCCTACACCCGGCAGCTGCTCGCCGCGGTGCCCCGGGTCGAGGTCACCCGCGCCCAACGCCGCGCCCAGCTGCGCGCCGAACGCGAGGGCAGGCCCGCCCCCGCCGCCGTCCAGGAGCCGCCCCGCGCAGCCGACCGGGACGGCGAGGAGCCGCTGCTGAGCGTGCGCGACGTGCGCCAGCGGTTCCGCATCCGCGGGGGCATGTTCGGCGGCTCCACCGACTTCTACGCCGTCGACGGCGTCTCCTTCGACCTGTACCGGGGGGAGACGCTGGGCGTGGTGGGCGAGTCCGGCTCCGGCAAGAGCACGCTGTCCCGCATGGTGATGCGCCTGCTGGAACCCACCGAGGGCTCCATCGTCTTCCAGGGGCGCGACATCACCCACCTGCCGGAACGGAAGATGCGTCCGCTGCGCCGCGACATCCAGATGGTCTTCCAGAACCCCTACTCCTCGCTGAACCCGCGCATGACGGTCGGCGAGAGCATCGGCACGCCACTGCGCGTCCAGGGCGAACGCGACGGCAAGCTGATCCGCAGCCGGGTCCAGGAGCTGCTGGAACGCGTCGGTCTGGAACCCTCCCACTACAACCGCTTCCCGCACGCCTTCTCCGGCGGCCAGCGCCAGCGCATCGCCATCGCCCGCGCGCTGATCCTCCGCCCCAAGCTGGTGATCTGCGACGAGCCGGTCTCCGCGTTGGACGTCTCCACCCAGGACCAGGTGCTGCGGCTGCTCGCGGAACTACAGGAGGACTTCGACCTGACGCTGATCTTCGTGGCGCACGACCTGGCGGTGGTCCGCCAGATCAGCGACCGCGTCCTGGTCATGCGCAAGGGGAAGGTCGTGGAGACCGGCGACAGCGACGAGGTCTACGACAACCCGCAGCACCCCTACACCCGGCAGCTGCTGGCCGCGGCCCCGGTCCTCGACCCCGACGAGGCCAGGGCGCACCGCGCCGAACGCCGTCGCCTCCGCGGTGAGCAGGGAGAACAGCCCGCGGTGGAGGTCGTCTGACCCGAAAGCCGCGGTCCGGCACGCCAGGAGGGGCGGCCCCGGACCGGGGCCGCCCCTCCCGCGTCCTGGAACGGGCCGCGGCTCAGTAGCCGCCGCGGGTGCGGCGGGCGGCCTGGCGGCCGCGCCGCCCCGCCCCCACGAGGCCGCCGCGGGAGAAGGCACGCACCAGTTCGCCGCCGAGGTTGACCCCCGCGCCCAGGGCCAGGCCGACCGCGACCGCCTCGCCGAGACTGGCCACCCCGGTCAACGGCTCCCCCGTGCTCATCTGGATGAGACCCCGGTACAGGATGCTTCCGGGCAGCAGCGGGGCGATGGAGGGGATGATGAAGGTCAGCGCGGGCCGCCGGGTACGGCGGGCCAGCCAGTGGCCGAGCACCCCCACCACGACCGCGCCCGCGGCCGTGGCCACCACCGGCGGCACCGCCAGCGCCTCGCGCAGCCCCGCGTAGCACAGCCAGATCAGCACCCCCATGAGGCCGATCGGCAGGAGCGTGCGCCCCGGCGCCACGAGGGAGACCGCGAAGGCGATCGCGATCCCGGCCGCGCCCGCCAGCACCACCGGCTCCATCGAGGTGCCGGCCGAGGGCAGGTTGTCCAGGTCGACGTAGAGGCCCAGACGCACCGCGGTGTAGGCGACGGCGCCCACGCCCGCGACGATCGCGCCCAGGGTGAAGAAGACCTCCAGCAGCCGCGCGGCCGCCGACACGAAGGCGCCGCTGACACCGTCCTGGAGACTGGAGACCAGGGGACGCCCCGGCAGCAGCGCCATGATGCTGCCGGTGATCACCGCGTTCGCACGCAGCCCCAGGTCCAGTTCACCGCTGATCCACAGCAGCGTCATGCCGGTGCTCGCGGCCAGCAGCGCGGCGACCGCCATCTGGTAGAACTCGGCGACGCCGCGCTCGGCCAACCAGACCGCGGCCCGGTCGCCCAGCACCGTGGCGGCGAACGCCGTGGCCGCCACGATCACGCCGCCGCCCACCATGACGCTGGCGCTGCTGGCGATCAGGCCGAAGCCCGCCACCATCACCCAGCGGGGGTAGGGCGGCCGGGAACGTTTGACGGCGCGCAGCCGGGCGGCCGCGCCCTCCAGTTCGAGCAGCCCCAACGCGGCGTCCTGCACCAGCGCGTGCAGCTCGTTGACCTTGTGGTAGTCGAGGGTGCGGCGGCGCACCACCCGTTCCCCGGTGACCGGGGGCTCGTCCCCACCGGGGTGGCACGACAGCGTGATCCCGGTGAAGGTCACCGAGACCTCGCTGCGCGGCAGGCCGAACGCCACCGCCAGGCTCAGCATCGCGTCGCTGACCGTCTCGGTGGCCTCCCCGCTGGCCAGCAGCAGCTCCCCCACCCGCAGGACGAGGTCCATGGCGCGCGGATCGGGACGCGGCGACTCGTCGTCGAACTCCTCGACCTCCGGGTCGGCGTCGCCGCGACCGGTGCGCCAGTCGCGCAGCCGGGTCAGCAGAGTGGGGGAGTGCGGCGCACCGGGACTCCGTCGCGACTGGTCCATCGCGGCGTTCACCTCCTTGGCGGGACTCTGCCCGGTCGGACGCACACCTCACCCTGGAAGCGAGGTATCCGGTCATGGGATGTCGGGAAACGGGCGGAGAAGGGGCCCACCCGGGGAGACGTCCGTACCGCGGCCGAGGTTGTCCCGCGGGGTCACCGATCCGCCGCAGGCCCTATGACATCGCTCACCCGGACGCGATGCCGCCGGCGCCGCCGCGCCCGGACGAACCGGGAACGACCAGGCCGTGCTCGTAGGCGTAGACGACCGCCTGGACGCGGTCGCGCAGCCCCAGCTTGCGCAGCACCCGGCCCACGTGCGTCTTGACCGTGGTCCCGCCGAGCACCAGCCGCTCGGCGATCTCCGCGTTGGTCAGCCCGCGCCCCAGCAGGTGCAGCACCTCGCGTTCCCGCTCCGTCAACCGGTCCAGGCCGGGCGGGTCGGCGGCGCCGTCCGCGGGCGGCAGGGCGGCCAGGCGGTCCAGCAGCCGGGCCGTCACCGGGGGACACAGGATGGCCTCGCCCCGGGCGACCAGGCAGATCGCGCGCAGCAGCTCCTCGGGGGAGGAGTCCCGCAGCAGCAGACCGCGGAAACCCGCACGCAGCGCCTCGACCGCGGCGCCGTCGTCGATGGCGGAGGCCACCGCCAGCAGCCGTACCGTCTGCCCCGCCCCGGCCGCCCACCCCAGCACGGCGCGGGCCAGGTCGGCGCCGCTCCCGCCGGGCAGCTCCAGGTCGCTCAGCACCACGTCGGGCAGCAGGCGGCGGACCGCCGACAACGCGGCGCGGACGTCGGCGGCCTCGCCGACCACGCTCACGTGCGGGTCGGACTCCACCACGAGCCGCAGCCCCGCGCGCACCAGCGGACGGGCGTCGACGAGCAGGACACGGACGGGCACGCGGCCCGCCCTCAGACCGCGGAGGAGGAGGCGGCGGCCCCGTCCGCGGCCCCGTCGGGCAGCGGCGGGGGTGTGCCGCCGAAGGCCGGGCACAGCGCCCGGTGGTCGCACCAGCCGCACAGCGGGGAGCGGCGCGGCAGCCAACGCCCCGTGCGGGCGGTCTCGGTGATGTCGGCCCACACCGACCGGATGTGCGCCTCGGCGTTGCGCAGCTCCTCCTCGGAGGGGTCGTACCAGCGCGCCGTGCCGTCCCCCAGGTACAGCAGCTGCAGCCGGTCGGGGACGCGGCCGGTGTCGCGCCACACCATCACGCCGTAGAAGAAGATCTGGAACCGGGCCTTGTCCTCGTACCGCTGGGCGGGGCGTTTGCCCGTCTTGTAGTCGACGATCCGCACCTGGCCGGTCGGCGCCACGTCCACGCGGTCGACGTAGCCGAGCAGCCGCGGCCCCGACTCCAGGGAGACCTCCAGACGGACCTCCCGCTGGCGGGGCTCCAGCCGCTGCGGGCTCTCCAGGTCGAAGTAGCGCCGCACCAGCGCACGCGCCTCGGCCAACCAGCTCTCCAGGGCCTCGGAGTCGGCGAACATCTCCTCGACCTCGGGCTCGCGTTCACGCATCCGCTGCCACTGCGGTTCCAGCAGCGCCACCGCGGAGTCGGGGGTGCGGGACTCCGCGGGAAGCTCGAACAGCCGCTCCAGCACCGCGTGCACCAGGGTGCCGCGCTTGGCCGCCGGACTGGGCGGCTCCGGTAGCCGGTCGATCACCCGGAACCGGAACAGCAGCGGGCACTGCATGAAGTCGGCGGCACGCGACGGCGACAGGGCACGGAGCGGCACGGGGGACGGTGCGGAACTCATGGCTCCCCACCTTAGCCGCCGAGGGCGACACCGCGCGGGGACACCGAAGCCGTAGCCTGGAAGGGTGAACCAACCAGACGGCGCCCCCTCCCGGACCGACCGCGGACGTGGCGGACTGCGGATCGGACGCCCCTTCGGCATCCCGGTGTACGTCACCCCCTCCTGGGTGGTCATCGCGGTCCTGATCACCCTGCTCTACCAGCCGGTGGTCGACGACACCCTGCACCTGGGAGCCGCCTCCTACCTGGTGGCCCTCGTCTTCGCGGTGCTGCTGTACGCCTCGGTGCTGGTGCACGAACTCGCGCACTGCGTGGCCGCCCGCCGCTACGGCCTGCCGGTGCGCAGCATCACCCTCTACATGCTCGGCGGGGTCTCCGAGATCGACCGCGAGGCCGAGCGGCCGCGCCAGGAGTTCTGGATCGCCTTCAGCGGCCCGCTGCTGTCGCTGGTCCTGGCCGTGGCCGGGTTCGCCTGCTACCTGATGGTGGCCCCCGACACCGTGGTGGGGGTCCTGGTCTGGCAGCTGTGGATGGCCAACCTGCTGGTGGGCGTCTTCAACCTGCTGCCCGGACTGCCGCTGGACGGCGGCCGGATGCTGCGCGCGGGCGTGTGGGCGGCCAGCGGCCGGCCGCTGGCCGGCACGGTCGCGGCGGCGTGGACGGGCCGCGCCCTGGCCGCCGCGGTGATCGCGCTGCCCTTCGGCTACTCCTGGCTGATGTGGCGCAGCGCCCCCAGCATCTTCGCGATCCTGTGGACGGTACTGCTGGGCGCGTTCATCTGGCGCAACGCCTCGGCCGCGCTGTACGTGGCCCGGGTCCGCGCCCGACTGCCGCGGCTGGTCGCCCGGGACCTGGCCCGCGCCGCCGTCGCGGTCACCGCGGACACCCCGCTGTCCGAGGCGCTGCGCCGCCGCGCGGCGGCCGACGCCGAGGCGATCCTCGTGGTCGACTCCGCCGGGACCCCCACCTCACTGGTCGACGACGCCGCGGCCGACGCGGTGCCCGCGCAACGGCGGCCGTGGCTGCCGGTCGCCCACGCCGCGCGGACGCTCACCCCCGAGACGGTGCTCCCGGCGGACCTGGCCGGAGAGGAGCTGCTGGACGCCATGAACGCCCGGCCGGCAGCCCAGTACCTGCTGGTCGACGCCGACGGCACGGCCGTGGGGGCGCTGCGCACCGCCGACGTCCGCCGGGCCGTGGCGGGCACCCGACGCTGAACGGCCCGGCGAGACGGTCACAGCGGCAGCAGCGTCAGCCCGTAGCGCGCGCCCACCGCGACGAACGCCACCGCGGCCAGGGCGACCAGCGTGTGGTGGATCCGCCCGGCACCACCCCACCAGCGGGCGGGCCACGCCCACACCGCGCCGGCCAGCGCCGCGACCGCCGCCGCGGCGGCGACGGTCAGCGGGACGGTCAGCAGCGGCGAGCCGGTGAGGACCAGTGTCTCCGCCAGGTGCATGTCGCTCAGCAGCACCGCCGTCAGAACGGTGAAGCCCACGCACAGCACGGCCGCTCCGCCCGCCGCCCACCGGGCGGCGCGGGCGGCGGCCGGAGCGGTCCCGGGGCGGCCGCGCAGCCTGCGCACCAGGGCGAGGACCGGCCACACCGCCACCGTCGCCAGGACCAGCAGCGCCCCCAGGGCCACCGCCAGGTGCAGGGCGGGCGAGTCGTACCAGGGGGCCCGCTCGTAGTTCTGCGACGGGATGAGGTCCACGCCCAGCCCGACGACCTCGCCGTCGCGCTCGATGAACGCCAGACGGTCGCCCTCCGCGGAGCGGAACACCCCCGGCTCGACCCGTGCCCAGTGCCGCTCGCCCAGCAGCGGGTCGGTCGTGCGCAGCCCGTCGGCGGTGACCTCCACCGAAACCGAGCTGAACAGGGCGAGCGCCGCGCTGGGCTCGCCCCGGCTGGCGCGGGTCGAGGTGTAGGAGCCCGCGTACCGCCGCAGCTGCGCGACCTCCTCGGCGGAGAGGCCGGACCCCCCGGACGGCTCGGCACCGCCCCGACCGGTTCCGGCGAACTCGGCCAGGAACTCCTTGACGATGCGGTGCCTGGCGTCGAGCAGGACGTTGCCGTCGGCGACGGAGCCGTCGCCGTTGACCGCCACGAAGAAGCCCAGGTCCTCCTCGGGCACCAGCACGTACTGGGAGTGCGCCCCGCTGAGGTCGCCGCCGTGGCCGACGACGCGCGGCCCGTCGGAGTACTCCTCCCAGACCCCGTAGCCGCTGCCCGTCAGCGCCGGATGCGCCCCGGCCTGGCGGGACGTCATCGCCGCCACGCTCTGGTCGGACAGCACGCGCCTCCCGTCGAGCTCGCCGCCGCCCAGCAGGGCGAGCATGAAGCGCGCCAGGTCGGGGGCGGTGGCGTAGGCGCCGCCCGCGGGCACCTGGTTCAGGTACACCACGGGGACCGGGACGTCGGGGGAGGGGCCGTGCAGGGCGGGCGCGTGCAGCCGCTCGGCGGCCTCGTCGGGAGTGACGAAGGCGCTGCGCTCCATGCCGAGGGGGGCGAAGACGTGCTCGGCGACGTACTGGGCGAACGGCGTGCCGGAGACCTCCTCGACGACGTACCCGGCCAGGGAGGTCCCGTAGTTGGAGTAGGCCACGAAGTCGCCGGGCGCGTAGACCCGGTCCGGCCGGTGGTCGACGACGTAGTCGGCCAGCGGCAGCTGCTCCGCGGGGTCCTCGGTGAACATGCCGACCACGGCCTCCTCGAAACCCGCGGTGTGGGTGAGCAGGTGGTGCAGGGTGACGGGCTGCCCGGGATGGGTGTCGGGCAGCTGCGCCCGCTCGGGCAGGTACTCGTTGACGTCGGCGTGCAGGTCCACGTCGCCCCGCTCCGCCAGTTGCAGCACGGCGACCGCGGTGAAGGACTTGCTCACCGAGGCCAGCGGGAAGGAGGCGCGGTCGACGTCGACCGCGGTCCCCGACGCCGCGTCGGCCAGCCCGTAGCCGCCCGCGAACACCTGCTCGCCGTCGGCGACGACGGAGACCACGGCTCCGGGCACGCCGTGCTCGGCCAGCAGCGCGGGCACCCGCTCGTCGAGGAAGTCCCGTACGGCCCCGGGGGTGGGCTCGGCGGGCGCGCCGTCGACGGCCAGCGCCGCCGGAGCGGGGGCGAGCACGAGACCGGCGGTCAGGGCCGCGGCCGCGCAGCGGGGAAGGAGGGACCTTGCTCGTGGTGGCATCACACCGGCTCCCGGGGGTCCGGGGGAGCCCGGACGGCTCCCGTACGGAACACGAACCTAGGAAACCGGCCGCGCCGCGGTCAGTGACGGCGCCACCACACTCCAGGTGGTGGTAGTGCTACCCGGGAGCCGCGACACGGTGTCCGCTCACAGCCGCAGCCGCCCGGTGACCAGGCAGGCCAACTGGTCGTCGAGGGCGTTCACGCACCGCGCCTGCGGGCCCCGGTACTCGCGGCGGAACCGCCGCACCCGGTTGACGACCTTCTCGGAACGGTAGGAGGCCCCCATGTGCAGCGCCTCGGACGCCAGCCGGAACGCCTCGTCCACGTCTCCGGCGTCGGCGTGCGCCGAGGCCAGCTCCACCATCAGGATCGACTGCTGCTTGGGAGCCGGGGACGCCGTGGCGAACGCCTCGAAGAACGCGGCCCGGGCCTCGTACGGGCGGCGCAGCCGCACCGCGGCCAGCGCCCGGTAGCCGGCGACCTTGGCCGCGTCGAACCGGAAGACCCACGGCCAGGGCGGCTCGGTGTTGTCGGAGCGTTCCGCGGCGTTCTCGGCCCGGGAGAGCTCCCGCTGGGCGGCCGAGACGTCTCCCAGAGCCGCGTGGCCGAGCGCGCACACGCACGACAGCCACGCCCGCGCGGTGGGATGGGCGCCGTCGCCGAGTTTGCGGGAGGCCTCCTGGGCCAGCCGCAGGCCCAGGGCCGGGTCCTCGGAGTCGGTCTCGAAGAGCGCCAGACTGCCGAGCATGTAGATGGCCAGCAGGGCGTCCTCGGACTGGTGGGCGTGTTCCACGGCCCGGTGGTAGAACAGCCGCGCCGACCCGGTGTCGCCCATGTCGGCGTGCAGCCAGGCGGCGAACCCCGCCGCCTCGCTGGTCACGGCGGCCACCTCCGTGGCGAACGGGGTCTTCCTGGCCCGCAGCAGAGTCCGCGAGGACAGGTCCAGGTGCGCCAGTGCGGCCTTGACCAGGTCGCGGGAGGGTGAGGAAGCATCCAGTCGGCGCTGGTTCCCGG
Source organism: Thermobifida alba (assembly GCF_023208015.1). NCBI lineage: Bacteria > Bacillati > Actinomycetota > Actinomycetes > Streptosporangiales > Nocardiopsidaceae > Thermobifida > Thermobifida alba. The sequence continues at coordinate 1,969,824 of NZ_CP051627.1, read as the reverse complement.
TGATGTCGCGCAGAGCCGTCGCCGTCCCCTCGTGGACCTCCCCCACCGCCGAGGCGTTCGGCAGTGAGAGCGTCGCCAGGGCGACGGCCTTGGTGAAGTCTCGACGTCGCGTTGGACCCGCCCCCTTCGTCCGGCCCGCCGCGTCCGCGGCGGGAGGGCGTGAGGCCGTCGACGGCGCGGGAACAGGGTTCGCCGGGGCGAACCGCAGCAGGTGGATCGGAATCCCCAGCCGCTCGCAGACCTCCCTGACCTGGTCCAGGGTGAGCGACTGCTGGCCGTTGACGACTCGGGACACCCAGCTCTGGCTGTAGCCGACCGTCCGTGCCAGGTCGGCCTGGGACCACCCCCGGGCGAGCCGGACGGCTTCCACGAGGGTCGCCATGTCGCAGGTGGCCAGTGCGGCGGCCACCGCGGGGCGGTTCCAGAAGTCCACAGGCAGGGTGCCTTCACGCTGGGGCATGAGCCTAGATTAAAGAGTTGACCTGCGGTTTGTGGCTACCTGTAAAAGAAATACGGTCATGCAGGAGACGCATAAGGGTTTCCGACCGGGTGACGATGCGGGCACAGTCAAGAGTCCGAGGTCCTGTGTTGCGTGGGATCTCAGAGTGGAGGGGGAACGAGTGACCATTGAGATGCCGCCAGGAAGAACACCCGCACAGCCCCGGGCCGCGCACCGGTTCGACGGGCACCGCGCGGACGCGCCGTGGAGCCTGGCACTGTGCGCGTTGGAGTCCTCGCTGCGCCGTTCCGGGGTGGAGACGACCCTGAACGGCCAGATCGGCGCGGTCGACGCCGTACTGCGCGACACCACGGGGGCGACGCCGGCCAGGACGCAGCGCACCGTCCTGCGACCGCACCGCGGCCGGCTGTGGTGGTGGCTGCGGGTGCCGTCGGAGGACGCCCGAGCGCCCTACCTGACGCCGCTGGCGCCCGCGGCCGAGCCCGTCGCGGCGGCCCGCCGCATCCACGGCCTGCTCACCGCGCGGCGGGACTGACCGCACACCACGGCACCCGGCGACGCGGACGTCCAGGGAAGCGCGGTCCATCCCCCCGACAGGTCCGCCCCCGGCCGCAACCGCGCCCCGTCACGGCGGGGATGCCGCAGTACCCCCCGGAACGGTCATGCGGCAGCCCCCAGCCGCTCCGCGGCCAGCACCGCCGCGCCCACGATCCCCGCGGTGTTGCGCAGCTTCGCCGGTACGATCGGCGTGCGCAGCCGCAGGTGGGGCAGGAACTTGTCGGATTTGCGGCTGACCCCGCCGCCGACCACGATCAGGTCCGGCCACAGCAGGTCCTCCACCACCGAGTAGTAGCGTTGCAGCCGCTCCTCGGCCCACTGCCGGTAGGAGAGCTTCTCGCGCTCCTTGACACTGGAGGCGGCCCGCGTCTCGGCGTCGTAGCCGTCGATCTCCAGGTGACCGAACTCGGTGTTGGGCACCAGCACACCGTCGACCAGCAGCGCCGACCCGATCCCGGTCCCCAGGGTGGTCATGAGCACCACCCCCTCGACACCGGCCGCCGCGCCGTAGCGGTGCTCGGCCACCGCTGCGGCGTCGGCGTCGTTGACCACCAGGACCCGCCGTCCCGTCGCCTCGGCCAGCAGCGCCTGGACGTCGGTGCCGATCCAGGAGCGGTCCACGTTGGCGGCGCTGCGCGCCACCCCGTGCTGGATGACCGCGGGGAAGGTGACGCCCAACGGGGCGTCCCCGGCGACGTGCTCGGGGAAGGCCGCGGCGATCTCCGCCACCACCGGGGCCACCGCCTCGGGAGTGGCGGGACGGGGCGTGGCGATCTTGAGCCGGTCGACCACGAACGTTCCGCCGACCAGGTCCACCGGGGCGCCCTTGATGCCGCTGCCGCCGATGTCGATGCCGAGCCCGATCCGTGCACTGGGACGCGTCATCAGAACTCCCCGCCTCTCCGTCGCCCTGCCTGGCAGGTGTATTCAACCCTGTTCCTGCCCCCGCTTCACCGATTACGCCGCAACCGCCACTGCGGATAGGCTGGACGACCGGCCCGCAGCATCCCAGACAGACCCACGAAAGAGACGGCACCAGTGACCGGCATCCACGGCCGCCGCGGCCCTTTCGCCGAGGGCGACATCGTGCAGTTGACCGACCCCAAGGGGCGGATGCACACCATCACCCTGCGCGCCGGCGCGGCGTTCCACACGCACCGGGGACGACTCGACCACGACGACCTGATCGGCCGCCCCGAGGGCAGCGTCGTGACCGCCAGCTCCGGTATCGCCTACGTCGCCCTGCGCCCCCTGCTGGCCGACTTCACCCTGTCGATGAAACGCGGCGCCACCATCGTCTACCCCAAGGACGCCGCCCAGATCGTCGCGCAGGCCGACATCTTCCCGGGCGCCCGGGTCCTGGAGGCCGGGGTCGGCTCGGGGGCGCTGACCTGCTGGCTGCTGCGCGCCGCCGGGGAGCACGGGTACGTCTCCTCCTACGAGCGCCGCGCCGACTTCGCCGAGATCGCGCGCACCAACGTCACCCGCTTCTTCGGTGCCGCCCCCGACTCCTGGCGGCTCACCGTGGGCGACCTCGCCGAGAGCCTGGACGAGGGCGACTTCGACCGGGTGGTCCTGGACATGCTCTCGCCCTGGGAGTGCCTGGACGCGGTCGCCAAGGCCCTGATCCCCGGCGGGCTCATCTGCGTGTACGTGGCCACCACCACGCAGCTGTCCCGCGTCGTGGAGACCCTGCGCGAGCACGGCTCCTTCCACGAGCCCCACCCCTTCGAGACGCTGCTGCGCACCTGGCACGTGGAGGGCCTGGCGGTGCGCCCCGACCACCGCATGATCGGGCACACCGGCTTCCTGGTCACCGCGCGCCGGCTCGCCGACGACGCGACCGCGCCCGAACGGCGCCGCCGCCCCGCCAAGGGCGCCTACGGGCAGGACTACGTCAACGCCCGCGGGGAGGCCGCGGAGCCCTCGCAGGCAGAGGACGGACGATAAGACGACCCGACGTTACGTTCTCATTACGCCACGGCCAGAATTCCCGCTCTGACCTCGCTGTTCGCAAGTTCGAGGAGTGGCTTGGCCCACACTCGACAAGATCGGCAGGTTAGGAACCGGGCCTGGGTAGGTAGGCTCCGGAATAGATTTTTCCTCTTAACGGGAGGTGGCGGACGTGGCCGATCGCGATGACGAGCGTCATGCAGAGCGCGACCGTGACGAACTCATGGCTCAGGTCTCCTACCTGGAAAAGGAGCTCAGCGTCCTGCGGCGTAAGCTCGCCGACTCCCCTCGGCACGTGCGGCTGCTCGAAGACCGGCTCCAGGAGGCCCAGACCGCCCTGGCAGCGGCCAACGCCAAGAACGAGCGGCTGGTCACGGCCCTGAAGGAGGCCCGCGACCAGATCGTGGCCCTCAAGGAGGAGGTCGACCGCCTCTCCCAGCCTCCCTCCGGGTTCGGGGTCTTCCTGGGAGCCCGTGAGGACGACACCGTCGAGATCTTCACCAACGGCCGCAAGATGCGGGTGAACGTGAGCCCCTCGGTCGACATCGACGACCTGCGGCCCGGCCAGGAGGTGATGCTGAACGAGGCGTTCAACATCATCGAGGCGTCCTCCTACGAGACCGTCGGCGAGGTCGTCATGCTCAAGGAGATCCTTGAGGACGGCGACCGCGTCCTGGTCATCTCCAACCACGACGAGGAGCGGATCGTCCGCATCGCCGAGCCGCTGCGCGACGAGCCGCTGCGCGCGGGGGACTCCCTGCTCCTGGAGCCCCGGTCGGGATACGTCTACGAGCGCATCCCCAAGTCCGAGGTCGAGGAGCTGATCCTGGAGGAGGTGCCCGACATCTCCTACACCGACATCGGCGGCCTCAGCGGGCAGATCGAACTGATCCGCGACGCGGTCGAACTGCCCTACCTGCACAAGGAGCTGTTCCGCGAGCACAAGCTGCGCCCTCCGAAGGGCGTGCTGCTGTACGGCCCGCCCGGGTGCGGCAAGACGCTCATCGCCAAGGCGGTCGCCAACTCCCTGGCCAAGCAGGTCGCCCAGAAGACCGGCCGCGACGTCGGCAAGAGCTTCTTCCTCAACATCAAGGGCCCCGAGCTGCTCAACAAGTACGTCGGCGAGACCGAGCGGCACATCCGGCTGGTCTTCCAGCGGGCCCGGGAGAAGGCCAGCGAGGGCACCCCGGTGATCGTGTTCTTCGACGAGATGGACTCCATCTTCCGCACCCGCGGCTCGGGTGTGTCCAGCGACGTGGAGAACACCATCGTCCCGCAGCTGCTCAGCGAGATCGACGGTGTCGAGGGCCTGGAGAACGTCATCGTCATCGGCGCGTCCAACCGCGAGGACATGATCGACCCGGCGATCCTGCGCCCCGGCCGGCTGGACGTCAAGATCAAGATCGAGCGGCCCGACGCCGAGGCGGCCCGCGACATCTTCTCCAAGTACATCACCCCCGACCTGCCGCTGCACGCCGACGACCTCGCCGAGCACGGCGGCTCGCCCACCGCGACGGTCAACGCGATGATCCAGCGGGTGGTCGAGCGGATGTACGCCGAATCCGAGGAGAACCGCTTCCTCGAAGTCACCTACGCCAACGGCGACAAGGAAGTCCTCTACTTCAAGGACTTCAACTCCGGCGCGATGATCCAGAACATCGTGGACCGGGCCAAGAAGATGGCCATCAAGGACTACCTGGACAACGGGGCCAGGGGCCTGCGCGTCTCGCACCTGCTCCAGGCGTGCGTGGACGAGTTCAGCGAGAACGAGGACCTGCCCAACACCACCAACCCCGACGACTGGGCGCGCATCTCCGGCAAGAAGGGCGAGCGGATCGTCTACATCCGGACCCTGGTCTCGGGCAAGAAGGGCGCCGACTCCGGCCGCTCCATCGACACCGTGCCCAACACCGGTCAGTACCTGTAACCCCGCCGCCGCGCCACCCGGGGGTCGACCGGCAAGCCGGTCGGCCCCCGCCGCGTCCTGCCGCCCGGACTCCCGCGGGCGGGTGCGGGCGCCGCGGCCCGGCCGGGCCACTGTACGGGCGGGCCGCCTCACGGGGACGGCCAGTCCTCCTCCGCCTCCCCCGGCGGGGAGAGACGGTCGACCCACTTCTCGCCCTCGGCGCCGATGCCCTCCAGAAGCCGCATCGAGTGGCCGAACCCGGAAGCGTCGAGGTTCCCTCGGAACAGCCCTTCTGGGTCCTCCTCGGGCAAAAAGGACAACGGCTCCTCACGGGGAGCGTGGACCTCCTGGGAGGCGCCGTCCAGGAGGGTGACCTTCAGGGTGATCCCGTTCTCCTCGTGCTCCTCCACGAAGACCGAGGCGATCGCGTCGAAACGGAAGTGGTTGCGCTCCGTGAAGCTGTGCTCGGCCCGCGTGAAGTCGAGGTGGAAGGCGGCTTCCCGGACTCCTTTGTGGGTGATCAGGAACACCCGGACCACGTACTTCGAGTAGCGCCACTGCCCGTGCTTCTCGCGTTTCTGCCGGCAGGGCCTGTTCGGCGACAGCAGGAAGAAGTGGGCGATGACGTCGTGCCACCTCAACCGGTAGTGCCGGAGGGCCGCGTCGAGGATGACCGTCCGGTCGGCGTGGAGCCACGCCTCCATCTGCTTCTCGCTGGGGCGGGTCTCCTCCAGCTTCTTCGTCCAACGGCGGTGTTCGGCTCCGCGTTCCGCCAGGACACGTTCCCGTTCTGCTTTTTCCTCCTCGTACCGCCGCTTCTCGGCGGCGGTCTCCAGCCACAGCGGTACCGCGAACCACGCGCTCACCGCGATGAGGAGCGTGGTGAGCACGGTGGTGAACGGGCGCTCCGGGAACGCTGTGACGGTCAGGGCCGCCACCGCCGCGGCCGAGGCGGCGAGCGAGACCGTGCACCAGAGCTTCGTGGCGAGGGCGGTCCGGTACCGTTCCCGGTCCTCCCGCAGGGCCCCCGACAGCCAGCGGCACCGGACGTCACGCACCAGGTACCTGATCAGCCAGGCCACCCGGTCGGCCGGGACGCGCTGCTCCCGGTAGATCTCGACGATCTCGTCGCGGAGCATCCGGCGCACTCCCCGTGTTTCTTCGATCCAGGAATCCCGGGGGGCGGAAGCGGGGGAGTACTTGGTGAAGTAGTGCTCGAGCAGATGGTCCACCTGATCGGCGAATCCGCCTTTGGGGGGAGCTGTGTTCCGGGACGGGGCGGCGTACGCGCGGTCCTTCTCCCGTAGGCGTTTGCGGCAGTAGTACCACCGGAAACCGGTGACCGCGGCGGTCGGAGCGCTGACGAGGAGGAGCAGCAGGAAGAGCACCGGGAGCGGCCCCGTGGCGGTCAGCGGCAGCCAGCCGGTGCCCGCCGCCGTCAGGAGGACCGCGGACCAGAGTCCGGCGGGGAGGCGTCCGTCGAGGTCGGCTGGTACGACGTGCCGGGCCCGGGGGCCGATCGGGTCGGGCTCGAAGTAGGCCCAGACCCGGTTGGTGCGTCCGTGACGGGTCCTCTCCTGCTCAGCGGTCCGGTGGAGTTCGGCCCACAGGCTCTCCTTGGCGCCTCCGGTGAGCACCGTGTCGAGATGGCGGAGAATCCGGTGGCGCTGTCGGTCCGGCAGAGTCCGGAGGTTCTTGAGGGCGACGTCGGCGTCGCCCCCGCCTCTTTCCATGCAGTGGAGCAGGTCGAAGACCACCCCCAGGGCACGCGTCCACTCGTCGCCGGGAAGACCGGCCGCCTCGGTCTGGGACCGGTGGAGGCTCTCGCGTTCCTCCGCGGTGAGCGCGTGCAGGGAGCGTTTGCTCAGCAGGGCGATGACCCAGTGGAACCGTGCCTCCGCGTTGTCGTATCCCTCCGCGAGGGCTGCCCCGATCAGCGCGCGGGCCTGTGAGGGGACACCGTTGTCGAGGTAGCGCAGACCGACCTCGTACTTGCGCTGCGGCGGGGAGTCCGGGAAGACCTGGTAGATGGTCGAGTCGTGGATCTCCCCGGCCTGGACCCCCACGAAGGAGTTGTTCGCCGTGTTGGCGGTGTGGTCGGAGGTCACGACAGTCCCTGGACCGCAGCGATGAGGGCGGCGACTTTCGCGGCCAGTTCCGCGAAGCCGTCGAGCCTGCTGCGGAGCTGTCGGAGCGCGAGGCAGGACATACTCCTGCCCTGCGGGGTGTCCTCCGCCTGGGCCTTGTCGGCCAGGTCGAGTTCGGCCCGGGCCGCCTGGTAGGTGGACTCGTCGAGCCTGCCGGAGGAGCGCTCCCGCAGCAGGTCGTCGCGGAGCGCGGCCAGGTCCGCGGCGAGGCCGTCCTCCACCGGTCGGGCGGTGGAGACCTGTACGGAGACGGTGCTGCCGGTGATGCTGCCCGCCTGGATTCCGACCTGGCTGTTGCGGGCGGTGTTCGTCACGGGGCCGTTGCCGGGCCGGGTGTGGGTCATGAGGTGCTCCCGGTCGTGGGTGATCTCTACGGCGAGTCGGAGGGCGAAGGCTGCGGCGTTCACCGCGGCGACGGGCTGCCAGGCGCGGTCGTTCTCGGTGTCCTTGGTACCGTCGGCGCGGTCGCTGATGCCGCGGACCACCGCCACGGGGGCTCCGCTGAGGTGGCCGGCCTGGGCCACGCCCGCGGCTTCCATCTCGATGGCGAGCGCGTCGTTGTAGGTCTGGCGGATCCAGCGCGCCTCGTGGGAGATCCGGGAGTTCTGCACGATCTCCCCGGCGGCGATGGGCCCGAAGTGGACTTTGGGGTCGGGGTGGTCCGGGTGTGCCGCGGCGGTCCAGTCGGCGGTCCTGCCGAGATGGGTGCCGGTCTGGATGAGGTCGTGGGCGGTCTCCCAGACTCGGGGGCGGGCCTTGAGGCCGTCGTCCTCGCTGGTGCCGCCGTGGTAGGCGTAGACGTGGGTGGCCATGACGACGTCTCCGGGCGGGGGAGTGTCCCACAGGGCGCCGGCCACGCCGACGAACACGAGGGCGGCGGGGGAGAACTCCTCGACGGCCCGTTCGGCCAGGACCGCGGAGGTGTGGTTGCCCTTGCCGGTGAGCCCGAGCGCCACGGGGGCCCGGGTGCCCGCGACGGTGCCGAGTTCGAACCGGGTTCCCCGCGCGTGGCGGTGCGGGCGGAGGTGGCCCAGGCCGCGGCGGACGGCTTCGTATTCGAGGTTGAGGGCGGTGAGGATCACCACGGGGTGGTCGGTCACGGATCGGTCCTGTTCACAGACGGGGACGGGGGGCGGTTGAGCGGGGGGAACAGCACGGTCTGCGGTCCGCGGCGGAAGAGTTGCGCGGGGCGGCCCCCGGTGGTCCGCCGTTCCGATCCGGCCGGGACGATGAAACCGGGAATGCCCTGGATTTTGCGGTAGAAATTGCGCGGGTCGAGTCTGGTCCCCCAGACCGCCTCGTAGACCTGTTGCAGTTCCGCGATGGTGAAGGTCTCGCCGCAGAACGCGGTGGCCAGTGCGGACTTTTCGAGTTTGGTGCGGGCGCGCTCGATCCCGTCGGCGAGGATCTGTCGGTGGTCGAAGGCGAGTTCGAGACCTCCCGAGTCGACGTCGCGGACAGGCCTCCAGGCGGCTCCCGCCGCGTCGGTTCCCGCTTCCGGTTCCGGGAGCCCGGGGGCGATGGCCAGGTAGGCCACGGAGACGACCCGGCCCCGCGGATCGCGTCCGGGGGCTCCGTAGGCGCCCAACTGTTCCAGGTGCAGGTGCGTCGCGTCGAGGTTGGCCTCCTCCCGCAGTTCGCGGTGGGCTGCGGCCAGAAGGTCCTCGTCGGCGTTGTTGAGGAAACCGCCGGGGAGTGCGTGGCGGCCCTTGTGGGGGTCGATGCCCCGTTCGACGAGAAGGACGTGGAGTTGCGCGGAGCGGAGCGTCAGGATGACCAGGTCGACGGCGAGAAGAACGGGAGGGGGGCTCCACGGGATGTCGGACATGACGGTGATTCTTCCTTATTGTCATTCTGACAGGAAGGGGTTTTCGTATTTTTTCTGCTGAATGAAGGAAAGGGACATTCCTTACTGGTCTCCCTGGGGGAAGAATCCCTTTTGTCTGCCGTGTCGTACAGGGGTGGAGAACACCGGGAGGGCCGGGGGCGGATCCAACGCCTGGGAACACGTCCGGTCGCTCCGGGCCGGGCGGTGGCCCGGCACCGACCCGTCGCCGGAGGGGATCCGCCCGGCCGAGCGGCGCTCCCGCGCACCGGGCGGGGCGGAGGCGTCGACGGAGCCGCCGGACCGGACGAACATGGCTGTTCGAGCACAATTCGGCGGGTCGCGCATCAAAACATGTCCCGCTGGATACCCTTCACAACATGACTGTGCGGCGGATTATGGGCATCGAGACCGAGTACGGGATCTCCGTGCCCGGCAACCCCGGTGCCAATGCGATGGTGACCTCGACCCAGGTGGTCAACGCCTACCTGGCGGCCTCGGCGGCGCGGGCGCGCAGGGCCCGCTGGGACTTCGAGGAGGAGAACCCGCTGCGTGACGCGCGCGGCTTCGACCTGGCGCGCGAGGCCGCGGACCCGAGCCAGCTCACCGACGAGGACCTGGGCCTGGCCAACGTCATCCTGACCAACGGGGCACGGTTCTACGTCGACCACGCCCACCCCGAGTACTCCGCTCCCGAGGCCACCAACCCCCGCGACGCGGTGCTGTGGGACAAGGCGGGCGAACGGATCGTGGCGGACGCGGCCCGGCGCGCCTCGGCCCTGCCCTCCGCCGAGCCCATCCAGCTGTACAAGAACAACACCGACAGCAAGGGCGCCTCCTACGGCTGCCACGAGAACTACCTGATGCGACGGTCCACCCCGTTCGCGGAGATCGTGCAGCACCTCATCCCGTTCTTCGTCTCCCGCCAGGTGGTGTGCGGCGCGGGCCGGGTCGGCCGCGGCGTCGACTCCCGCGAGGCGGGGTACCAGATCAGCCAGCGCGCCGACTTCTTCGAGGTCGAGGTGGGGCTGGAGACCACCCTGAAGCGGCCCATCATCAACACCCGCGACGAGCCGCACGCCGACCCCGACCGGTACCGGCGGCTGCACGTCATCATCGGCGACGCCAATATGAGCGAGATCTCCACCTACCTGAAGCTGGGGACCACCTCGATCGTGCTGTCGATGATCGAGGAGGGCTTCCTCACCGCCGACCTGTCGCTGGAGACCCCGGTCGCCGACCTGCGGGCCATCTCGCACGACCCCGGCCTCACCCACCAGGTGCGGCTGCGCGACGGGCGGCGGATGACCGCGCTGCAACTGCAGGGCGAGTACCTGGAACAGGCCCGCAAGTACGTCGAGGACCGCTACGGCACCGACGTGGACGACGACACCGCCGACGTGCTCGACCGCTGGGAGACGGTCCTGACGGTGCTGGCCGACGACCCCATGCGGCTGGCCGACCAGCTCGACTGGGTGGCCAAACTCAAACTCCTGGAGGGCTACCGCTCCCGCGACGGACTGGACTGGGACCACCACCGCCTGCAGATGGTCGACCTGCAGTACTCCGACGTGCGCGAGGAACGGGGCCTGTACAACCGGCTGGTGGCGCGCGGCAGGATGCAGCGCCTCCTCGACGAGGCCGAGGTGCGGCGGGCCGTCACCGAACCGCCCGCCGACACCCGCGCCTACTTCCGGGGGCGCTGCCTGGCCAAGTACGCCGACTCCGTGGCCGCGGCGTCGTGGGACTCGGTCATCTTCGACATCCCCGGATACGACTCCCTGCAGCGCGTCCCCACCCTGGAGCCGCAGCGGGGTACCCGCGAGCACGTGGGCGCGCTGCTGGACCGCTGCGACACCGCCGCGGACCTGGTGGCCGCCCTCACCGGCCGCGGACGCTGAGCCGCGGCGCTCCCGGCCGCCCGCTCAGCGCCGGTGGCCGGGAGCGCCGTCCTGCTCCAGGGCCAGGGCCGCCCACAGCTCCAGGCGGTGGCGCGGCACGTCCAGGGAGCGTCCCATGACCCGTTCCGCGGTGCGCAGCCGGGCACGCAGCGTGTTGCGGTGCACCCCCAGCGCCCGGGCGGTCGCCTCGACGCCGGCGTTGTGGTCCAGGTAGTGGCGGAGCGTGTCCAGCAGTTCGGTGCCGTTGCGCGCGTCGTGCTCGCGCAGCGCGCCCAGGACGGCCCGCCGGAACTCCCGGGACGTCTCCTCGGGCAGTGAGTCGCGCAGCAGCGACCACGCCTCGGTGTCCGCCACGTGCCGGTAGCCGGGGCCGGCCGCGGCCGTGCGGCGGGCCCGTTGCGCGGCCTCGGCCACCTCCAGCGCGCCGCGGGCCCCGCACGCCCCCGCCGACCGGGGGCCGTCGACCCGGGACGACAACTCCGTGAACAGCAGCTCCCCCAGCCGGGGGCGGTTCCGGCCGCCGGGCAGGACCACGAGCACGCCGTCGTCCAGGGCGCACAGCGCCACCCGGTCCAGGGCCGGGCCGCCGCCCAGGACCTCGACCAGCGCGTCCACGGCCTGGTCGACCAGCGTGTCGGGCCGCTCGGTGGCCAGGTACACCACCTCCAGCGGGGGAGTGGGCAGCGGCAGCATGCGCGCCGCGGCCGCCGCGGCCGCACCGTCGGTGGCCAGCAGGGACAGCAGCGGGGAGCGGGCACGGTGGCGCAGCCGCCGGGCGTCCCGGGCCCGCAGCAGCTGCATGGTCAGCAGTGACGCGGCGTGGTTGGCGAGCATCCGGGTGTGCGTGGCGGCGGGGGAGGAGCAGCGCAGCGCCAGCCATCCCAGGCTGCTGCCGCCCGCCCGCAGGCTCTGCAGCAGCACGGTCGCCTCCCCGTCGGCGAGCACCGCCATGCCGCGCCGCCGCTCCCCGTCCAGCACCACCGCCGACCGCACCACGCCGTGCCAGGGACGCTCGCCGCCCGGCACGGCGTGCGAGGTCAGCCCGTTCTGGTCGAGCAGCAGAGCCTCCCCCTCGGCGACCTCGGACAGCTCGGCCAGCACCCCCGGCGGGCCGGTGCGCAGCGCGGCGCGGACCATGGCGTCCTGGGCGGTGAGCATCCTGCCCTGGAGGCGGAGCTGCTCGGCCGCGTAGTGGTCGGCCACCGCCTCCACGATCGCGATGAAGGGCGTGCTGCCCTCCACCGACAGCAGCGGCAGGCCGAGCCGCTCCGCCTCCTCCAGCATCGCCGGCGGGACCTCGTCCAGCCAGGTGTCGACGGCCATGCCCACCCCCGCGCACCCGGCGGCGTCCAACCGGGCCACGTAGGCGCGCTGCTCCTCCTCCGTCGTGCCGACGTTCAACCCCACCGTCAGCACCAGTTCACCGCCCCGCAGCCAGCGGACCGGGTCGGCCAGTTCGGTCACGTGCGCCCAGCGCACCGGCCGGTCCAGTCCCGCACGGCCCGCACGGACCCGGACCTCCAGGTCGGGACGGGCGGTCAGCGCGCGCACCGTGAGCGGTGCGCTCCCCGCAAACTGTGCGCGATGCACATTAGTCACGGTTCCGACTATACGAATTGTCTTTCACAGTCCATGCCCAGGGCGTCTAACGTCACATCGTTACCTGTTTGCGCAGGTCATCGCAGAGCCCGGGCGGTATTCGCCGACCGGATCGGCGACCCGGCGCACGAGAAACCCGCACGGAGCCATCCATGAGCAACCAGAGTCCCCCGACGACCGGCAGTCCGCTGCGTGCCGCGATCGCGTCGTTTGTCGGCACCACCATCGAGTGGTTCGACTTCTACATCTACGCCACCGCCGCCAGCCTGGTCTTCGCCACCGCCTTCTTCCCGGCGGGGACCGATCCGCTGGTGGGACTCATGGCCTCGTTCGCCACCTTCGCGGTGGGCTTCTTCGCCCGCCCGCTGGGCGGGATCGTCTTCGGCCACTACGGCGACCGGCTGGGCCGCAAGTCCGCACTGGTCACCACGCTGATCATGATGGGTGTGGCCACCTTCACCGTCGGTCTGCTGCCCACCTACGAGCAGATCGGCTTCTTCGCTCCGCTGCTGCTGGTGGTGCTGCGCTTCGTGCAGGGCATCGCCGTGGGCGGCGAGTGGGGCGGCGCCGTGCTGATCTCGGTGGAGCACGCCCCCGAGGACAAGAAGACCTTCTACGGGTCCTTCGCCCAGCTCGGCAACCCCGCCGGCGCCCTGCTGGCCACCGGCTCCTTCAGCCTGATCGCCGCCGTGGGCGAGGGCTTCCTCTACTCGTGGGGCTGGCGACTGCCGTTCCTGGCCTCCGCGCTGCTCGTGGTGGTGGGCCTGGTCATCCGCCTCAAGGTGGAGGAGTCCCCGGTCTTCAGCGCGGTGCAGCAGCAGGCGCCCGCGGAGATGCCGCTGCGCACGGCCCTGCGCACCTCCTGGAAGCCGCTGCTGCTCGGCATCGGCGTGCTGCCCGTCGCGGTCGGCGGCTACTACATCGTCACCACCTTCCTGCAGAGCTACGGCGTCACCGAGGCCGGCGTCAGCGAGCAGGTCATCCTCAACGGCCTGTCGGTGGCGGCCTTCGTCGAACTGGTGGCGACCCTCGGGGTCTCCTGGCTCGGCGACCGCTTCGGCACCGTCCGCATCGTGGTCATCGGCCTGGTCGGCGTCATCGTGCTGGCCGTCCCGCAGTTCCTGGTCCTGGACACCGGCAGCACCGCGCTGATCTTCCTGGCACTGGCCCTGATGCGCCTGGTCATGGCCGCGACCTACGGCCCCATCGCCCGTGTGCTGGCCCAGATGTACCCGCCGGAGGCCCGCTACACCAGCGTCTCGCTGGCCTACCAGGTGGCCGGCGCGATCTTCGGCGGCCTGTCCCCGCTGGCCTGCACCGCGCTGTACGCCGCCACCGGCAGCATCTACCCGGTCGCCGGCCTGCTCATCGTGATGGCCCTGGTCAGCATCGCCTGCCTGGCCAAGGCGCCCCGGTACCGCGACACCGAGGTGCTCACCGCCACGGCGGCCTGACCCCGACCCAGCCCACGCCGCGCCGCCGGCCGGCGGCGCGGCCCACGACCCAAGGAGTCAACGTCTCTTGTCCGCTCTGCTGATCCGCAACGCCACCGTCCTGACCATGGACGAGGACAACCCGCGCGCCTCGGCGCTGGCCATCCGCGACGGCCGGATCCTCCTCGCCGGAAGCGAGGACGCGGCCCGGGCCGCAGCCGGCCCCGACGCGGTGGAGGTCGACGCGGGCGGGCGCACGGTCCTGCCCGGCTTCATCGACCCGCACAACCACCTGCTGTCCACCGCGGAGTCGCTGGCCGCGCTGGACGCCCGCTACCCCACGGTGACCAGCGCCGCCGACCTGGTCGCCGCGGTGGCGGCCGCGGCGGAGCGGACCCCGCCCGGGCAGTGGATCCGCGCCTTCGGCATGGACGACGCCAAGTACCCCGAGGGCCGCCCCACCCGGCGCATGCTGGACGAGGCCACCACCGAGCACCCGGTGATCATCTACCACGTCTCCGGGCACCAGGCCGTGGTCAACTCCGCCGCGCTGGCCCACAGCGGCGTCGGCGAGGACGTCACCGACCCGGCGGGCGGGGCGTTCCTGCGCGACGAGGGGGGCCGCCTGACCGGCATGGTCCTGGACACGGCGATGGAGCTGCTGCTGCCGCTGGCGGTGGACGTCGGCTGCCACGGCCCGAACTTCCACACCGACCTGCCCGCCGAGCAGCTGCTGGGCTGGCTCGCCGACGCCGCCGACACCTACCTGGCCGCCGGCGTCACCACCGTGTGCGACCCGCAGGTCTCAGCGCGCGAGCTGCGGGTCTACCGCGCCGCCCGCGCGGCCGGGACGCTGCCGGTGCGCACCTTCGGACTGCCGCTGTCCCACCAGCTCGACGCGCTGGCCTCGGTGGGGCTGGCCGGGCCGTTCGGGGACGACTGGCTGCGCCTGACCGGCATGAAGTTCTACTCCGACGGCACCCTGCTGGGCGGCACCGCGCGCTTCAGCGTCCCCTACGGGGAGCACGGCGAGTTCACCGGCAGCATGTACCACGCCCCCGAGGAACTGGTGGGCCTGGTGCGGCGCGCCGCCGCGGAGGGCTGGCAGGTCGCCATCCACACCCAGGGCGACTGGGCCATGGAGCAGACGCTGGCCGCGATCGACGCGGCGGTGAAGGTCTCCGGACCCGACCCGCGCCCCAGGATCGAGCACTGCGGGTACCCCACCCCCGAGCAGGCGAAGCGGTTCACCGACTACGGGGTGATCCCGGTCAACCAGCCGAACTTCCTGTACGACAGCGGCGGCGACTTCCTGCGCCGCCTGGGCGAGCGCGCGCACCGGCTGCAGCCCATGCGGGAGGAGCTGGACCTGGGGCTGCGCCCGGTGCTGTCCAGCGACTCCTTCGTCTCCAGCCTGCGTCCGATGGACACCGTCGCCAACGCGGTCCGCCGCACCACCCGCGAGGGCGCGGCCATCGGCGCCGACCAGGCCATCAGCCTGCACGAGGCGCTGCGCGCCCACACCCGCGACGCCGCGTACGCGCTGGGCGTGGAGGACCGGCTCGGCTCGCTGAAGCCGGGATACCTCGCCGACGTGGTGGTGCTCGACCGCGACATCGAGGCCACCGAGGCGGAGCGGCTCAGCGAGGCGAGCGCGTGGCTGACCGTCCTGGACGGCCGGATCGCCCACCGCGCCGAGGACTGAGTCCGCACACGGAGGGCACCGACAGCAGCGGGGGAGCCGCCTCGGCGGCTCCCCCGTCGGCGTTCCCGGGGACCGGCTCAGCCGCGCCGGGAGCCCATGTAGGCGGTGAACTCCTCCAGGGAGATCAGCCCGTCGCCGTCGGAGTCGATGCCGCGCACGGCCTCCTCGGCCTGCTCCGCGCTGATCGGCGAGCCCAGCACCTCCATCAGCCGCTCCAGCTCGCGTGCCGAGATGCGCTGGTCGTCGTCGCTGTCGATGAGGTCGAACGTCGCCGCGTACTCGTTGCTGTCGGCCACCGCCGTCCCCTTTCCGGCCTCCCGGCCGCGCCGTGGTCGTGATGCGTGGACGATCGGTACCCTACAGCCGCTCCGCGCCGCTGCGGACCGGCCGGACGAAGCGGAAAAACCGGTCCCGTTCCTCCGTTGCCGCAGGCGGTAGCCTCCGTGTCGAGGCCGTTCAAACGTGTGTACGGGCGCCCCGGCGGGTAACGTGCGCAAAACAGACGCCCTGATCAAGATTGAGCGGGGCGCCAAATGGCCAAGATAGAGGCGAGAGCTCGACAACAGGGAGGAGCCTCCACATGGCGACCAGGGAAACCGGGGGTCAGAAGCACGCCACTCGGCACGACGAGGAGATCGAGCAGGTCGAGGCGGGGACCGAGGCCGCGGCCCGCAACGAGAAGCTGGCCGAGGACGTCGACGACATCCTCGACGAGATCGACGAGGTGCTGGAGACCAACTCCGAGGACTTCGTGCGGCAGTTCGTGCAGAAGGGCGGCCAGTAGGACGCCGACCGAAGCGGCTCCGGGCGTCCGCGCCGGTCGCGGGCGGCAGTTCGCTGAAAGAGAAGTCGTCGTCGGCGGGTACCTCCGCCTCCTGAGCTGTCAGTAGGGTCACAGCAAGGCAACCGAACAAGTCCGCGGCGCCCCGTCCGTCCTGGCGGACGGGGCGCCACCGAAGGGAGTCGCGTGTCTGAAGCGTTCATGGGCAGTGGACGACTGCCCGCCGCGTTCATGAGTCCGGGGACCTCGTCGTTCGTCGACTTCCTCAGCCAGGTCAGTCCCGACCGGCTGCCCAACCTCGCCGGTCTCCCCTCGGACGGCTCCCCCGCCCACCTGACCCCCGAAGCCACCACGATCGTGGCCCTGGTCTTCTCCGGCGGCGTCGTCCTGGCCGGTGACCGCAGGGCGACCTCCGGCAACGTGATCGCCAACCGCGACATGGACAAGCTGTTCCGCACCGACGAGTTCTCCGCGGTCGCCATCGCGGGCGCCGCCGGCATCGGCATCGAGCTGGCCAAGCTCTTCCAGGTGGAGCTGGAGCACTACGAGAAGCGCGAGGGGCGCCCCCTGTCTCTGGAGGGCAAGGCCAACCGGCTGGCCACCATGATCCGGTCCAACCTGGGGCTGGCCATGCAGGGCTTCGTGGTGGTCCCGCTGCTCGTGGGCTACGACACCGCCCGCGGCGAGGGGCGGATCTTCAGCTACGACCCGGTGGGCGGCTGCTACGAGGAGCACCGCTACCACTCCATCGGC
Source organism: Thermobifida alba (assembly GCF_023208015.1). Taxonomy (NCBI): domain Bacteria; kingdom Bacillati; phylum Actinomycetota; class Actinomycetes; order Streptosporangiales; family Nocardiopsidaceae; genus Thermobifida; species Thermobifida alba. The sequence goes on along the minus strand of NZ_CP051627.1, from coordinate 1,952,803 downwards.
TCCGGCTCGGTCTACGCCAAGGGGGCGCTGAAGAAGCTCTACCGCGACGACCTCACCGAGACCGACGCCGCGCTGGCCGCGCTCCAGGCGCTGTACGACGCCGCCGACGACGACTCCGCCACGGGCGGTCCCGACCTGCACCGCAAGATCTACCCGCTGGTCGACGTCATCACCGAGGACGGGCACCGCCGGATGTCCGCCGAAGAGGTCGAGTCGCTGGCGCAGACGGTCGTGGCCGGACGCGCCGAACGGCCCGACGGACCGACCGCCCCGGTGCGCTGACCCTGTCGTCCCCGCTCTTCGACCAGTAAAGGAAACCACGCCGGTGTCGATGCCGTTCTACGTCTCGCCCGAACAGATCATGAAGGACAAGGCGGACTACGCGCGAAAAGGGATCGCGCGGGGCCGCAGCGCCGTCGTGCTGCAGTACGACGGCGGCATCCTGTTCGTGGCGGACAACATGTCCCGGACGCTGCACAAGATCAGCGAACTCTACGACCGGGTGGCGTTCGCCGCGGTCGGCCGCTACAACGAGTTCGAGAACCTGCGCCTGGCCGGCGTCCGCTTCGCCGACATGCACGGCTACACCTACGACCGCAGTGACGTGACCGGCCAGATGCTGGCCAACGCCTACGCCCAGACCCTGGGCGCGGTCTTCACCGAGAGCAGCAAGCCCTGGGAGGTCGAGATCGTCGTCGGGGAGGTCGGCGACTCTCCCGACACCGACCAGATCTACCGCATCACCTTCGACGGCTCGGTGGTGGACGAGCACGACTTCCTGGCCATGGGCGGCTCCGCGGAGCGGGTCACCGCGGCGCTGCGGGAACGGTACGTCAAGAACATGTCCCTGACCGAGGCGCTGCGGGTCGCGGTGCACGGTCTGGCACACGAGAACGGTGAACGGCGCGAACTGCAGGCCGCCAGCCTGGAGGTGGCGGTGCTGGAGCGTTCGCGGCCGCACCGCAAGTTCCGTCGCATTCAGGGGGACCGCCTGGTCCGGATGCTCGAAGAGGCCGGCGCGGCCGACGAGACGGCCGCGGAACAGACCCCCGAAGACGGCGGCGCCACTGACGGAGTGTGATTCGGCAGGCGCCGCGGACCGGGTCCGCGGCGCCGCGGACGAGAAGGACGGGTGAGGCCGCGTGGAACGCCGCATCTTCGGTCTGGAGAACGAGTACGGGGTCACCTGCACCTTCCGGGGACAGCGGCGGCTGTCACCGGACGAGGTGGCCCGCTATCTGTTCCGCCGTGTGGTGTCGTGGGGACGCAGCTCCAACGTGTTCCTGCGCAACGGCGCGCGGCTCTACCTGGACGTGGGCTCCCATCCGGAGTACGCCACCCCCGAGTGCGACAGCCTGCTCGACCTGGTGGCGCACGACAAGGCCGGGGAACGCATCCTGGAGGGGCTGCAGGTCGACGCCGAGCAGCGGCTGCACGAGGAGGGCATCGCCGGCGACATCTACCTGTTCAAGAACAACACCGACTCGGCCGGCAACTCCTACGGCTGCCACGAGAACTACCTGGTGGGGCGGCACGGCGAGTTCGGGAAGCTGGCCGACGTCCTCATCCCCTTCCTCGTCACCCGCCAGATCATCTGCGGCGCGGGCAAGGTGCTGCAGACCCCGCGCGGCGCGCTGTACTGCGTGAGCCAGCGCGCCGAACACATCTGGGAGGGCGTCTCCTCGGCCACCACGCGGTCCCGCCCCATCATCAACACCCGCGACGAGCCGCACGCCGACGCCGAGCGGTTCCGGCGGCTGCACGTCATCGTGGGCGACTCCAACATGAGCGAGACCACGACGCTGCTCAAGCTCGCCTCCACCGACCTGGTGCTGCGCATGATCGAGGCGAACGTGACGATGCGCGACTATACGCTGGAGAACCCGATCCGGGCGATCCGCGAGGTCAGCCACGACATGACGGGGCGCCGCAAGGTCCGGCTGGCCAACGGGCGCGAGGCCAGCGCGCTGGAGATCCAGCGCGAGTACTTGGAGAAGGTGCAGAACTTCGTGGACCGCACCGGGGTCGACGCCACCGGCAAACGGGTGCTGGAACTGTGGCAGCGCACCCTGGAGGCGGTCGAGACCGGCAACCTGGACCTGGTGGCGCGCGAGATCGACTGGGTGGCCAAGTACCAGCTGCTGGAGCGCTACCGGGCCAAGCACGGGCTGAGCCTGTCCTCGCCCCGGGTGGCCCAGCTGGACCTGACCTACCACGACATCCACCGCGAGCGCGGCCTGTTCTACCTGCTGCAGCGGCGCGGGCAGATGGAGCGCGTGGTCAGCGACCTGAAGATCTTCGAGGCCAAGTCGGTGCCGCCGCAGACCACCCGGGCCCGGCTGCGCGGCGAGTTCATCAAGAAGGCCCAGGAGAAGCGGCGCGACTTCACGGTGGACTGGGTGCACCTCAAGCTCAACGACCAGGCCCAGCGCACCGTGCTGTGCAAGGACCCGTTCAAGGCGGTGGACGAGCGGGTGGAGAAGCTCATCGCGGGCATGTGAGCCGAGGAGCCGCGGCCGGCCCCGGGGCGGCGGTCCCCGGGGCCGGCCGCGGCGTCGGGATCATCCCTCGGGGGAGTCGGGGGGCGCCTGGTCCGCGCCGCAGGAGCCGCCGATGACGTGCCGCAGCAGGTCCTCGGTGGTCTGCTCCAGGTGGGCGTCCATCGCCTCCCGGGCCTCCTCCGGGGAGGCGGCGGAGATCCCGGCCAGGATGCGGCGGTGGTGGCTCTGGGCGCGCAGCCGGATCTGGGCGACGCCGGCGGCCCGGGCGTGCAGCCGCAGCAGGATCCGGTCCAGCGGCGCGCACATCGCCGGAACGAACACGTTGCCGCAGGAGCGCAGGATCGTCTCGTGGAAGGCGGCGTCGGCGCGGGCGAAGGCGGACGCGTCGTCGGCGGTGACGGCCTTGTCCATCTCCGCGACGTGCGCTCCCAGCAGGGCGAGGTCGGCGTCGCTGCGGCGCCGGGCGCACAGTTCGGCGGCTCCGGACTCCAGCATGCGCCGCACCTCGAACAGCCCCAGCGTCGCCGTGTTCGGCCCGATGCGGCGTCCCGCCATGCGCAGGATGAGTTCCAGGTCGGTCCAGTGGTCGGGAGCGTTGACGTAAGTGCCCCGTCCGCGTTTGACCCGGACGATGTTCTTGGTCCGTAGCACCTTGACCGCCTCACGGACGGTCAGACGACTGACGTCGGCCTGAGCGGCGATCTCGGCCTCCGACGGCAGCGCCTCGTCCACCGCGAGTTCGCCGCGCACCACCTGGTCGAGCAGTCGGTCGGCCAGGCGGTCAGCCAGGCTCTCACTCCCCATGCGCGGTTACCTCAGACAGTTCGGTTTCCGCGAAATTAACACCCCATCACTCAATGTGCAAGACGTCACACAGGGGGCAGACGGGAATAAAGGTCACCATTCAGCGAAGGAGCCGTCGGGATGGCGCCACACCGGGCCGCGCCAGTCGGGGACCGACCCGTCGGCCGCGCGCACCGCGCGCTCGTCCACGGTGATGCCCAGCCCCGGCGCGCCCGGCCGCGCCAGGTAGCCGTCGGTGACGGCGAACACCTCCGGGTCCACCAGGTAGTCCAGGACGTCCGCGCCCCGGTTGTAGTGGATGCCGATGCTCTGCTCCTGGATCAGGAAGTTGGGCACGCAGCAGGCGATCTGCAGGCTGGCCGCCAGCGCGACCGGCCCCAGCGGGCAGTGCGGGGCCAGCAGCACGTCGAAGGTCTCGGCCAGCGCGGCGATGCGGCGCACCTCGGAGATGCCGCCCGCGTGCGACAGGTCCGGCTGCAGCACCGCGATCCCGGCCTGCAGCGCGGGCAGCACCTCGGCGCGGGAGAACAGCCGCTCCCCGGTGGCGATGGGCACGGTGGTGGCGGCGACCACGTCGCCGATGCGGTGGGTGTGCTCGGGCAGCACCGGCTCCTCGACGAACAGGGGGTGCAGCGGAGCCAGGTGCTCGACGACCCGCCGCGCGTTGGCCGCGGTGAACCGGCCGTGGAAGTCCACCGCGAAGTCCCGGTCGGGGCCCAGCGCGTCCCGCGCCGCCTCCGCGCGCCGCACGATCTCCTCGACGGCGCGCGGCGTGGAGAGCGGGTCGGTGCGGCCGGCGGCGTTCATCTTCACCGCGGTGAACCCCGCCTCGACCCGTTCGGCCACCGCCTCGGTGATCTGGGCGGGCTCGTCCCCGCCCACCCAGCCGTAGGAGCGCACCCTCTCGCGCACCGGACCGCCGAGCATGACGTGCACCGGCACCCCCAGGACCTTGCCCGCGATGTCCCACAGCGCCTGGTCGAGGCCGGCCACGGCGCTGGACAGCACCGGTCCGCCGCGGTAGAAGGACGCCTTGGTCATCAGCTGCCAGTGGTCCTCGATCCGCATCGGGTCGCGGCCGAGGAGCAGTTCGGCGAGTTCGTGCACCGCGGTGCGCACGGTGGAGGCGCGTCCCTCGACGACGGGCTCGCCCCAGCCCACCACGCCGTCGTCGGTCTCCACCCGGCACAGCAGCCAGCGCGGGGGGACGGCGAAGGTCTCGACGCGGGTGATCTTCATGTGCGGTCCTTCCGGTCGGAGGGCGCCGGACCGGGGGCGGTCAGGCGGCGGACGTCGGCGTCGGAGGCGGCCAGCAGCGCGCGCATCGCGGCCTCGGCCGCGTCGGCGTCGCGGGAGCGGAGCGCGTCCAGGACCGCGCGGTGCGCGGGGACCGGATCGGCCGCGGGGTCGGCGGAGTGCACCAGGACGTCGCGTTCCACCAGCCCGGGGGCGACCAGCAGGTCCATGCGGGCCAGCAGTTCGTTTCCGGAGGCGGCCAGCAGGCGGCGGTGGAACTCCAGGTCGGCCAGCGCGTGCGCGCGGGGGTCGCCGCGGGTGCGTGCCATGCGGTCCAGCGCGTCCTCCAGCTCCGCCAGCTGGGTGCCGGTGCGGCGCCGCGCGGCGTAGCGCGCAGCCGCGGGTTCGACCAGGGCCCGCAGTTCGGCCAGGTCGGCCATGAGCCGGGCGGTGTCGTCGCCGGAGGCGCGCCAGCGCACCACGTCGGCGTCGAGCAGGTGCCACTGCGCGCGCGGCCGCACGAAGGTGCCGCGTTTCTGCCGGGAGTCCAGCAGCCCCTTGGCAGCGAGCACCCGGACGCTCTCGCGCAGCACGCTCATGCTCACCCCGAGTTCGGCGCCCAGAGCGCGCAGGTCGAGGACCGCGCCTTCGGGAAGCTCCCCGGAGGCCACGCGGCGGCCCAGCAGTTCGACGATGCGGCCGTGCACGCCCCGGCCCGCGTAGGCGCCCACGGTCACACCGAGGTCTTGTAGGAGGTCCAGCCGCCGTCGACGAGCAGTGTCGTCCCGGTGACGTAGGAGGCGTCGTCGGAGAGCAGGAAGGCGATGGCGGCGGCGACCTCGGCGGGGTCGCCGAGCCGGCCCGCGACGGTCTGCTCCACGCTCCGGCGCACGTCCTCGGCGCTGACACCGTCCCAGGCCCGGGTGCGGACGGGGCCGGGCAGGACGCTGTTGACCCGCAGCCGCGGCCCGTACTCCACCGCCAGCTGCCGGGCCAGGCCGGTCAGGCCCGCCTTGGCCGCGGCGTAGGCGGGCCGGCCGGGCAGCCCGACCAGCGCGTGCACCGAGGAGACCGCCACCACGCTGCCGCCGCGGGCCAGCAGGTCGTCCAGGCAGGCGCGCACACCCAGGAAGGTGGCGGTCAGCGTCACCGCCAGCTGGTCGTTGAAGTCGCTGAGGGAGGTGGCGTGGGCGGGGGCGACGGTGACCCGGTAGGCGTTGCTGACCAGAGCGTCCACCGGTCCGAACGCGTCGTTGGCGGCGTCCACGGCGCGCGTCCAGGAGTCCTCGTCGGAGACGTCGCAGTGCGTGAAGAGCGCCCGGTGGCCGTGGGCGCGCAGCTCGGCGGCGACCCGCTCGCCGCGTCCGGTGTCGATGTCGGTGAGTACGACGGCCGCCCCCTCGGCGGCCAGGCGGCGCGCGGTCGCCGCGCCGATCCCGCCGGCGGCTCCGGTGACCAGGGCGACACGGTCGGTGAAGCGGGAGGCGCGGACGGCTGGGGGCGCGGGTGGGGGCACGGCGTTCTCCGAGGGTCGACCGGGGACAGGCGCAGGAATAAATCTGAATTATTTTTACGCCGCAGGTCACCGCAGCGCAAGGGCCTATCGGTGAAATCACCGGTTCCCTCCGGGAACACTTCCCGGTGACCCAGGTCATAGGTAACTTGATGCTCCGCGGCGCCGTCCCCCTTCAGTCCCTCCCCGGCGCGCCGCACTCTCGACCTCGCCGCATGCCAACCGGTTGGTATGCGGCGAGGCGTGTCCCCGCGGTCCGCTCCGCGGTGGCTCCGCACTGACAGAAAGAGACCCCATGGCCCCTACCGCACCCTCCCCCCTGATGGAGGTCGAGGGGGTGACCGTCCGCTTCGGCGGCCTCGCCGCGCTCTCCGACGTCGGACTGGACATCGCCCCCAAGAGCGTGACCGGCCTCATCGGACCGAACGGAGCCGGCAAGACCACCCTGTTCAACGTGTTGACCGGAGTGGTCAGACCTCAGCGCGGCACCATCACCTTCAAGGGCCGCCCCCTGCGCAACCACCGGCCGCACCAGCTGGCGGGCCTGGGTATCGCCCGCACCTTCCAGGGCCTCAACCTCTTCGGGCTGATGACCGTGCTGGACAACGTGATCGTCGGCGCGGACCCCCTGGGCCGCTCCCGGCTGCCCGGCATGCTCACCGGCCTGGGCAGCTACCAGCGCGACGAGCGGGAGCTCACCGACCGGGCGATGGCCGTGCTGGAGGAGTTCGGCATCGCCGACGTCGCCCACGCCCTGCCCGCGACCCTGCCCTACGGGCTGCAGAAACGGGTGGCGCTGGCCCGCGCCCTGGTGGCCGAACCCGAACTGCTGCTGCTGGACGAGCCCGCCAGCGGCCTGTCCGGAGCCGACATGGCCGACCTGGCCGCCACGATCCGCCGGTGCAGCCAGACGATGGGCGTCGTCCTCGTCGAACACCACATGGACCTGGTCATGGACGTGTGCGACCACATCGTCGTCCTCAACTTCGGCCAGGTCATCTGCTCCGGTCCGCCGTCCGTCGTCCAGGCGGACCCCGCCGTCGCGGAGGCCTACCTGGGCACGCCCGTCGAGGAGGCCGCCGGTGAGTGACACGCCGATCCTGCAGATCGAGAACCTCTCCACCTACTACGGGGCGGTCCAGGCACTGCGTTCGGTGGACCTGACCGTCCGCCCCGGCGAGATCTGCGCGGTGCTGGGAGCCAACGGCGCCGGCAAGACCACCCTGCTGCGCACCGTCTCCGGACTCCAGCCCGCCGCACCGGGCAGCCGGGTCCGCGTCGACGGCGTCGACATCACCCGCCACCCCGCCGAGAGCATGGTCCGCCACGGCCTGGCGCACGTGCCCGAAGGCGGCGGCGTCATCGTCGAGCTGACCGTCGAGGAGAACCTGCGCCTAGGCGGCCTGTGGCGCGCGGACCGGCGCGACCGCGCCAAGGCGCTCGACGAGGTGTACGAACTGTTCCCGCCCCTGGTGGAGCGGAGGAACCGTCCCGCGGGAACCCTGTCCGGCGGCGAACGCCAGATGGTCGCCATCGGCCGGGCGCTGATGGCGCGGCCCAGGGTGCTGCTGCTGGACGAGCCCTCCCTGGGACTCGCCCCGCTCATCACCCGGCAGATCATGCAGCTGCTGCACGACCTGCGCGACCGCACCGGACTGACGGTGGTGCTGGTGGAGCAGAACGCCGCGAGCGCGCTGTCCATCACCGACCACGGCTTCGTGCTCTCTCAGGGAGCGGTCGTGGCCCGGGGCAGCTCCGCCGAGCTCCTCGCCGACGACCGCATGCGCCACGCCTACCTGGGCTTCTGAGGTGACCCCGTGAACCAGTTCATCAGTCTGACCTTCGAGGGCGTCGCCAACGGCGCGATCTACGCCGCCCTGGGACTGTCCCTCGTCATCATCTACCAGGCGACCCGGGTGGTGAACTTCGCCCAGCCCGCGCTCGCCCTGATCTCGGTCTACGTGGCCTACACCGTCACCCAGGAGACCGGAAGCTACTGGCTCGGCTTCGCCTCCGCCATGATCGGCGGAACGCTGCTGGGCATGCTCACCGAACGGCTGCTGGTCCGCCCCGTCCAGGGCAAGTCCCAGCTCAACGCCATCATCCTCACCCTCGGCCTGCTCCTGACGCTGCAGGGCGTGGCCGGCATGATCTGGGGCAACCTGCAGCACTCCTTCCCGCCCCCGATGAGCTTCCGGGACCTGGCGGCGGTCCCGATCTCCCCGGAGGAGATCTTCTCCCTGGCCGCGGTCGCCGTGGTCGCGGTCGCCCTGTTCCTCCTCTACCGCCTCACCCCCCTGGGGCTGCGGATGCGCGCCGCGGCCTTCCGCGCCGAGTCGGCGCGGCTCAGCGGGGTCAGGGTGGGCCTGATGCTGACCACCGGGTGGGGCATCGCCTCGGCGATCGGCGCGCTCGCCGGGATGCTGGCCGTCCCGCCGCTGCTGTCGCCCACCGTGCTCGACGCGGTCTTCGTCTACGGCATCGCCGCGGCGGTGCTCGGCGGCCTGGACAACCCGTTCGGCGCGCTGGCCGGCGGCATGGTCATGGGCGTGGGACTGTCCTACGTCTCCGGCTACGTCGGCTCCGAACTCACCACGCTCGCCGCCCTGGTGATCCTCATCGTCGTGCTCAGTCTGCGGCCCGCCGGGCTCTTCTCCCGGTCGACCGTTCGAAAGGTGTAGCTGATGGCCTCCTCCCTGCGACGAGACGACCCGCCGAAGGCGGACGCGACCGCCACCGCGGCGCGGCGGCCCGCGACGCCGCGCGGGCGCCGGCTGCCCGTCCTGGTCAGGCACCTGCTCGCGGCGGCGCTCGCCCTGGCCGTGGTCGCGGCGCTGACCTTCTTCGTCGGCCCGCTGGAACACCTGCGCATCGCCAAGGTGGGCTACCTGATGCTCGCCATCGCCGGCCTGCAACTGCTGATCGGCTACAGCGGACAGATCTCCCTGGGCCACGGCGCCTTCATGTTCGTCGGCGCCTACACCACGGCGCTGACCGTGCTGCACGCGCCGATGGTGCCGCTGGCGGCGATCATGGTGATCGCGGTGGTCATCGGCTGCCTGGCCGGAATCCTGGTCGGCGCGGCCACCGCCCGGCTGCACGGCCCCTACCTGGCCGGCGCCACCCTCGCCCTGGCGGTGGGCCTGCCCGCCCTGGCGCTGTACTTCTCCGACCTGCTCGGCGGGTCCAACGGGCTGCTGTTCGCGCTGCGCGGAGCCCCGCCCGAACTGTCCGGCCTGGTCACCGACAACCAGTGGAAGGCCCTGGTCATCTGGCTGACCGTGCTGGTGGCCCTGGTGGTGCTGGCGACACTGGGCCGGGGGCGGCTGGGCCGGCGCATGCGCGCCATCCGCGACGACGAGTCCGCCGCGGCGATGGCGGGCATCCCGGTCGGACGCACCAAGGTGACCGCGTTCGTCATCAGCGCCGGATGCGGCTCGCTGGCTGGCGCCTGCGAGGCCTACCTGCTGGGCACCGCCACCCCCAGCTCCTTCTCCCTCGCACTGTCGCTGAGCCTGCTCGCGGCCCTCGTCCTGGGCGGGCTGGGCAGCCTGTGGGGCGCGCTGTGGGGCGCGCTGGCCCTGGTCTACCTGGAGATGGCCGGCAAGGAGCTGGCGGGTCTGCTCGGCCTGAGCAGCAGCGTCGCCGACAACCTGCCGCTGGTGTTCTTCGGGGTACTGCTCATCGTCATCGTCATGGCCTGGCCGATGGGCATCCAGGGCGCGCTGCGCAGTCTGGGCGGCCTGCTGCGGCGGCGGTGAGCCCCGACCCCACGCACACGAGACCCACACCTGATTCCCCCTACATCACCAAACGGGAGCGTGAAATGAGGAAACCGATCGCCGTCGCGGCGGGCGCACTGGCCCTGTCGCTGCTGGCCACCTCCTGCGGAGGCGCCGGAGAGGTCGAGGAGGGAGCCGGAGCCGACCTGGACGTGTCCGTCGGCGTCACCGACGACACGGTCACCATCGGCACCCACCAGCCGCTCACCGGGCCGGCCTCCGCGGGCTACCTGGCGATCTCCCAGGGAGCCTCGGCGGTGTTCGAGTACATCAACGCCCAGGGCGGAGTGCACGGCCGGACGATCGAGTACCTGGTCAAGGACGACGTCTACGACCCGACCAAGACCGTCGAGGTCACCCAGGAGCTCGTGGAGGGCGAGGAGATCTTCGCCATGCTGGGCGGCCTGGGCACCCCGACCCACTCCAAGGTCATCCAGTACCTCAACGACAAGGGCGTACCGGACCTGTTCCCCTCCTCCGGCGCGCTGATGTGGAACGACCCGGAGCAGTACCCGCTGACCTACGGCTACCAGGTCGACTACACCAAGGAGGCCAAGGTCCTGGCCGAGTACATCGCGGAGAACCTCCCCGACGCCAAGGTCGGCTACTACTACCAGAACGACGACGTGGGCACCGACTCCATCGCCGGACTCGACCAGTACCTGGCCGACGCGGTCGTCGCCGACCAGAGCTACGAGTCCACCGCCCCCGAGGCGGTCGGCGGGCAGATCTCCGCGCTCAAGGAGGCCGGGGCGGACCTGATCGTCTGCGCCTGCATCCCGGCCTTCGCCGCGCTGGGAATCCTCAACGCCGCCGGACAGGGCTACCACCCGCAGTGGGTGATCAGCAGCATCGGCTCCGACACCCCCACGCTGCGCGGCCTGCTCAAGGAGTACGCCGAGGACGACGAACTGCCGGTCGACCAGATCCTCGACGGCATCATCACCAGCGGCTACCTGCCCCAGGCCAACATGACCGACGACCCGTGGACGCAGTTCTTCACCGAGATCCACGAGGAGTACGGCGAGGGTGAGCTCACCAACACCCGCATCTACGGCATGGTCCAGGCCGTGATGTTCGCCAGGGCCCTCAAGGCCGCGGGGGAGAACCCGACCCGCCAGAGCCTGGTCGACGCGGTCGAGGCGATGGACTGGAACGGCCCCGGCCTCGTCCCCTTCGCCTCCTCCGCCGACGACCACGGCGGCCACGCCGGTGTGCTCGTCCAGCAGTACAAGGCCGGTGAGGACGGCGGCACCCTGGAGCGCCTCCAGGAGCCGCGGGTGACCGACCGCGAGGGCGGCGAGATCGTCCCCGCCGAACACGAGCGGCTGACCCCCGAGGAGTACGACTTCCACGACTGACCGGTCCGGACCCCGCCGCCGCGCACGCCGCGGCGGCGGGACGGCTGAGGGGAGTGCGCGGGGCCCGGCCGACGCCGGGCCCCGCGGCGGCACCGGGCACCTGCCCGGTGCCGCCGGGAGAAGACGCAGGTCATTTACTGCGGGACGGGCGGAACGGTCAAGAGTCGACAACCCCACCGTTGACTGTGACCTACGTCTCGGTAACGTGTGTCACATGGCAGACGTACTGATGGTCCCGGCCTCCCGCACGCACGGCCGGGACACAGAGGTCGAGCACCTGGTCGGGTTGGCCTCCCTCGGCCTCGAAGGACGGGGCGGATCACTGGTCGTCGAGGGCAGTCCCGGCATCGGCAAGAGCGCGCTGCTGGAGACGGCCCTGGACCAGCTCGACGGCCACCGGGTGCTCCGCGTCAACGGCCGCCGGCCCGAGTCCGGACTCCCCCTGTCCGGACTGCACGGACTGCTGCTGCCCGTGCTGCACCACCGCGGGACGCTCCCTCCCGAACACGACCGGCTGCTGGACGACGCGCTGCGCCGCGGCCGCTACGCCGAGGACGACCGGCTGGCGCTGTCGGTGGCCGTCCTGGCCCTCGTGACCGCGCTGGCCCGCGGCCGCCCCCTGGTCTGCGTGGTCGACGACGCCCAGTGGGTCGACCCCGACTCGCTGTCCCTGCTCTCCTTCGCCGCCCACCGCCTGGGCGGGGTCGGCGCGGCGATCCTGTTCGCCAGCCGCGAGGCCGCGCCCGGGGAACTGGCCGGCCTGCCCCGGCTGCGCCTGGCGCCGCTGCCGGAGGAGACCCTCCACCAGGTGCTGGAGGAGACCGACCCCGACCTGGACCCGGCGGTGCGCAGCGAACTGGCGCGCCGCGCGCACGGCAACCCCCTGGCGGCGCGCTGCTACGCCGCGGCCCTCTCCGCGGGCCAGCGCACCGGCGCCGAGCCGCTGCCCCGCATGCTGCCGCTGCCCGCGGAGATCATGGACGCCCACGCCGAGACCCTGGACTTCCTGCCCGAGGACGTCACACGGCTGCTGCTGCTCGCCGCGCTGGAACCGGGGGTGGCGGTCCCGGTCCTGACCGCGGAGCGCGACGGCGCCTACGACCCGGTCGAGGCCCTCGACCGGGCCGAACGGGCCGGACTGCTGCGGGTGGAGGCCGAGCGGGTGGAGTTCGTCGACCCGATGATGGGCGAGGTGGTGTGTCGGCGCGCCACCAGCGCCCAGCTGACCCGGGCGCACCTGGAGATGGCGCGGCTGCTGGACGGCCGCGGCCCCCGCTACCGGGTGCTGTGGCACCGGGCGGCGGCCACCGGCGGACCCGACGAGGAGCTGGGCCACGCACTGACCTCGGCGGTGTCGGCGGGCGAGCCCGGGCTGACCGCCCAGGAGGCCTCGGTCCTGCTGGAGCGCGCCGCCGAGCTGACCAGCAAGCCCAGCCGCCGGGCCAACCGCCTGGCCGAAGCCTCCTACCAGGCGTGGGCCGCGGGCCAGTACAGCCGCAGCACCATCCTGATCAAACAGGCCGCCCCCTACGTCCCGATGGCCCGCATCCGCGGGCTGCCGGACATGGTCGACGGCTACCGCGCGGTCGGCGAGGAGGACTCGGTCCAGGGCTGCGACCAGTTGATGTCGGCGGCCCGCGAGATCGCCGGGCACAACCCCCGCCAGGCGCGGTCGCTGCTGCTGCGCGCCGCCGACGCCGCCTCCCTGGCCGGGGACCTGGACCGCTTCGCCGCGGCCGCGCGGCAGGCGCTCGCCCTGGACCTGGACGACCCGCAGCACGACTCGGGACTGGCCTACCTGGAGGGGTCGATGCTGGCCTTCCAGGGCGACTACGCGGCCGCCATCGAGCCGCTGCGCCGGTCGGTGGCCCTGGTGGAGCGCGACGACGAGCCGTTCGGACTGATCCACTCGATCGTCGCGTCGCTGCGGCTGGGCGACATCGTCGGGGCGCGCCGCCAGACCGCCCGGGCGATCGCCCGGGCGGGGGTGCGCGGCACGGTGTCGATGGTGCCCAAGGCGCTGTCGTACGCCGTCTACGGCGAGTTCCTGCACGGATCGCTGGCCACCGCGGCCGAGCACGCGGCGCTGGGGCTGCGGCTGGCGGGGGAGACCGGGCAGCGCAACTGCGCCGCGCACCATCTGGCCGCCCTGGCGATGCTGGCGGCGCTGCGCGGTGCGGCCGAGGAGTGCGCGGTGCGTGCGGCGGACGTCACCGAGCACACCGACAGCCGGCCGCTGGGGCTGCCCCGGGCGCTGACCGAGTGGGCGCTGGCCTACCTCGACCTGACCCGGGGGCGGATGCGCGAGGCGGCCACCCGCCTGGAGGAGCTGGCGCGCAGCGAGCCCTGCCAGGGCCACCGCACCATCCGCCTGCTGAGCGTCCCCCACTACGTGGAGGCCGCCGCGCACCTGGGCGAGACCGAGCGGGCCGAGGCCGCGCTGGCCGGCTACGAGCGGTGGGCCAATGCCACGCAGGGGCCCAACGAACTGGCCCTCGCCGCGCGCTGCCGGGCGCTGCTGTGCGACGGCGAGACCGCGCGCGAGTACTTCGAGGAGGCGCTGCGCCTGCACCGCCGCGGCGGCGGGGGAGGCATCGAGGAGGCGCGCACCCGGATGGCCTACGGCACGCTGCTGCGCCGCTCCCGGCTGCCCTCCGCGGCCCGCCCGCACCTGCGGGCGGCGGTGGAGGCGTTCACCCGGCTGGAGGTGCCCCTGCTGCTGCAGCAGGCCAGGGAGCAGCTGCGCGCCACCGGGGAGGCGCTCGACGCGGGCGACCCCGCGCCCACCGCGGGACTGACGCCGCAGCAGGAGCAGATCGCCCGCCTGGTCGCGGAGGGGGCCACCAACCGGGAGATCGCCCAGCGCCTCTACATCAGCCCGCGTACCGTCGAGCACCACCTGCGCAACATCTTCCGCCAGCTGCAGATCCGCTCCCGGGTGGAGCTGGCCAGACTCGTCAGCGGGCGGTAGGGAGCCGTGCTCTGAGGCGGTGCCCGGCCCCGCCCGGCAGCGGGCGGGGCGTCCGACGACCCCTCCGCGGAGCCGGACGTCCTCGGTGTTCGTCCCGGGACGGGGCCGGCGGCGGGCCCCGCGCCCCGTGGCCCGCCGCCGACCCCGTCCCGGCCAAGGAAACCCCGGGGTTCTGCGCCGACGGCGGATGCCCTAGTCTGCACGCAAGAAAAAACTAACAGCGATAGTTTTTGGGGTGCGGAAATGGATTTCACCCTCACCGAGGAGCAGACCGCGCTTCGCGCGATGGCGGCGGAGTTCGTGGACCGCGAGATCACACCGAACGTGGTGGAGTGGGACCGCGCCGAGAGCGTGCCCCGCGAACTGGTCCCGCGCCTCGGTGAACTCGGCTTCCTCGGCATGACCATCGACGAGGAGTACGGCGGGGTGGGTGGCGACCACGTCTCCTACACCCTGGTCATGGAGGAGCTCGGCCGCGGCGACTCCTCGGTCCGCGGCCTGGTCTCGGTCTCCCTCGGCCTGGTCGCCAAGTCCATCGCCGCCCACGGCACCGAGGAGCAGCGCCGGCGCTGGCTGCCCGGCCTGTGCTCCGGAGAACTGATGGGCTGCTTCGGCCTGACCGAGCCCGACACCGGGTCCGACGCCGCGTCGCTGTCGCTGAAAGCCGTCCGCGACGGGGACGACTACCTGCTCAGCGGATCCAAGATGTTCATCACCAACGGCACCTGGGCGGACGTCGCCATCATCTTCGCCCGCACCGGAGGCCCCGGCCCCAAGGGCATCACCGCCTTCCTGGTGCCCACCGACTCGCCCGGCCTGGAACGCACCACCGTCAACGGCAAGCTCGGCCTGCGCGGCCAGCCCACCGCGCAGCTGTTCCTCGACGAGGTGCGGGTCGGGGCCGACGCCATCCTCGGCGAGGAGGGCCAGGGCTTCCGCATCGCGATGTCCGCCCTGGACAAGGGACGCGTCTCGGTGGCCGCCGGAGCGGTCGGCGCCGCCCGCGGCGCTCTGGAGAGCGCCCTGGCCCACGCCAAGGAACGCGTCCAGTTCGGCCGCCCCATCGCCTCCTTCCAGCTCGTCCAGGAGATGCTCGCCGACACGGCGGTGGAGACCGACGCGGCCCGCCTGCTGGTGTGGCGGGCCGCCGACCTCATCGACCGGGGCGAGCCGTTCGCCACCGCGGCGTCCATGGCCAAGCTCTACGCCACCGAGACGGCCGTGCGCGCCGCCAACAACGCCATGCAGGTCTTCGGCGGCTACGGCTACATCGACGAGTACCCGCCCGGCAAGTACCTGCGGGACGCCCGTGTCACCACCCTGTACGAGGGCACCAGCCAGATCCAGAAACTCATCATCGGCCGCGCGCTCACCGGCGTCAGCGCCTTCGTCTGACCGACAACGCCTGGAGGCACCGTGATCACCACCGACCGAATCTACGTCGGCGGCCAGTGGACCGCACCCCAGACCAGCGACCGCATCGCGGTGGAGAACCCCTACACCCGGCAGACCATCGCCCGCATCCCGCTGTGCGGCGCCGACGACGTCGACCTCGCCGTACGCGCCGCCCACAAGGCCTTCGACGCCTGGGCCGCCACCGACGTCGCCGAACGCGTCGCCCACCTGGACGCCCTGCGCCGCGAGCTCACCGTGCGGGCCGCGGAGATGTCCGCCCTCATCACCTCGGAGATGGGCGCCCCCAAGGTGATCGCCGACCGCATCCAGGTGGGACTGCCGCTGACGGTGCTCGGCGACACCGTCGCCACCGCCGCGGACTTCGCCTGGACCGAGCGGATCGGCAACTCCCTCGTCCTGCGCGAACCCGTCGGCGTGGTCGGCGCCATCACCCCGTGGAACTACCCGCTGCACCAGGTCGTCGCCAAGGTCGCGCCCGCGCTCGCCGCGGGCTGCACCGTCGTGCTCAAACCCAGCGAGGTCGCGCCGCTGTCGGCCTTCCTGCTCGCCGAGATCATCGACTCCGTCGGCTTCCCGCCCGGCGTGTTCAACCTCGTCACCGGCACCGGACCGGAGGTGGGCGAGGCGCTGACCGCCCACCCGCTGGTGGACATGGTCTCCTTCACCGGGTCCACCCGGGCCGGCACCCGCGTCTCCGAGGTGGCCTCCGCGACCGTCAAGAGGGTCGCGCTGGAACTCGGCGGCAAGTCCGCCGGAATCGTCCTGGACGACGCCGACCTGGCCGCCGCGGTCAAGGCGGTCGTCTCCGACTGCATGCTCAACTCCGGCCAGACCTGCACCGCCCTGACCCGCCTGCTCGTCCCGCAGGACCGCTACGACGAGGCCGTCGCCCTGGCCGTCGAGGCGGCCCGCGGCAGGACGATGGGCGACCCCGCCGACCCCGCCACCCGCATCGGACCGCTGGCCTCCGGCGACGCCCACCGCCGCGTCCTGGACCACCTGGAGCAGGCCCGCAAGGACGGCGCGGTCTTCGCCACCGGCGGCCCCGACGCCGAGGTGCCCGACCAGGGCTACTTCGTGGCGCCCACCGTGCTGGCCGGCGTCGACCGCGACGCCGCCGCCGCCCGCGAGGAGATCTTCGGCCCGGTGCTCACCGTGCTCGGCTACACCGACGTCGACGACGCGGTGGCCCTCGCCAACGCCACCGACTACGGGCTCTCCGGCGGAGTCTGGTCGGCCGACACCGACCGGGCCCTGGCCGTGGCGCGCCGCATGCGCACCGGGCAGGTCGCGGTCAACGGCGGACGGTTCAACCCCTCGGCCCCCTTCGGCGGCTACCGCAAGTCCGGCAACGGACGCGAACTGGGCCGCTTCGGCCTGGAGGAGTTCTGCGAAGTCAAGGCGGTCCAACTCCCGTGACCTCTCCCGACACCGATCCCGAACCGAGGAGGACCATGTCCACCACACTCGCAGCCGTGGTACGCGCCCCCGGCGAACCGGTGCGCGTCGAAGAGGTCACCCTGCCCGACGTGGGCCCCGGGCAGGTCCGGGTGCGCATGGCCGCCGCCGGCGTGTGCCACTCGGACCTGTCGCTGGCCTCGGGCAAGCTCGCCCACCCCATGCCCGCCGCACTGGGCCACGAGGGCGCCGGAAGCGTCGTCGCCGTCGGCGAGGGCGTGACGGGCCTGTCCGTCGGGGACACGGTGCTGCTCAACTGGAACCCGCCGTGCCGCGCCTGCTGGCACTGCGGCAACGGCGAGCCCTACCTGTGCGCCAACGCCACCGACGCCTCCCGCCGCGTGTGGGGGACGCTGGCCGACGGCACCGAGCTGCACCCCTGCCTGGGGGTGGCCGCGTTCGCCCAGGAGACCGTCGTCCCGGCGGGCGCCTGCGTGGCCGTCCCCGCCGACATCCCCCCGACCGAGGCCGCGCTGCTCGGCTGCGCGGTGCTCACCGGGGTCGGCGCGGTGCGCAACGCCGCCCGCGTGCGCCCCGGCCAGTCGGTGGCCGTGATCGGCCTGGGCGGCGTGGGCCTGGCCGCGGTCCAGGGCGCGCGCATCGCGGGCGCCACCACGATCATCGCGGTCGACCCCGTCGAGGAGAAGGAGGAGCTGGCCCGCTCCCTGGGCGCGACGCACTTCCTCACCCCCGGCGACGACCTGGCCCGGCGGGTCCGCAAGCTCGCCGACGGGCGCGGCGTCGACCACGCCGTCGAGTGCGTGGGCCGGGCCGCCACCATCCGCGCCGCCTGGTCGTGCACCCGCCGCGGCGGCACCGCCACCGTGGTGGGCTTCGGCGCGGCCACCGACCAGCTGACCCTCAACGCGCTGGAGATCCCGCACTTCGCCCGCACCCTGCAGGGGTGCATGTACGGCAGCAGCGACCCCGCCGCCGACGTCCCCGAACTGCTGAAGCTCTACCGCGACGGCGAACTGGACCTGTCCTCCCTGGTCAGCCGGACCATCGGCCTGGAAGACGTGGGCGGAGCCCTCACCGACCTGCATTCCGGCCGCGGCGCGCGCAGCCTGGTGCAGTTCTGACCCCACCGCCCCGGGAAAAGACGGACGGAACACGAAGCGCCGCGGTATTCACGCGACGGAGTGATTCCCCCGACAAAAAACCGGCCGGCCCGTGGAAACAGCGGCATACGGAGCCGGCCGCGGTCGAAGACCCCGCCTTTCGGCGGGGTCTTCTTTGTGTGGCGGCCAACACACCAGGAAGGGGGTCGACCGCGGCAGGAAGAACCCGGGGAACCCGGAGAGCGAACAGGCGGGAGGCGCCCCGGAAAACCCGGGAACGCGCGGGAACCGGGACCCTGACGGGTTTTCTGAAAAATTCGCTAGTATTTTCATCTATAAAGCGAGGACAAAGGGGGGGAACCGTGGCACGGAAGACGATTGTCCAACTCATCGACGACCTCGACGGCTCCGAAGCCGACGAGACCATCACGTTCGGTATCGACGGAGTGACCTACGAGATCGACCTGTCCGCCGACCACGCCGAGGACCTGCGCGCCATCTTCGAGGCGTACGTGAAGGCCGGACGCAAGGTCACCAACCGGTCCCGCCGCAGGGGCCGGGCCGAGCGGGTCGACACCAGGGCCGTCCGGGAGTGGGCGCGGGAGCAGGGACTGGAGATCAGCGAACGGGGCCGCATCCCGCAGCACATCCTGGACGCCTACCGCAGCCGCAACCGCAGCCGGTGAGGGGCCGCGGCCCGGGGGAACGGAGCCGGACCGCCGCGGACGGACGCGGAAAGCCCGCGCGACCGGACGATCCGACGGGTTCGGCCCCCGGAGTTCTTAACGGCTTCTTACTCGGATACGGCATTCTTTCCTCTCCGATAGTGTGTCGGAGATCCTGGCCAAACTCTTGAGGTAGTGACAACATGCGTCGACGTGCGGCTGTGGCCCTTGCGGTGCCGTTGAGCGCCCTGATGCTGGGGGCGTCCGGGTGCGGGGTCATTCCCGAGGACTGGCAGACCCCCGCCCTGATGCGGACCGAGCAGGAGTACGACAGCCGCCTCCCGGTCGTCAGCGGAGCCGTCGGCGAGGAACCCGAGATCTCCTTCCCCGACACCGCCCCGCCCACCGAGCGGATCTCCGGCGTCGCCCACCGGGGCGAGGACGACAGCGTGCTGATCCGCAACAGCGACCTGCTGGTCACGCACATCGTGGAGTACCGGTGGACCGACAAGGGCGAGGGGGAGCAGACCAGCTCCACCTACGAGCACGACGCCCCCACGCTGCTGCCCCTGGCGCAGATGCCCGAGGACCTGTCGGAAGCCCTGATCAACCAGTCGGTCGGCTCCCGGGTGGTGTTCCTCTTCCCGCCGCCCAGCGAGGAGGAGCGCTCCCAGTACGAGATGATGGGCCAGGAGGCGCCCGAGGGCGCCTCGGTGTCGGTGGTCGACATCGTCGCCCGCCACGGCAAGGGCGACGTCGTCACGGGCGAGCAGGCCACCGACGGCGGCGACGGGCTGCCGACCGTGATCGACCACGGCCGGACCATTCCCGAGATCACCATCCCGGAGGACACCGAGGCCCCCGAGGAACTGCAGGCCGTCCCCCTGATCGAGGGCGACGGACCCGAGGTCACCGAAGGCCAGCAGATCGTCGTCCAGTACACCGGGGTGCGCTGGGAGGACGGGAAGGTCTTCGACTCCACCTGGAACACCGGGCTGGAGGAGCGCGCCGCGGCGGAGAACGAGGACACCGACGGCGACCCGCTCAGCTTCCAGATCGGTGTCGGCGGGGTCATCAAGGGCTGGGACGAGGGCCTGGTCGGCCAGCGGGTCGGCAGCCGCGTCCTGCTGGTCATCCCCGAGGACAAGGCGTACGGCAAGGACGCCGAGGCCAACGGCCAGCCCGCGGGCACCCTGGTCTTCGTAGTGGACCTCCTGGGCGCCTACAACTCCGCCCCCGAGGAGGAGCCGGAGGACGCCCCCGAGGAGGAGGCCGCTGCCGAGGACTCCGAGGAGGACGCCCCCGAGGAGGAGAGCGGGGAGTAACCGCTCCACGGGCGCTTTTCGAACGTGGGCGGGGCCGCACCGCCCCGCCCACGCGCTTCCGCGGCGCCGACGCGGCGGCGGCCGGGAGCGGATGCCCCCGGCGGCGGTCACTCCAGCAGCCGCGCCGCGTGGCGTCCCGCGGCCGCCGCCGCCAGGAACGCCGCCGTGTCCTCGGCCAGGCCGCGCCCCATGGTGGACAGCCGCACCGGGACCGCCTCCAGCGCCTCCAGCAGGCCCGCCACCTCCACCTCCACCAGCGTGTGCCGCTCGCCCAGCACGGCGGCCTCGGCGCGCACCAGCGCGCCGAACTCCCCGTCGAGCAGCGGCACGACCACGTCGGCGCGGGCCAGCGCCACCCGTCCGTAGGCGGTCAGGCTGTGGTGCGACACCCCCCGGTGCCGCCTGCGCGGATCGGCCTGGCTCACCCGCAGCGACCCCACCGGACGCCCCCGCAGCACCGCGGCCGCGTTGACCGCCTCCCCCACGGCCACCCCCGAGAACCCCCACGGGGTGCCCGTGCCCAGATTGCCCGGCCCCTGCGCGACCACGGCGACGTCGGCGCCCAGCACGTGCCGGGCCGCCAGCAGCCCGGTGTGCACCGTCACCGCCTCCACGTCGCCGCCGAACGCCTGCCCCACCGTGACCGACCCCACCAGGGCCCCGGCCTCCCGCAGCCGCGCCACCGTCCGGGAGAACCACAGCGGCAGCGCCCCGCCGTCCAGCATCACGTAGGCCACCCGCGCCTCCGGCCGCTCCGCCAGCACCCCCGCCACCACCGCCGGGAGCGCCGAGTGCAGGTCGGCGGTCACCACGGGCATGGCCGCCACCCCGTCGGCGTCGCGCAGCAGCGCGTGGTGCTCCGAGTCCTGCTCGTCGGCGCCCAGCACGGTGGCCTGCATCGGGGTGTAGCGGGCCTTGACCAGGTGCCCGGGGCCCTCGGGGTCGGGCGGCAGGCGGTCGGGGACGGCCACCACCAGCGCGTAGCCGCCCGTACCCAGCCCCAGGGCCAGCGCCGTGGTGTTCAGCAGCACCCGGTCGCCCGGCAGCGGACGGCCCACCAGCGCCGGATAGGCCAGCGCCCGGCAGCCGCCCCCGTCCCCGGCCAGCTCCACGTCCAACTCCACCACGCCGGGCCAGGACCGGCCCAGGCCGCGGACCCGTCCGTCACGCCATCTGATCACGCGTGTCACGGTACCGTTCGTGGTGTCGCGAATCCGGGAAACCGGCGTACTCGCGTGGAGGCAGCGTCCAGAAAGGTAGGAAATGTCGCAGGACAAGACCGAACGGCAGCTCAACCTGGTGATCTGCCTGCTGGCCACCAGACGCTTCCTCAGCGCCCAGGAGATCCGGGCGACCGTGCACGGCTACGGCGACGTCGAGAGCGACGCGGCCTTCAAGCGCATGTTCGAACGCGACAAGAGGGAACTGCGCGACGCCGGCATCCCGATCACCACCGGACGCCACGACCCGTTCAGCGACGAGGACGGCTACCGCATCTCCCGCGACGACTACGAACTGGAGCCCATCGAGCTCCTCCCCGACGAGGCCGCGGTGCTGGGCCTGGCCGCCCGCGCCTGGCGGCACGCCGTACTGGGCGAGGCCGCCGCCAACGCCCTGCTGAAACTGCGCACCGCCGGGGTGCCCGTGGACTCCGCGGCGCTGCCCGCCATCACCCCGGTACTGGGCGCCGACGAGCCCGCGTTCCCCCCGATCTGGCAGGCGGTCCGGGACCGCCGCCCGGTCACCTTCGACTACCGCAAACCCGGACAGGACACGCCGACACGCCGGGAACTGGAACCGTGGGGCGTGGCCAACGTCGCGGGACGCTGGTACGTCGCGGGCTACGACCGCGCCCGCCGCGCCCGCCGGGTCTTCCGGCTCAGCCGCATCGTCGGCGACGTGCGGGTGCACACCAGCGGCCCGGCCGTGCAGGTGCCCGCCGGAGTGGACGTGCGCTCCCTGGTCAACGCGCGCCCCCCGGAACCCGAACAGGTGGCGCTGCTGGAGGCGCGCACCGACGCCGCGCACGCGCTGCGCCGCGACGCCCGCCGCATCGTCGCGGGGGAGCGCTCCGACGGGACCGGCTGGGACCTGGTGGAGTACCCCTACACCGACGAGGCGGACCTGGCCGCGCGGGTCGCCGAGTACGGCGAGCACGTGGTGGTGCGCGAACCCGAACGGGCCCGCGCCGCCGTCGTGGAGCACCTGGCCGCGGTCGCCGCCGCGCCCGTCAAGGACGAACCGCAGGAGGAGGCGCCGCCCGCCCTGCGCCCCGCGGCGCCGCGCCGGGCCGGCACCTCCGCCGAGCAGCTGCGACGCCTGCTCATGCTGGTGCCCTACGCGCTCAGCCACGACGTGCGGGTCCCCGAGGTCGCCGAGCACTTCGGCCTGACCGAGAAGCAGGTCCTCAAGGACCTGAGCCTGCTGTGGATGTGCGGACTGCCCGGCTACACCCCCGGCGACCTGATCGACGTGGACGTGGAGGCCGCCGCCGAGACCGGGGAGATCATCATCGCCAACGCCGACACCCTCGCCGCACCGCTGCGGCTGACCGCCGACGAGGCCGCCAGCCTGGTGGTCGGACTGCGGCTGCTGCGCGACCTGCCCGGGGTGGACAGCGCCGCCCTGACCCGCGTGGAACGGAAGCTGCGCGAGGTCGCGGGCACCGCCGTGGAACTCGCCGACTCCGTGGACGTGCGCGTCGACGCCGACGGGGAGGCCGCCCGGCTGCGCGAGCGGGTCGGCGCGGCCCTGGAGTCCGGCCACCGGCTCCACCTGCGCTACCTGTCCGGCTACGCCGACCGGGTCAGCGAACGCGAGGTCGACCCGATGCGACTGGTCGTGCAGGACGGGCACGTCTTCCTGGAGGGCTGGTGCCGGCTGCGCCAGGACGTGCGGCTGTTCCGCCTGGACCGGATCCTGGAGCTGACCGTGCTGCCGGTGGCCGCCGAGGTCCCCGCCGGGGTGCGCGGACGCGACCTGAGCGGCGGGGTGCTGCAGCGCTCCGCCACCGACACCCTCGTCACCTTCGAACTGGAGCCCGCGGCGCGCTGGGTCGCCGAGGACTACGTCTGCTCGGACGTGCGGGAACTGCCGGGCGGACGGCTGCGGGCCACCCTGCGCACCCCCGAGCCCGGCTGGGCGGTGCGGCTGGCCCTGCGGCTGGGCGCCACCGGGCGCCTGGTCGCCCCCACCGGGCTGGCCGAGCGGGTCCGCGAACTGGCCGAGCGGGCGCTGCTGCGGTACCCGGACTGAGACCCGACGTTCACCTCGCGGGTGGTGGCGTTGCGTCCCGGATTGAGTAGGCTCAAGACGTGCTGTGGACCGTCGTCGCGCTGTTGGCCGCGGCCGGGGCGCTCGCCGCCGCGGCGAGCGCCCCGGCCGCGGGCGCGCTCGCGGGAACTGGCGGCCGAACTCCGGTCGGCCCGCACCGCCCTGGGCGGACGCCGGACGGTGCCGCGTGCGGCAGCCCACGACGCCGGCCGACCCCCACCCGGCGGGCAGCCGGCCGGACCAGGACGTACCATCGGTGGCGCAGGCAGCGCCGCACAGAGAGGCTGACACAACCATGAGCATCGGGCCCAGAGAAATCCTTGTCCTTCTGGTCATCGTGCTGCTGCTGTTCGGCGCCAAGAAGCTGCCCGAACTGGCGCGCTCGCTGGGCCGCAGCGCCCGCATCCTGCGCGCCGAGGCCAAGGGGCTGGCGGAGGAGGACGGAGCCCAGCAGCAGGCCCCGGAGCAGACCCACCAGGCCGAGGCCCGCCAGGAGCAGCCCGGCGCCCAGCAGCAGGCGAACGGCTACCCGCAGCTGCCGCCCGGCCAGCGGATCGTCGACGGCTCCAGCGAGCACGCCCAGCGCCCCTACGGTTCCTGACCCTCGGTCGGTCAGCCCAGCACAACCGCGTCGGCGCCGCGAGGCGGCCGCGACCGCGGTCGGTACCGGTGAGTCGGAGAGCACACAGCGATGAGGACGAGACGACAGCGCAAGGCGAACCCCGAAGCGCGCATGCCGCTGATGGACCACCTGCGGGAACTGCGCAACCGGATCATCAAGGCGCTGCTGTTCATCGGCGCGGGCGTGGCGTTCGGCTTCCTCGTCTTCGACCCGGTCTGGGAGTTCCTGCAGCGGCCCTACTGCTCGCTGCCCGCCGAGGTGCGCGGCGGGCAGGACTGCGGGCTCAACTTCACCGGCATCTTCGACGGGTTCAACCTGTACTTCAAGGTCGCCCTCATCGTCGGCCTGCTCGTCTCCAGCCCGTTCTGGCTGTACCAGCTGTGGGCGTTCGTCGCCCCCGCGCTGCGCGGCCGTGAGAAGCGCTACACCTACGTGTTCGTGGGGTTCGCGGTCCCGCTGTTCTGCGCGGGCGCGGTGCTGGCCTACTTCATCACCGCCAAGGGCATGGAGATCATGTTCTCCTTCGCCCCCGAGGGCGCCACCGCGCTGATCACCCTGCAGAACTACCTCAGCTACATCATCATGATGCTGGTGGTGTTCGGCGCCGCTTTCCTGCTGCCGCTCATCGTGGTGATGCTGAACCTCCTGGGCGTGCTGCCGCACCGGATCATCGCCAAGTGGCGGCGGCTGATCATCTTCCTGGCCTTCGTGTTCGCCGCGATCGCCACCCCCGGTGGCGATCCGTTCACTATGCTGGCGCTGGGGATTCCGGTGGTCGCGCTGTTCGAGATCGCCGAACTGATCACCTTCGTCAACGACCGGCGCCGCGGCAGGGACCGCGACCCGCTGGCCGACCTCGACGACGACGAGATCTCCCCGCTGGACGACGTCGACAGCACCGCCGGGACCACGCCGAACCGCTAGGCTCCGCACCGACACCCGGTCCGGACCACAGGCAGCAGGAGCAGGAGAGACCCATGAACGAGCAGCAACCCTCTTCCGACACGTCCCGCCGCGACCTTCCGCCCGAGGCCCGGGGCAACGAGAAGTGGCACGACACCACCAACGCGGTGTGGATGCGCTCCTCGCTGTCGCGGGAGGACTCCGAGGCCATCGTGGAGGTCGCCAAGTTCGACGACGGCTACCGCGCGGTCCGCGACGGCAAGAACCCCGACAAGGGCATCCTGTTCTTCACCCCCGCCGAGTGGGAGGCGTTCGTACTCGGCGCCAAGGACGGCGAGTTCGACATCCCCGAGGAGTACCTGACCCCCGAGGAGATCGCCATCCAGCGCGGTGAGGTCCCGGTGACCGCGGTGCCCTCGCCGCTCAACAACAACAGCGCCGAAGCCGACTAGGCCCGCCCCGCCCCCCACGACACACGAAGAGGCCAATCCCCCCGTGCCGACCGTCGCCCTGCTGGTCAACCCCGCCGCCGGACGCCGCCGAGCGGCCGTGGCCGCGGCCGCGCTGCTCGACCGGCTGCGCGCCCGGGGCGCCGAGGTGCGCGTGGCCGCGGGAGAGTCGGCCTCCGACAGCGCCCGCCTGGCCGAGCGGCTCGTCGCCGAACGCCCCGACGCGCTCGTCACCGTCGGCGGTGACGGCCTGGTCCACCTGGCGCTGCAGGCGCTGGTGGGCACCGACGTCCCGCTGGGGGTGGTCGGCGCGGGAACCGGCAACGACATCGCCCGGGAACTGGGCCTGCCGCGCGCGCCGGACGCGGCCGCCCGGGCCGTCCTGGCCGGACACACCAGGCGGATCGACACCGCCGCGGCAGCGGGCCGCCACTACCTGAGCGTGCTCGCCTGCGGGTTCGACTCCCGCGTCAACGAGCGGGTCAACGGCTTCCGGGTGCGCACCGGCCGCCTCGACTACGTCGCCGGGGTCCTCGCCGAACTGGGCTCCTTCACCCCGCTCCACTACACCCTGGACGTGGACGGGCGGCGGCTGGAGGCCGAGGGGATGCTCGTCGCGGTCGGCAACACCCGCTGCTACGGCGGCGGCATGCGCGTCTGCCCCGACGCCCGCCCCGACGACGGCCTCCTCGACGTGGTCCTGGTCCGCAGGGTGGGACGGGCCCGCTTCCTGCGCCTGTTCCCCCGGGTCTTCACCGGCTCGCACACGGGACTGCCCGAGGTCACCGTGCTGCGCGGCCGCCGCGTCGCCGTCGCGGTGGACGGCGCCGTCGACGTGGTCGCCCACGCCGACGGCGAACGCCTCGCCGCGCCGCCCCTGGTCTGCGAGGCCGTCCCCGGCTCGGTGCGGGTGCTGGCGGCCGGCCCCGGCCGCTGAACCGGCGCACCGCACCCCCGCGCCACCCCGCGGGGCGGGAAAGGAACACCGCGCGCTGCCCCCATCACCCTCTAGGCTGACCAGTATGAGCACTTATGCCGCCCGCTACGCCGAGTTCCGCAGGCGACAGCAGGAGTCCAGCCCCACCATCGAGGACTTCCAGGCGCTGTACGGATTCGAGTTCGACGACTTCCAGGTCCGGGCCTGCAAGGCGTTGGAGACCGGCCACGGAGTGCTGGTGGCCGCGCCCACCGGTTCGGGAAAGACCGTGGTGGGCGAGTTCGCCGTCCACCTGGCGCTGCGCGACGGCCGCAAGTGCTTCTACACCACCCCCATCAAGGCGCTGTCCAACCAGAAGTACACCGACCTGGTCCGCCGCTACGGAGCCGAGAAGGTCGGCCTGCTCACCGGCGACAACAGCATCAACGGAGAGGCGCCCGTGGTGGTGATGACCACCGAGGTGCTGCGCAACATGCTGTACGCGGGCTCGACCACGCTGTCGGGACTGGCCTACGTGGTCATGGACGAGGTGCACTACCTCGCCGACCGGTTCCGCGGCGCGGTGTGGGAGGAGGTCATCATCCACCTGCCCGAGTCGGTGCAGATGGTGGCGTTGAGCGCGACGGTCAGCAACGCCGAGGAGTTCGGCCAGTGGCTGCAGCAGGTGCGCGGCGACACCTCGGTGATCGTCGACGAGAAACGCCCGGTGCCGCTGTGGCAGCACATGATGGTGGGCACCCGCATCCACGACCTGTTCGTGGAACCCGACGGCGCCGGCCCCGACCAGCCCGACCAGGAGGAGGGAGGGGGGCGCGGCTCCCGCAAACGCCGCCGCAACCGCTCCGCCGCCCAGCGCACGGTGGAGATCGAGGTCGGCGGGGAGCGCCTGCTGGTCAACCCGCGGCTGGTCCGGCTGGCCGAGGAGGACGCCCGCCTCTCCCAACTGGCCTACCAGCGCCGCCACCCGCAGTCGCGGGCGCGCGGCGGCGGACCCCGGCCGCGCAGCAAGTACGCGCCGCCCAGCCGGGTGCAGATCGTGGAGGAGTTGGACCGGGAGGGCCTGCTGCCCGCCATCACCTTCATCTTCAGCCGCGCGGGCTGCGACGACGCCGTGCGCCAGTGCGTGGCCAGCGGCCTGGTGCTGACCACCCCGGACGAGGCCGCCGAGATCCGCGAGTACGCCGAACGCCAGTGCGCCGACATCCCCCCGCCGGACCTGGCGGTGCTCGGCTACTCCGACTGGCTGCGGGCGCTGGAGTGCGGTGTCGCCGCCCACCACGCCGGTCTGCTGCCCACCTTCAAGGAAGTGGTGGAGACGCTGTTCTCCCGCGGCCTGATCCGCGCGGTCTTCGCCACCGAGACCCTGGCGCTGGGCATCAACATGCCGGCCCGCACCGTCGTCATCGAGAAGCTGGACAAGTGGAACGGCGAGACCCACGCCGCACTCACCCCCGGCGAGTACACCCAGCTCACCGGCCGAGCCGGACGCCGCGGCATCGACGTGGAGGGGCACGCGGTCGTGGTGTGGCAGCCGGGCACCGACCCGGAGGCGGTCGCGGGCCTGGCCGGAACCCGCACCTACCCGCTCAACTCCAGCTTCCAGCCGTCCTACAACATGGCGGTCAACCTGGTCGCGCAGGTCGGCCGGGAACGCGGCCGGGCCATGCTGGAGTCCTCCTTCGCCCAGTTCCAGGCCGACCGCTCCGTGGTGGGCCTGGTCCGCAAGCTCCGCAGACAGCAGGAGGCGCTGGAAGGCTACGCCAAGGCCGCCGAGGACCCGCGCGGCGACTTCATGGAGTACGCGGCGCTGCGCCGCCGCCTCAGCGACCTGGAGAACGCCGCGCAACGCAACCGGCGCACCGCGCGCCGCAAGGAGGCCGAGCGCAGCCTGCGCTCCCTCAAACCCGGCGACATCATCCGCATCCCCGCGGGACGCCAGTCCGGCCACGCCGTCGTGCTGGACCCCGGCCTGGACAAGGGCCCGCTGCCCGCGCCGCTGGTGCTGACCGTCAACCGGCAGGTCAAACGGGTCAACGCCAACGACTTCCCGATCCCGGTGGAGCCGGCGGGGCGGCTGCGGTTGCCCAAGTCGTTCTCCGCGCGTTCGGCGCAGTCCCGCCGCGACCTGGCCTCGGCGCTGCGCAGCAAACTGGAGACGCTGCCGACGGCGCCGATCCGGCACCGCACCCGCGACGGGGCGGCCGAGGACCCCGAGATCGCCGAACTGCGCGCGCGCATCCGGGAGCACCCCTGCCACCACAGCGAGGGCCGGGAGGACCGGGCGCGCTGGGCGGAACGCTACTTCCGGCTCAAGAAGGAGACCGACGAGCTGGAACGCCGCATCGAGGGCCGCTCCCACGTCATCGCCCGCACCTTCGACCGGGTCTGCGGGGTGCTGCAGGAACTGGACTACCTGGAGGGCGACACCGTCACCGAGGAGGGGCGGCTGCTCGGCCGCATCTACTCCGAACTGGACCTGCTGGCCGCCGAGGCGCTGCGGCGCGGGGTGTGGGAGCAGTTGACGCCGGAGGAGCTGGCCGCGTGCGTGTCCGCGCTGGTGTACGAGTCGCGGCGGTCCGACGACGTCTTCCCCCGGGTGCCGCCCGGCCCGGTCGAGGAGGGGCTGAGCGTCATGGTGCGACTGTGGGGCGAGCTGCACGACATCGAGCACCGGCACCGCGTGTCGTTCCTGCGGGAACCGGACCTGGGGTTCGTGTGGCCCACCTACCGGTGGGCGCGCGGCGACCGGCTGGACCTCATCCTCAACGAGGCGGGCATGCCCGCGGGCGACTTCGTGCGCTCCACCAAGCAGCTCATCGACCTGCTCGGGCAGATCGCCCAGGCCGCGCCCGCCGACAGCGGGGTGCGCACCACGGCCCGCCAGGCCGCCGACGTGCTGCTGCGCGGCGTGGTCGCCTACTCCTCGGTGGGCTGAGCCCCGGGGCCGCGGCGGCGCAGCCAGGGACGTTTCCGCACTCCCCGGACGACAGCCCCGCGGCGGCCGCGGACCGCGGCCGCCGCGGGGCGGGCCCGCTCAGGCGTCCCGGCGGGACAGCGCGGCCCGGGCCGCGCCGTACAGCGGCACGAGCCAGCCGAGCAGCACCGCCGCGGCCGCCGCCGCGGGCAGACGGAACGGCGCGTCCGCGGCGGTCAGCCCGGCCAGGGAGTGCAGCGCCTCGCTCGGCAGCACCCCCAGGACGACGCCCTGCCAGGCGTCCGGACCCCAGCGCACCGGGGCCGGCAGGGCCAACAGGACCAGCGCGCCCACCACCCCTCCGGTGGTGCCGCGCAGGACCACCGCCAGGAACACCGCGGCCAGCGCGAGGAACGGGACCGTCAGCGCCGTGCCGCCCAGCGCCCGCAGCACCCAGGGCTCCAGCGGCGACACCGCGGGCAGGCCGGCCGCCGCCAGCACCAGTTGCCCGGCGGCGAACGCCGCCGCCGCGGAGAGCAGGCCCGCGCCCAGCGCCGCCGCGCCGACCGCCGCGGCCCGGGCCGCCAGGAAGCGGCCCCGGCGCGGCAGCGCGGTCAACGTCGCGCGGATCATCCCGGTGGAGTACTCGACGCCGACCGTGGCCGCGCCCACCACCAGCAGCACCACGGCCGCGGCGTCGACCCCCAGCAGACTGGTGGCCACCAGGTCGGCAGGGGAGTGCTCGGCCAGCGCCCTGCCGGTGGTGGCCGGCACGGTCGCGCACAGCAGCACGGCCACGGCCGCGCCCACCACCGGCGCGGCCAGGACCGCCCTCCGGTGGGCGCGCAGGCTCCACAGCTTGGACACCTCGGCGGCCACCGCCGCCGTCACCGGTGTACCCCCGGTCGTGGTCATCGCTCCTCCTCACGGTCGGCCGCCGCGTACACGCGGGGACTGTCCAGGTCGCGGGTGAGGTCCAGGAAGGCGTCCTCCAGCCGGGACCGGTGGGGCACCAGTTCGTGCAGGGCGATCCCGTGCCGCGCCGCCACCTCCCCGACCTCCGCGGCGTCCAGGCCGGTCACGGTGAGCCTGCCGGCGCCGTCCGCCCGGACGCTGCCGTCCGGCAGCGCCGCCGCCAACTCGGCCCAGCGCGGCGTGGCCACGGTGACGCGCCCTCCCGCCGCCCGCCGGGTCAGCTCGCCCACCCCCACGTCGGCGACGAGCCGGCCCGAGTCGATCACCAGGACGTGGTCGGCGGTGGCCTCCATCTCGTTCATCAGGTGGCTGGAGACGAACACGGTGCGTCCCCGCGCGGCCAGGTCCCGCAGGAGCACGCGCAGCCACACGATGCCTTCGGCGTCCAGCCCGTTGAGGGGCTCGTCGAGCAGCAGCACCCCGGGGTCGCCCAGCAGCGCGGCCGCCACGCCCAGGCGCTGCCGCATGCCCAGGGAGAACTCCGCGATCCTGCGGTGCCCCTCCCCGCCCAGGCCGACCAGGTCCAGCACCTCGGCGACGCGGGCGGGGGCGATCCGGCCCGCGCGGGCCAGCCAGGACAGGTGGGCGCGGGCGCTGCGGCCCGGATGCGCCGCACCCGCGTCCAGCAGTGCGCCCACCGCACGCAGCGGAGCGGCCAGCGCGGCGTACGGCACCCCGTTGACCAGTGCGGCACCCGAGTCCGGGGCGTCCAGGCCCAGGATCATCCGCAGGGTGGTGCTCTTGCCCGCCCCGTTGGGACCCAGGAAACCGGTCACCCGTCCGGGCGGCACCGTGAACGTCAGGTCCTCGACCACCGTCCGCCGCCCGTAGCTCTTGGTCAGGTTCCGTACCTCGATCATCGCCGTGCACCTCCCGGTCACGTCTCCACTGTGCGCCGGGACGCGGCGGGACGCCTGATGGCGCTGTCATGACCTGACCGTGACCGCTGTCACGGGTACGCCGCGCCGCCGCTGCCTACGATGCGAGCGTGCGTACCGGTACCGGACCCGGCGCCTCCTCGGTGCGCGGCCGGGTGCTGTCCTCGGCGGCGGGCGCGGTGATCGCCCTGCTGACCCTGCCCGAGTGGGCCGCGGCGGTCGCCGCCCTGCCCGATCCGCGCACGCGCGCGGCGGTGGCGGGCACGGCGGCGCTGTACGCCCTGGTGTGCGTGTCCGCGGTTCCGCTGGCGTCCGGGGCGCGCTTCGCGGTACGCCTGGCGGTGTGCCTGGGCGCCCTCGGCCTGGGCGCGGTCCTGGCCGCCGCGCTGGGGCCGGACGCCTCCTGGGTGCTGCTGTTCGCGCTGGCGGTGGCTGCGGCCCTGCTGCCGGCGGGTCCGCTGGCCGCCGCGGCCGTGCCGGTGGTCGCCGCCGCCTCGGTGGGGGAACTGGTGGCGGGCGGCGGCCGGAGCGCGGTCGCCACCCTGCTGGTGCTGACCACCTCCACGGCCGCGGTCGCGCTGCTGCGCGCCGTGGTGGAGGCCAACGCCGCGCTGCGGACGGCCCGCGACGAGATCGCCGTGCTGGCCGCCGAACGCGAACGCCACCGCGTGGCACGGGACCTGCACGACATCCTCGGGCACAGCCTCACCACCGTCCTGCTCAAGGCGGGCGTGGCCCGGCGGGTCCTGGAGACGACCGGCGACACCGGACGCGCCGCGGCGGAGCTCGCCGAGGTGGAGGAGCTGGCCCGCGCCGCGCTGGCGGACGTGCGCGCCACGGTCGCCGACTACCGCACGGTGACGCTCGCCGGCGAGCTGGCCGCCGCGGCCTCGGCGCTGGCCGCCGCCGGGATCGCCGCCGACCTGCCGGGCACCGTCGACGACGTCGACCCGCGGCTGCGCACGGTTTTCGGGTACGTGGTACGGGAGGCCGTCACCAACGCGGTGCGGCACTCGCGGGCGAGCACGGTGCGGGTGCGCCTGGGCCGCCGGTCCGTGGAGGTCGCCGACGACGGGCAGGCCGCGGCCGCGGTGCGGCCGGGCAGCGGACTGTACGGACTGGCGGAGCGGATGCGGGAGGCGGGCGGCGTCCTGGAGGTGGGGCTGCGCGAGGGCGGCGGGCTCCGGGTGTTCGCGTACGTGCCGGAGGAGGGGGAGCGGCGGTGATCCGGATCCTGGTGGCCGACGACCAGGCGCTGGTGCTCGGGGCCCTGGCCGCCATGCTCGACCTGGAGCCCGACCTGGAGGTGGTGGCCCGGGTCGGCGACGGCGCGCAGGTGGTCGCCGAGGCCCG
This sequence comes from Thermobifida alba, assembly GCF_023208015.1. Lineage (NCBI taxonomy): Bacteria > Bacillati > Actinomycetota > Actinomycetes > Streptosporangiales > Nocardiopsidaceae > Thermobifida > Thermobifida alba. The sequence continues at coordinate 1,920,406 of NZ_CP051627.1, read as the reverse complement.
GCGCACCCGCCCCGACGTGGCGCTCATCGACGTGCGGATGCCAGGGGTGGACGGGCTGACCGCGGCGGCCGACCTGGTGCGGGCGCTTCCGTCCTGCCGGGTGCTCATGTGCACCACCTTCGACCGCCCCGGGTATCTGGCACGTGCCCTGGCGGCGGGAGCCAGCGGGTTCGTGGTCAAGGACGCCACCCCGGAGTACCTGGTGGACGCGGTGCGGCGGGTGCACCGGGGGCTGCGCGTGGTCGACCCGGACCTGGCCGCGGAGTCGCTGACGCACGGCGCCAGCCCGCTGACCGGGCGGGAGAGCGAGGTGCTGGCCGCGGCCCGGTGGGGGGCGAGCGCGGCGGAGATCGCGGCCCGCCTGCACCTGGCGGAGGGCACGGTGCGCAACCACCTGTCCGCGGCGATCGGCAAGACGGGGGCGCGCAACAGGCTGGAGGCGGTGGCGATTGCGGAGCGGCGGGGCTGGATCTGAGCCGCCCAGCCCACCCCGTGTGGGCGGCCGCCGGAGCGCCGTCCCGCACCAGTCACTGAATCTACAACGTAAAGAAGGGCCTCGGTCGCACTCCTCCCGGTACCGCGCGGGACCCCCGCCACCCGCGGCCGGTCAGTCCGCGACCCGCAGCCACACCGCTGTGTTCCCCGGCAGGACCCCCGGTTCCACCTCCGCGCTGGCCAGCAGCACCTCCCCGGGCGGCACCGCCACCGGCTCGAAGCCGGTGTTGACCGCCACCAACAGGTCCGCGCCGCGCCGGAAGGCCAGCACATCACCCCCGTCGCAGCGCCCGTCCCAGGAGAAGGCGGGGTCGGACCGGAAGCCGCGGCGCAGCCGCAGCGCCCTGCGGTACAGCGTCAGGAACGAGCCCGGGTCGTCCCACTGCGCCCGCACCGACAGCTCCCCCCAGTCGTCCGGCTGCGGCAGCCAGCCCGGCGCCGCGCCGAAACCGAAGGACGGCCCGGTCCGCTCCCAGGGGATCGGCACCCGGCAGCCGTCACGGCCCTTGACGGTGCGGCCGCTGCGCTCCCAGGTGGGGTCCTGCAGCACGTCGGCGGGCAGGTCCGCGACCTCGGGCAGGCCCAGTTCCTCGCCCTGGTAGAGGTAGGCGGAGCCGGGCAGCGCGAGTTCCAGCAGCGCCGCCGCGCGGGCCCGCCGCCGCCCCAGGGCCAGGTCGGCCTTGGGATCGGCACCGTCGCTGAGCAGCCAGGCGTCCAGGTCGACGCCCCCGGGCAGCCCCAGCACCGACACCGGACGCACCACGTCGTGGTTGGACAGCACCCAGGTCGCCCGGGACCCCACGGCCGCCGCGTCGGCGAGACTGGCCGAGATGACGCGGCGGTAGGCGGCCGCGTCCCACGGGCAGCGCAGGAAACCGAAGTTGAACGCCTGGTGCAGCTCGTCGGGGCGCAGGTAGCGGGCCAGGCGCTCACTGGGCAGCCACGCCTCGGCCACGGCCATCCGCGGCGGGTCGAACTCGTCGAGGACACGCCGCCACTCCCGGTAGATCTCGTGGACCTCGGGCCGGTCCCAGTGCGGGTGGTCGGGGTTGGTGGTGAAGGGGTCCACCCCGGTGGGGTCGTGGTGCGGCAGCACCTCGCGCAGCGGCTCGGACAGGTCCTTGACGAGCGCGTTGGCCACGTCGATGCGGAACCCGTCCACGCCGCGGCGGCACCAGAAACGCAGGATGTCGCGGAACTCCGCGCGCACCCGGGGGTCGAACCAGTTCAGGTCGGGCTGCTCGCGGGCGAACAGGTGCAGGTACCACTGGCCGTCGGCGACCCGGGTCCAGGCGGGGCCGCCGAACATCGACTGCCAGTTGCTGGGCGGCCGCGACCCGTCGGGGTCGAGGCCGTCGCGGAAGACGTAGCGGTCCCGCTCCGCCGAGCCGGGCGGGGCGGCCAGCGCCTGCCGGAACCACTCGTGCCGGTCGGAGGTGTGGTTGGGGACGATGTCCACGATGACGCGCAGGCCCAGCCGGTGTGCGCGCTCCACCAGGGCGTCGAAGTCGGCCAGGGTGCCCAGGCGCGGGTCCACCTGGCAGAAGTCGGCGACGTCGTAGCCGCCGTCGGCGAGCGGGGAGGGGTAGAACGGGGAGAGCCACAGCGCGTCCACCCCCAGGTCGGCGAGGTGGTGCAGGCGGTGGACGAGGCCGGGCAGGTCGCCGAGGCCGTCGCCGTCGGAGTCGGCGAAACTGCGTGGATAGACCTGGTAGATGACCGCGTCGTGCCACCAGTTCGGGGACATGGGTCTCCTGTCGCGTCGGGCGCCGAAGAGGAAGCGCGGGGTAGTCTGCTGTCTGCTGTCCGTAGCCGGTCGGGCCGTGCCGGGGCCCGTCGGCGTTCGGGTTGGACCACGGCGCCGCCCGGGGCGACACTGACGGTGTTTCCCGAAAACGCCGGGACAGTCCGGCGGGGCTCCGCTGCCGGCTCCACAGGCCCGCGCAGGCGCGGGGCGGCAGGCGGGGGACGGAAGCGAGAGAACGGGGGCCCGTGCCGATGCCTGGGCGGACACTGCTGGTGACCAACGACTTCCCGCCGCGCCGCGGCGGGATCGAGACGTTCTGCCACGAGTTGGCCGTCCGGCTGGCCCGCCACGGCGGTGTGGTCGTCTACACCTCCGCCTCGCCGGGGGACCGGGAGTTCGACGCGGGCCTGGACTTCCCGGTGGTGCGGGACCGCACCGCCACGCTGCTGCCCACGCGGCGGGTGGCCGACCGGGCCGCCGCGCTGCTGCGGGAGCACGCCTGCGACCGGGTGCTGTTCGGGGCCGCCGCTCCGCTGGGGTTGGCGGCGCGGCGGCTGCGTGCGGCGGGGGCGCGCCGGATCGTGGCCGTCACGCACGGGCACGAGGTGTGGTGGGCACGGCTGCCCGGTTCCCGCGCGCTGCTGCGCCGGATCGGCCGCGACGTCGACGTGCTCACCCACCTGGGCGCTTTCACCCGTTCGGAGCTGGAGCGCGCCCTGGCCCCCGCCGACCGGGGCAAACTGGTCCGGCTCGCGCCGGGGGTGGACCCCGACGTGTTCCATCCCGACGTGGACGGCTCGGCGGTGCGGGAGCGCTACGGGCTGGGGGAGGCGCCGGTGGTGCTGTGCGCGGCGCGTCTGGTGCCGCGCAAGGGGGTGGACACGCTGGTCCGGGCGCTGCCCCGGGTGCGGGAGCGGGTGGCGGGGGCGCGGCTGCTGGTGGTGGGGGAGGGGCCGGACGAGCGGCGGCTGCGCGCTCTGGCCGGGCGGGTCGGGGCGGCCGGCCAGGTCGTGTTCGCGGGCGGGCACCCGCATTCGGAGCTGCCCGCCTTCTTCGCGGCCGCCGACGTGTTCGCGATGCCCTCGCGGACCCGCCGGTTCGGGCTGGAGGCCGAAGGGCTGGGCATCGTCTACCTGGAGGCGGCCGCCAGCGGACGTCCGGTGCTCGTCGGGGACTCGGGGGGAGCACCCGACGCGGTGCAACACGGCCGCACCGGTTTCGTGGTGGACGGCCGCGATCCCGGCGCGGTCGCCGCACGGCTGGTGGAGCTGCTCGCCGATCCGCGGCGGGCACGGCAGCTGGGGGCGCGGGGCCGGGAGTGGGTGCTGGCCGAGTGGACGTGGAAGCGGTCGGCGGAGCGGCTGTTCACGCTGCTGGACTGAGCGGCGGGCGCGGGGGCGGTCAAGACGCTGCGGGGCGCCCCGCGTGGTGCGGGGCGCCCCGGGGGTCGGAGCCGGCCGGCTGCTAGACGGCGGCCTTGACGTTGGCGGGGTGGCCGATGGCCAGGCCGCTGGAGGGGTCGAAGTAGTGCAGGCGGCGGGTGTCGACGGTCAGCGAGACCGGCTGGCCGGGACGGACCGAGCTGCGCGGGTTCACCCGGGCGGTGAAGAAGGTCTTGTTCCCACCCGACAGGGCCAGCGCCGTGTCCTCGCCGTCCTCCTCGCCTCCGGCTGCGTCGGCGGCGAGTGCGGCGGTGGCCTCGTGCTGCACCGGCGGGGCGTCCACGCCGAAGATCACGTTGATCTCGGTGCCCAGCTCCTCGGTGACGTCGGCGACGACGTCCATCGTGCTGCCCTTGTGCGAGGCGAACGCGGCGTCGTCGAAGTCGGAGGGGCGGACGCCCAGGATGATCTCGCGGCCGAAGTACTCCTCCAGGCCGGGGTGCTCGCGCACGCTCTCGGTGCTGACGTGCAGGACGTGGTCGGCGAAGCGCAGCACCGCGCCGCCGTTCTCGGCCTCGATGCGGGCGTTGACGAAGTTCATGGCGGGCGAGCCGATGAAGCCGGCGACGAACAGGTTGACCGGGTGGTCGAAGAGGTTCTTGGGGGTGTCGACCTGCTGCAGCTTGCCGTCCTTGAGGACCGCCACGCGGTCGCCCAGGGTCATCGCCTCGACCTGGTCGTGGGTGACGTAGATGGTGGTCACGCCCAGCCGCTCGTGCAGCTGGTGCAGGGAGGCGCGCATCTGCACGCGCAGCTTGGCGTCCAGGTTGGACAGCGGCTCGTCCATGAGGAAGGCCTGCGGTTCGCGGACGATCGCGCGTCCCATCGCCACACGCTGGCGCTGACCGCCGGAGAGGGCGGCGGGCTTGCGCTTGAGGTAGGGCTCCAGGCCGAGCATGGCCGCGGCCTCCTTGACCCGGCGTTCGATCTCGGCCTTGGGGGTCTTGCGCAGCTTCAGGCCGAACGCCAGGTTCTGCTCCACCGTCATGTGCGGGTAGAGGGCGTAGTTCTGGAAGACCATGGCGATGTCGCGGCTCTTGGGGGGCAGGTCGTTGACGATCTTGCCGCCGATGCTGAGGGTGCCCGCGCTGATCTCCTCCAGACCCGCGATCATCCGCAGCGCGGTCGACTTGCCGCAGCCGGACGGGCCGACGAGCACCATGAACTCGCCGTCCTTGATCTCCAGGTTGAGGTTGTCCACGGCTTTGACGCCGCCACTGTAGATCTTGTCGACGCCGCTGAGGACGATCTCGGCCATGAGTGCACAGCTCCTTCGTGGCTGACCGATGGTGGATCGGTGTGTCTCTCAAATCGAACACCAGGCTGATCGATTTGTCTACCCGTCTGTAAAATCTGATCGATTTGCTGATCGAAATGATCGATTTTTTCGAATCGACAAGGACTGGCGTCATCGGCGGCGTTGCGTTAGCCTGGCACGCGCCGTCAACCCGGACCGGCGGCTGCGACAGCCGTACACCGTCCACGCCACCGCGAGCCGACACACGAGCACGCACGGTGGTGGACGAGTGTGTGAGTCTGGGTAGGCTGACGGCCAGTCCAGCGCTGGACGGACCGGTCCGCGGCCTGGAGACTCGCGCGTCGGACGCCGCGCCACGCACCAGGTTCGGCGCACGGCGTGGGAGGGCCAGTACACCGCGGCCGGGCGGGGGGTTGGACCCGGAAAAGGCCCGAACATCCAGTAGACAACGGTCTCCGAGCTCGCCGCCTACGGGACGGAACCGGTCCGAAGGGTGTCCGGGCCTTTCTCCGCGCTCCCCGCACTCCCGCGCATTCCCCGACCCCTCCGCCACCCCGTAGGCTTTCCGCGTGACCCTGCTTCTCCGCGTGCTGGCCGCCGCACTGTCGGGACTGGCCCAACTCGCCGCCCTGGAACCGTACGGACTGTGGCCGCTGGCCGTCCTGGGCCCGGCCCTGCTGCTGGCCGCGGTCCACGGCGTGCGCCCCCGCAGGGCCGCCTGGCTCGGCGCGGTCTCCGGAGCCTCCCTGATGGTTCCGCTCATCCACTGGCAGAAGGTCTTCGGCCTCGACGTGTGGCTGGTCATCGCCGCGGCCGAAACCGTCTACTTCGTCCCCATGGCCGCGGGCCTCGCCCTGGCCGCCCGGCTGCCGGGCTGGCCGCTGTGGACCGCGGCGCTGTGGGTGGCCCAGGAGTTCTGCCGCGCCCGCTTCCCCCTCGGCGGCTTCCCGTGGGGCAAACTGGCCTTCAGCCAACCCGACACGCCCTTCGCCGGCTACGCCGCGCTCGGCTCCTCCGCGCTGGTCACCTTCATGGTCGCGCTGACCGGAGCAGCCCTGGTGGCCGCGGCCCGCGCGCTGTGGTCGGCGCGGACCGGCGCGACAGCACGCCGCCTGCTGCTCCCGCTCCTGGCCGGCCTGGCCGCGGCCGTGCTCGTCCCGCTCGGCGGCTCCCTGGCACTGCGCGCGACCGCACTGCAGGAGGACCACACCGCCACCGTCGCCCTCGTCCAGGGCAACGTGCCCAACGTGGGCGAGATGGACATCCTGGGCGAACGCATGCAGGTGCTGCGCAACCACGTCGAGGGCGTCCACGAACTGGCGCGCCTGGTGCGCGCGGGCGAGGTCGCCCAACCCGACCTGGTGGTGCTGCCGGAGAACGCCAGCGACATCGACGCCTACGCCGACCCGCAGGCGGCCGCCCTCATCTCCGCCGCGGCCGACGACATCGGGGTGCCGCTGCTGTTCGGCATCACCCGCTACAGCCCCGACGGCAGCCAACGGGAGATCCGCAGCGTGGTGTGGCATCCCGGGAGCGGGCCGGGCGACTACTACACCAAGCGCTACCTGGTGCCCTTCGGCGAGTACGTGCCCTTCCGGGACGTGTTCGCCACCGTCGTCACCCGCCTGCAGCAGATCGGCAGCGACGCCGTGCCCGGCACCGAACCCGGGGCACTGGACCTCAACGGCACCACCGTGGCCGCCGTCATCTGCTTCGACGTCGCCTTCGACCTGCCGGTACGCGAGTCGGTGGCCGCGGGCGGACAGGTCATCGTGGTGCCCACCAACAACGCCAACTACAACTTCACCGGCCAGTCCGCCCAGCAGCTGGCCATCACCCAGCTGCGCGCCGTGGAGCACGGCAGGCCCGCCGTGGTGGCCTCCACCAGCGGCATCAGCGCCGTGGTCGACGAACACGGACGGGTCCGCTACCGCTCCCCGGAGGCGGAGGCGGCCGTGCACGTCGCCGAGGTCCCCGCGATGCGCGGCCTGACCCCGGCCACCCGGCTCGGCGCGCTGCCCGAGACCGCGCTGACCCTGCTGGGCCTGGGCGCGGTCGCCGCCGCGCTGGTGCGCGCCCGCCGCGGCCGGGACGGCACACGGCCGGCGGAGCAGGAGGCGCACCACGGCACCGAGGCGGCCCCCGCCGGCTGAGCCCCGTCGGCCCCGGCACCGGGCCGGACACGCCGTCAGGGCCCCCGGAGGCCGGGCGGCACGCTCTCGCCCAGGGCGGCCGGCTCCCCGGCGGTGGGCTCCCGGTGCGCTGCGGCGGCGCTGGTGACCCCGGCGATGACCGACCCCACCGCGGGCCGCGCGAGCAGCGCGGAGACCGCCACGTCCCGCAGGCTCAGCGAACGCTCCGCGGCGTGGGCGGGTGAGCCGCTCCACCGCGTCGAACCGGGCGTCGGTGAGCCGGTCGCCGATCCCCCAGGCCGCGTACCGGCTGTCGGCGGGCGCGGGGTGCCGCGCCGGTACTCGCCCGTGGGCAGCCCGCCGGCCAACGGGAAGTACGGCAGCAGGCCCACCCCGAAACGCTCGGCGGCGCACCGCAGCTCGGTCTCCACCCGCCGGTCGAGCAGGCCGTACTCGTGCTGCGCGCCGACGAAGGGCACCGGTCCCCGGGACCGGGCGGGCCACGCGGCGTCGGCGACCTGCCGGGCGGCGAGGCCGGAGGAGCCGACGTGGCGGACCCTGCCCTCGCGCACCACCGGGTCGGTGCGGGCCTCCAGGGCCTCCTCGATCGGGGTGAACGGGTCGGGGCGGTGCAACTCGGTGCAGGTCGCTGTGGTCGGTGCGCAGACGGCGCAGGGACCGCTCCACGGCTCCGCGGACGGAGCGGCGGGAGCCGCGCGTCCCCCCGGTCCGGGCCGTCGGCCCCGCCGAGGCCGCTGCCGAACTCGGCGGCGAGCACGAACTCGGCGCGGCGCCCCCGCAGCACCTCGCCGAAGACCTCCTCGGAGCCGCCGAGACGGCGGTATCGCACCGATGCCGTGACAGGACCGTCATTTCGCGCGGGACCCGTCGGCCGCGGCGGGAACGCGGAAGGCGCGTGCCGCGTTGTCAGGAGGAGAGTCGTTCCCGGCCGTTGGATGGGGCACCATGCCGCTGTTGACCGTGATCGCGCTGATGGCGCTGCCGTTCCTGGAGATCTGGCTGATGATCCTGGTGGCCGGGCAGATCGGTGTCACCTGGACGATCGTGGCGCTGTGCGCGTTGAGCGTCACCGGTGTGCTGGTGGTGCGCCGGGCCGGGCGCGGCGCCTACGCCGACGCCCAGCGGTCGCTGCGGACCGGCGCCGAACCGCGCGCCGACCTGCTGGACACGCTGATGCTGCTGGCGGGCGGCGTCCTGCTGGCCGTCCCCGGGTTCCTCACCGCCCTGCTGGGCGCGTTGATGGCGCTGCCCCTCACCCGTCCCGCACTGCGCTGGGTGGTCAGCGGCTGGTTCCGGCGGCGCCTGGACCGCATGCGCGCCCAGATGGAGGCCGACCTGCTCACCCTGCACGACTACGCTTCCGGCGGCGACCCGCGGCCCGGTGCGGGCCGCGTCGTGCAGGGCCGCATCATCCACGACGAACCCGAGCAGAACGGTCCGGAGGCAAGCAGCCCGCCGGCCACCCGCGGCTGAGCCGCCCCCGCCGCCGAACACGCAGTGCGGGGCGCGCTCACAGCTCGGAGTCGGCCAGCTCCGGCAGGGACAGCACCGCGTGGACCCGTCGGGCCAGGGCGGGCTCCTCACCCACCGGCAGCACCGGGTCGACGGTGGACTCCACTCCCGGCCACACGAAGCACCACATGAGTCCCCGGGCGTCGAACGGCCGCAGGGCCACCGTCTGGGTCCTGCCGTCCATGACCCCGGTGACGGTCATGGTCGGCCCGTCGGGGACGGGGCGCACCCCCAGCCGGTCCAACTCCAGGCACAGCCGCCTGGCGGCCTCCCTGCGTTCGCTCATCCTCTCGCCCCCCTGTCGGTCGTCGGCGTCGACTCCGGGGCCCGGCCGGTAGCGGCCGAAATCCCGAAATCCCCTCTCCGACGTCCACTGTCGCGTTACAAACGTCAGGAGGGGGCGGAGCCGACCGGTCTGCCCATTCCCTTCGCGGCGGGTGGTCGGCGGTGAAATCGGGGTGGAGAGTGGTGGAACCGTGGTGAAGAGGAAGATCCGCGCTGAGGGGATCAGGTTCGGGACAGAGCTGAGGAGGATCCGGCTCAACGCCGGTCTCACCCAGGGGCAGCTGGCCCGGGCGGTGAACGTCTCCACCTCGCTGGTGAGCTGTTTCGAACGGGGGACGCACTGGCCCAGGCGGGACGTGGTCGAGGCCCTGGACCGGACCACCAGGGCGTCCGGGCAGCTGGTGCGGCTGTGGGTGGAACTGAGCAACCGGCAGGCCTACCCCGACTGGCTGGGCGAACTGGTGGAGGCCGAACCCCAGGCCACGCTGATCCGCGACTACGCGCCCCTGGCCGTTCCGGGGCTGCTGCAGACGGAGGAGTACGCGAGGACGGTGATCGAGGCGGCCAACTCCTTGGCCACCCCGCGGCAGATCGACGAACTGGTGGCCGGCCGCATGCGCCGGCAGCGGATCTGGGAGGCCGCCGAGCCCCCGGTGATGATGACCGTGATCGCCGAATCGGTGCTCACGAGTCCCATCGGTGGCCCAGTCGTTATGAACTCCCAGCTAGATCACCTGATCAGCCAGGTGGAGAAGCATAGAATCCGGTTGCAGGTGGTACCGGCGGACACCCGGCTGCACCCGGGGTTGGCGGGAATGTTCATCCTGCTGTCGATCCGGGACAGAGCGGATGTCCTGTACGTGGAGAGCGCCGTGTCGGGGACCATGATCCACGAGCCCGCCCAGGTGCAGCGCATGTCGATGCTGTTCGGGGACCTGCAGGCGGTCGCGCTCTCCCCCGAACGGTCGCTGAGCCGGCTGAACGAGATCAGGAGGCAGTTCCGTGGAACTCCGGAAGCAGTGGCGTAAGTCCAGTTACAGCGCGGGCAACGGGGGCGCGTGCGTGGAGGTCGCCGAGACGGCCTCCGGGGCGCTGGTCCGCGACACCCGACACCGGGAACTGGGGCATCTGGAGTTCCGGCACCGGGAGTGGGCCGGGCTGCTCCGTGCGCTCAAGACCGGTCAGCTCTAGGGACGGTCCCGCCCCGGGGCCGCCCGGGGCACAGGAACGGTGACCGCCGCCTCCCGGGAGGCGGCGGTTCGCCGTAGGGGAGGGCGTTGCGGCGCGGCCGTGCCGGTCGACACGGGGCACCCCTTGCCGTACCTATCGAATATCGATAGATTTCCATCGTTGTTCGATGAAGGAGGGGTGATGGGGAGGCTGACGGTGCTCGCGCTGCGCACCGTGCTCGCGATGCTGCTCGCCGGTTCGGTGTTCGTGCAGACGGTGATGGTGCCGCTGCTGGCCGTCGACCTGGAGGAGGCCGGCGCGGCCCCCGCGCTGCGCGTCCCGCTCCTCGCGATCACGGTCCTGGGCATCGTGGCGGTCCAGGTCGTCCTGGTCTGCGTGTGGCGGCTGCTGACGATGGCGCGGCGCGGAACCGTGTTCTCCCCCGCCGCCTTCCGCTACGTGCACGTCGTGGTCGGCGCGGTCACCGCGGCCGCCCTGCTGGTGTTCGCCCTCGGACTCCTCCTGGCGCCGGGCGAGGCCGTGCCCCCGGGGATCGTCCTGCTGCTGGGCGGGGCCGGCACGGCGATCGTGGGGGTCGCACTCGTCGTGCTCGTGCTGCGCGCACTGCTCGCCCAGGCCATCGCACGCGACGCCGAGGCGGAGCGGATGCGGGCCGAGCTGGCGGAGGTGATCTGATGCCGATCGTCGTCGACATCGACGTGATGCTGGCCAAACGGAAGATGTCCGTGGGCGAACTCGCCGACCGTGTCGGGATCACCCCCGCCAACCTGGCGGTGCTCAAGAACGGCCGCGCCAAGGCGGTGCGCTTCACCACGCTCGCCGCGCTGTGCGAGGCCCTCCGGTGCCAGCCGGGGGACCTGCTGCGCTGGGAGCCCGAGAACACTGCGAACGGGTGAACGGCGGCGCCCGCCGGGGCCGCCGCGTGGCACGGCGCACCCCCGTGGACAGTGATGGGACAATCAGCACGTGATGCAAGAATCCGGTTACAACTACCTGATGGACATGGACGGCGTGCTCGTGTGGGAGGAGCACCTCGTCCCCGGGGCCGACCAGTTCGTCGCGGAACTGCGCGCCAACGGCACCCGCTTCATGGTGCTGACCAACAACTCCATCTACACGCCGCGGGACCTGCGCGCCCGGCTGCTGCGCAGCGGACTGGACATCCCCGAGGAGTCCATCTGGACCTCGGCGCTGGCCACCGCACGCTTCCTCCAGGAACAGCGGCCCGGCGGGTCGGCCTACGTCATCGGGGAGTCGGGACTGACCACCGCGCTGCACAACGCCGGGTACATCCTGACCGAACGCGACCCCGACTACGTGGTGCTGGGGGAGACCCGCACCTACAGCTTCGAGGCGATCACCCGCGCCATCCGGCTGGTGGAGAGCGGCGCCCGGTTCATCGCCACCAACCCCGACGAGAAGGGACCCAGCCGCGAGGGGTCGCTCCCGGCGACCGGGGCGGTCGCCGCCCTCATCGAGAGGGCCACCGGACGCGCCCCCTACTACGTGGGCAAACCCAACCCGCTGATGATGCGTTCGGCGCTGCGCACCCTGGGCACCCACTCGGAGAACACCGTGATGATCGGCGACCGCATGGACACCGACGTGCGCTCCGGGCTGGAGGCGGGCATGCAGACCATCCTGGTGCTGAGCGGGATCTCCGACTCCACCACCGCGGAACTCTTCCCCTACCGGCCCACCGCCGTCTACGGATCAGTGGCCGACCTGGTCGGACACAGCCACGACCCCTTCACCGCGCAGCCCCCCACCGCCTGAGCCGCGGCGGGCAGGACCCCCGGAGACGACAGTGCGGGGGCGGTCGGTACCGCCCCCGCACCGTCTCCGCGGACGACTCAGGCGCTGCGCCGCTCCGAGGACAGGGAGCGCATGTGCTTCTGCTCCTCGCGGCGCCGGGCGCGCAGCAGTTCCAGCCGCTCGGCCAGAACCTCCTCCAGGTCCTCCATGCTGCGACGCTCCAGCAGCATGTCCCAGTGGGTGCGCGTCGGCTTGGTCTTCTTCTCCTCCGGTTGCTTGCCGTCGACCATCAGCGCACTCTCCCCGCAGAAACGACACTCCCAGGTCGCGGGGATCTCCGCTTCCGAGGCGAAGGTGACGGCGAAGCGATGGCCCCGAGGACAGTCGTAGGTGACCTCCTGGCGCGGAGCCAGGTCGGTGTTGCGGTCGTTCTCGTAACTGGTCGCCCCGAGTCGGGTTCCGCGAAGTGCTCGCTCGGCCATCGTGTGGGTGCCTCCAGGCGCTCTTGCGGTCTCGTGGGTATCAACGCGGCGGTCGGTCTCAAGATTCCCCGGACCGTGAGAGCCCAACCGTGCGCCGACGCCCCGTTTCACACCGGTCCCCTCACCGGTCCCGCCGCTCCCAGGATTGTGGGCCATCCCACCCGCCGCACCGAAAGCGAATCTTCGCAGTTCGGAACAGCTTGGCAGAAACTTTGCGCAATGCCCGCGCCACGCGGCGCAGCGCCGAAAACCCCGCCTGTTGCGACGAGGAAGCACACCGGAAACATTCGGCGCCTACAGTCCGGGAAGCCGACTCTCCCGAGGAGCGCCGCCATGAGCACCGGTACCAGCCGCCCCCGCCCCACGCCCGCACCCCGCCCCCTCCGCGCCCGGGCCGTCCCCCTCCACACGGGCACCCGCCGCCCTGACCACCCACTGCCGTGGGAGGAGCTGCGCGCCCGCTTCGGCGCGGTGGCCCCCGTGGAGATCACCCCGGGCGTGCCCGGCTGGCTGCTGCTCGGCTACCACGAGAACCTGGACGCGCTCCGCGACTTCGACCGCTTCGCCGCCACCCCCGACCGGTGGACCACGGCCCCGCAGCAACCACGGGAAGAGGAGAACGGCTCCGCCCCGGCGGCGGAGGGCGAACGCCACCACCGGATGCGCGCCCCCGTCGTCGAAGGACTGCGGGCCGTCGGCGGACGCCGCCTCACCGAGACCGCCAGGACGCTGGCGACCTCACTCGTCGACCGTTTCGCGCCCCGGGGCCGGGCCGACCTCGTCGCCGACTACGCCGTGCCGCTGCCCGCGATGGTGCTGAACTCCCTGTTCGGACTGGACGAACGGTACGGCGACCTGCTGGCCCGGCTGTGCGCCGCACGCGACGGAGAAGACCCCGCCACGGCCGCGCGCGCCACCGCCGACCTCCACCGCTACACCACCGCGCTGGTGGCACGCCGCCGCGCCGACCCCGGCGACGACCTCGTCTCCCAACTGCTGCGCCACCCCGTCGGACTCACCGACGCCGAGGCCGCCGCCGCACTGGACACGCTGGTGCGGACCGGGGTGGCCCCCACCGCGCACCTCGTCGGCAACGCGCTGCGGCTGCTGCTCACCCGGCCCGAGATCGCCGCGGCCCACCGGTGCGGGGCACTGCCCTGCACCGACTTCCTCGACTACGTGATGTGGGTCGACCCGCCGCTGCAGACCCTCCAGGCCCGCTGCCCCACCCGCGACGTGCGTATCGGCGGCGTCGACATCAGAAAAGGCGAGCCGCTGGTGCTGGGGTTCGCCCCCGCCCACGCCGACCCGACGGTCCGCCGCGGCCGCACCCTCGACGACCTCGCCGGAAACCGCGCCCACCTGATGTGGGGGGCCGGACCGCACCGCTGCCCCGCCCAGGAGCTGGCCTCCGGGATCGCCGTCACCGCCGTCGACACCGTCGTCGACCGCCTCGGCCCGGTCCTGGACGATCCGCCGCACAGCCTGCGCCGGCACGCCCCGCCGGCGGTACACGCACCGGCGGCGCTGCCGGTGCGCTTCTCCGCCGAACCGGCCCCCTCCGCACCGGAGCCGCCCCCCTCCCGCGCCGGGCGGCGACCGCCGCCGGTGCGGACCGGCCGCCCTCGGGCCCGGGGCGCCCGCTACGGCGCCCCCGAGGCCGCCGACGAGGCCCCCGCTCCGACGGCCGCTGTCCGCCGCGCCCGCGTCGGCGCCCCCGCACCCCGGACGGCCGGCGTGCGCTACCACGTCCCCGCCCGGCAGGAGAGGCGCCCCGACCCCCTGGAGGGACTGCTCGCCCGCTGGACGTGAGCGGCCGGACCGGGGAAGAACCCGCGGCCCGGCCCCTCAGAGCTTCTCGGGCACCCGGTTGCCCGCGGCGCGGATCGCCGCGGGAATGTCGATGACCAGCAGCAGGACGAAACCGAGGACGAAGAACACGACCATCGACAGGATCGCCAGCCGGTAGTCGCCGCCGGTGGCGTCCAGCACCACACCCAGCACGAGCGCCCCCAGGAAGGCCGACCCCTTGTCGCTGATCTCGTACAACCCGAAGTACTCCGCCTCCTTGCCCTTCGGGATGAGGTGCGAGAACAGCGAACGCGACAGCGCCTGCGTGCCGCCCAGCACGATCGCGATGAAGAAACCCAACGCGAAGAACTGCGCGGCCGCGCCCTCCTGCAGCACCGGCGCCACCGCCACCACCGCGGTCCACACCACGAGACTGCCCAGAATGGTCTTCTTCGCACCGAAGCGCCGGGCGATCGCGCCGAGCAGCAGCGCCCCGCCGAACGCCACGAACTGCACCATGAGAATGGTGCCGATCTGCACGGACTGGTCCAGCCCCAGAGCCTGGTCGGCGAAGGTCGCGGAGAACCCGATGACGGTCTGGATGCCGTCGTTGAACAGGACGTAGGCGACCAGGAACAGCAGGGTGCGAGGGTAGGCGCGCAGGCTCTTCACGGTCTGCCACAGCTGCGTGAAGCTGCGGCCCACGGAGATCCTCCGCACCGGGGCGTCCAGCGACCCCTCGCGCCGGTTGCGCAGCCGGGCCAGCGGGATCACGGTGAAGACCGCCCACCACACGCCCGCCGACACCATGCAGATACGCACCGCGTGCCCCTCCTCCAGGCCGAGGCTCTCGTGCCCGAGGAACAGCACCAGGTTGAGGGTGAGCAGCAGGGCGCCGCCCAGGTAGCCCATCGCCCACCCGCGGGAGGACACCGCGTCGCGTTCGTCCTCGGAGGCCAGGTCGGGCAGGAACGAGTTGGCGACCACGATGGAGGCGCCGAACGCGACGTTGGCGACGACGAACAGGCCCGCGCCGAGCAGGTAGCGGTCCCCGTGCACGAAGTACAGGCCCATGGTGGAGAACGCGCCGAGGTAGGCGGTCACCCCGAGCAGTTCCCGCTTGCGTCCGCTGGTGTCGGCGACGGCCCCGAGCGCGGGCAGCAGCACCAGCTGGAGCAGCACCGACAGGGACGTGGCGTAGGGGTAGAGCGAGGCGGGCGTGATCATCCAGCCGAACACGCTGATCCGGCCGTCGGCCCCGGCGCCGCCCTCGGCGAGCGCGGTCAGGTAGGGGCCGAGGAAGACCGTGATCACGGAGGTGGTGAAGACCGACTGCGCCCAGTCGTACATGTACCAGGCGCGCCGCTCGGAACGGCGGGTGCGCGCCTCGTCGGAAGGGGTGGGCACGGAGGCCGGGGTGGAGGTGGACAACGCGGTGCTTCTCTCGTGTGGGGTGAACGGACTCTGCGGGGAGGTGGGCTGCTACTGCGGGAAGGAGGTGGGGGAGGCGGGCCACAGCCCCCGGTCGGCCAGGACGCGGCGCAGGGCGGCCACGTCGTCGGTGACGATGCCGTCCACCCCCACGTCCAGCAGGCGTTCCATCAGCGCGGGGTCGTTGACGGTCCACACGTGCACCTGCAGGCCCAGACGGTGCGCGGCCGCCACCAGGTCCCGGGAGACCAGGGGGAACCCCCGGTGCCGCAACGGGATCTGCACGCAGGAGACGTCGCGGCGGGCCAGCGGCAGCAGCAGCGGGACGAGGGAGGCGGCCCGCAGCCGCAGCACGTCCACCGGACCGCTGGACAGGGCCACCGGGCGGTCGAAGGTGCGGCGTACCCGTTCCAGGCGGGCCTGGCTGAAGGAGCCGACACACACCCGGTGCCAGGCGTTGGTGCGGCGCAGCACCCGGCGCAGCGGCTCGACCGCGGAGTCGTCCTTGACGTCGATGTTGAAACGCGCCTCGGGCAGCGAACCCAGCAGGTCCTCCAGCAGCGGTATCGGCTCGCTGCCGCCGACCCGGGCCCGGGCCACCTGCGCGTAGGGCAGCTCGGCGACGGTGCCCGTGCGGTCGGTGACGCGGTCCAGGACAGGGTCGTGGAAGGCCAGCAGCACCCCGTCGGCGGTGGCGCGCGCGTCCGTCTCCAGATAGCGGTAGCCCAGGCGCACCGCGTGCTCGAAGGCCAGCGCGGTGTTCTCCAGGTCGGTGCGGACCCGCCCGCTCGGATCGGTGGGCCAGCCGCCCCGGTGGGCCAGGCCGATGGGGACGGGGGAAGCGAGATAGGCGTCACTCACCCGACCAGTATGACGAGGCCGGGATAACGGCGGGGGTACGGAAGAGGACAGATCGGGAAGCGGTGGCCGCCGCGGCCGGGCCGCAGGAGCGGGAAAACCAGATTCGGATGGTCGAACGGGGCGGGTGGCGACTCTGGAACAGATGACGGATCCCCCTGAGATCCGGTGCCGATCCGAAGGAGGCGTTATGACGATCACCGCGGACGACCACCGCCACGGGCGCCGGAAACGGCGCGTCCCCGCCTGTCCCGCCCGCCGCCGTGTCCGCCCCGAGCGGGACCTGCCGCGCTTCACCCAGCTCGTCGCCGAGGTGCTGGCCGGCCAGCGCGACCCCGAACAGCTGCGCCCGTGGCTGTCGGAGGGCGCCCACCGGAGCCTGCTGCTGCGGGCCGGCTGCTACGCGACGCGGCAGCGGCCCCGGCTGCGCGCGGTGTGGCTGGACGGCTCCCAACCGGGGGTCGCGGAGGTGAGCGGCGTCGTCGGCTACGGTGAGCGGCACCGCGCGCTGGCGCTGCGGGTGGTCTACGCCGAATACCGTTGGTTGTGCACGCACATCGAGACCGACGTGCGGTAGGGCCGTGCGGGGCGGGTCCGGGCACGGCCGCCGCGGCGGTGTCCGCCGGCGGGGGCCGCGCCCGGACCCGCCCGGAGCAGGCCGCCGGTTTCGTTACTATCGCAGACGTTGGGATGGCACGGCGCACAGCGGAGGTCAACGTGGGCCCCTTGGAGAACGGCGATCCGGAACGGATCGGCCGCTATCGGCTGATCGGACGACTGGGCGCCGGAGGCATGGGCCAGGTGTACTTCGGCCGCTCTGCGGCCGGCAGGCCGGTGGCCGTCAAGCGGATCCACCCGCACATGGCCGCCGACCAGTCGTTCCGGGAGCGGTTCGCCCGCGAGGTCACCGCGGCCCGCCGGGTCAGCGGCGCGTTCACCGCCCCGGTGATCGACGCCGACCCCGACGGCGAGGTGCCGTGGCTGGTCACCTCCTACGTCCCGTCGCTGCCGCTGGACCAGGCGGTGCGCGACCACGGCCCGCTGCCGGAGCCGAGCCTGCGGGTGCTGGCCGCGAGCCTGGCCGAGGCGCTCACCGAGATCCACCGGGTGGGGTTGATCCACCGCGACCTCAAGCCCGGCAACGTGCTGCTGGCCGAGGACGGGCCGCGGGTCATCGACTTCGGGATCGCCCGCGCCACCGAGGGCACCGCCGCCACCCAGTCGATCATCGGGACCCCCGGGTTCATGTCGCCCGAGCAGATCCAGGGCGCCCCGCTCACCCCCAAGAGCGACATGTTCGCCTACGGGGCGGTGCTGGTGTACGCGGCCGGCGGGGTCGGGCCGTTCGGCGAGGGCGCGATGCCCACCATGGTCATGCGGGTCCTGCAGCACGAACCGGACCTGTCGTCGGTGCCGGCGACGCTGCGCGGACTGGTGGCGGCCTGCCTGGCCAAGGACGAGCGGAACCGTCCGGGGCCCGGCGAGGTGCTGGACGCGCTCGGGGACGTGCCCGCGGGATCCTCCTGGCTGCCGCCGGTGTTCATGCGCGGCATCCAGGAGCGGGTCGCCCAGGTCAACGCGGCGCTGAGCGGGGCGTCGCCCACCGCCGACGGCGGCGCGACCGCCGTGCTGGGATCGCAGAGCGCCGGATACTCCGCGACGGAGGTGCTGGGCGACGACCAGCCCACCCGGGCCGTCCCCCACGGCGACGGCGTCGACCCGCAGCAGCGCACCTCGGTGCTGGGAGCGGCCCCCGGACCGGTCGACGGGCTGCCGCCGACCGCCGTCCACGGCCAGCAGACCGGGGCGCAGACCCCGCCCACCGCTGTCTACGGACAGGGCCACCAGGCGCCGCCGACCGCGGCGATGCCGCCCGCGACCCCGCCGTCCCGCGACGACGCCTACGCCGACCTGTACCGCGGCTCCCCCGCCGACGAGCAGCGCCGCCGCGAACGCGAGGAACTGCGCCGCCGCGAAGCACTGATGCGCCAGCAGGAGGAGGAGCGCCGCCGCGCCGAGGAACTGGAGCGGCAGCGCTACGAGGAGCAGCGCCGCCGCGAAGCCGAACTGGCCCACCGGGAACGGCTGCGCGCCGAACGCGAGTACGCCCGCCGCGCCCACCGCCCCTCCCGGGTCGCCGACCAGCCGAGCCTGTGGAGCTTCGTGAAACTGCTCCCGCTGCTGATCATCCCGATCATCCAGATCCCGCTGGGCTGGGGCGCCTCGATCGCCTGGGAGTGGTTCGCCACCACCGAGTTCTACACCGGCAACGGCTGGTACTACCCGGGACTGCTGACCATGGACGGGTTCTTCCAGGCGCTGTACCTCGGCTACTTCCTGCTCAACAACGTCGTGTCGGCGGAGTACCTGGTCCGCTGCCTGCGCACGGGCTTCGTGACCGGAGTGATGCTGGCCGCGGCCGCCATCCTGGGCACCAACTGCGCACTGTGGTACTTCGGGTTCTTCGGCTGACCGGGCAGCCCCCGCCCCCGGAGCGGGGCCGACCGCCGCCGGCCACCGCCCGCCGCGCGCGGAGGGCAGCCCCCGCCCCCGGAGCGGGGCCGCGCACTGGCCGCAACAGGCCAGAACCCCGGTGCGGGAGGACCGCTCCGCTAGGGTGCTGCCCCGACGCTGCCCGACACGGCGGAGGAGGCCCGGTGGCACCACGGTGGCAACCGCTGGAGACGGTGCTGGAGCGGGTCGAGGCACGCGGCCGGGCCGGACGGCTCCTCGCGCAGTTCACCCGTTTCGGCCTGGCCCAGGCGGGGGCGTGCGCGTTCGCGGGATGCGTCTTCCTCGGACTGGGCCTGTCCACGGTGCTGCCGCTGCCGCTCGCTCGCTACGACGCACTGCTGGTCTATCTGGCCGCGGTGACCGCCGTGTTCTGGGCACTGCGCCTGGAAAGCGGCCGGGAACTGCTGGCGATCCTCGGCTTCCACGCGGTCGGGCTCGCCTTCGAACTGTTCAAGGTGCAGATGGGCTCCTGGGCCTACCCCGAGCCCGCCCTCACCAAGATCGGCGGTGTCCCGCTGTACAGCGGGTTCATGTACGCGGCGGTCGGCAGCTACGTGACCCGCGCCTGGCGGCTGCTCGACCTGCGGCTCACCGGCTACCGGCGTGCCGCGACAGCGGTCGTGGCCGCCGTCGTCTACCTCAACTTCTTCGCCCACCACTGGCTGCCGGACCTGCGCGCCCTGCTCGCGGTGGCGGTGCTCGCGGTGACCTGGGGCACGTGGGTGTACTTCACGGTGGGACGGACCCGCTACCGGATGCCGCTGGCGCTGTCGTTCGTGCTCATCGGGTTCTTCCTGTGGCTCGCCGAGAACCTCGCCACCCTGCTGGGCGCCTGGCGCTACCCCGACCAGGCCGAGACCTGGACGATGGTCTCACTCAGCAAGTTCGGCTCCTGGACGCTGCTGGTGACCGTGTCGTTCGTGCTGGTGGTCGCCTGGAAACGACGGCACGCGCTGGTCGAGGACGCCCCGGCCGGTCAGTCCGCGTAGCGGCGGACCGTGGCGCGCGCCTGCGCCAGCACCCCCTCCCGCAACTCCACCGGCTCCACCACCTCGGCGTCGGGGCCGCACTGGATGAACTGCGCCACGGCCTGCTCCACGGACTCGAACGGGACGTGCGCGCACAGCCGGCCGTCGGGCTGCGGCTCGGCCGCCTCCAACGCCCCGTGCAGCACCGGCGGCAGCACGACACGCAGCAGGTCCCGGCCCCTGGGAGTGAGCAGCACCCGCGCGGTACCCGTGTAGCGGCTCGCCTCGAACTCGCGGGACCACCGCTCCCAGTAGGCGGCCAGGTCGAAACCGTCGGGACGGGCGAAGCGCTCCCCGGTGTCGGTGAGCCCGTCCACCCGCGCGGCGCGGAAAGTGCGGGGCTCGCACCCGGGGGCGGCGGGATACGGCAGGGCCACGAAGTACCACAGCCCGCTCTTGAGGACCACGCCCAGCGGAGCGAGGACCCGGTCCACCGGTTCGGAGCGCCACCTGCGGTAGCGGACCTCGACGACGCGCTGCTCCCACACCGCCGAGGCGATCGCGGCCAGGTGCGGGACCCGGTCGGGCTCGCGGAACCAGGCGGGCGCGTCCAGGTGGAACCGGTCCCGGACCCGCTGGGCGCGTTCCCGCACCCCCTCGGGCAGGGCCGCCAGGATCTTGCGGTGGGCGGCGGCCATCTCCGCGCCCAGCCCCAGCTCCGCGGCGGCCTGCGGCACCGTGGCCAGGAACACCGAGTCGGCCTCGCCGCCGCTGAGCCCGGTGAGCCGGGTGCGGTAGCCGTCCACCAGCCGATAGCCGCCGCCCGCCCCGCGCTCGGCGTAGACGGGGATGCCCGCGGCGCTGAGCGACTCCACGTCACGGTAGACGGTGCGTTCGGAGACCTCCAGTTCGGCGGCGAGCTGGGCGGCCGTCAACCGGCCGCGGTTCTGCAGCAGCAGGAGCAGGGAGAGCAGGCGACTGGCGCGCATACCCCCATTCTTCCGCCCCCTACGACCGGTGCGGCACCACGCCGGGCCCGTTTTCTCCCTGACCGGGGGTTGGAAGCGGCGGCCTCGGATAGAGGGCCCACGCGTCCTGAGACCCGCGACAAGACCACAGCGCAGGACGCGCCTGACGCGGGGCCGCGCCGCCGAGCGGTTCCGCGCCGACGCGAGGAGGAGGCGACATGAGAGCCGTGGTGTGGCACGGAGTGGGGGACATCCGGGTGGAGGACGTCGCTGAACCGACCATCCAGGACCCCCAGGACGCGATCGTCCAGATCACCACCAGCGCGATCTGCGGCACCGACCTGCACCTGCTGCGCGGCACGATGCCGGGCATGGAACCGGGCACGATCATGGGCCACGAGGGGGTGGGGGTGGTCACCGAGGTCGGCCCCGGGGTACGCAACTTCCGCCCCGGCGACCGGGTGGTGGTCCCCTCCACGATCGGCTGCGGGGTGTGCAGCTACTGCCGCGCCGGCTACTTCGCCCAGTGCGACAACGCCAACCCGGGCGGCCGCCGCGCCGGAACAGCGTTCTTCGGCGGCCCCCGGTCGACGGGCGCCTTCCAGGGGATGCAGGCCGAACGCGTCCGGGTGCCCTACGCCAACGTGGGCCTGGTGGGGCTGCCCGACCGGGTCAGCGACGAGGAGGGCATCCTGCTGTCCGACATGTTCCCCACCGGCTGGTTCGGCGCCCGACTCGCCGAGATCACCAGCGGCGACACCGTGGCGGTCTTCGGCTGCGGACCGGTGGGCCTGTTCACGATCCTGAGCGCCTGGCAGCAGGGCGCGGGCCGCGTGCTGGCCGTCGACGGAGTGCCCAGCCGCCTGGAGCAGGCACGCAGCCTGCACGCCGAGGTCATCGACTACAACTCCGAGGACCCGGTGGCCACCCTGGTGGAACTGACCGGCGGCATCGGCCCCGACCGGGTGATCGACGCGGTGGGCGTGGACGCGCAGCAGCCCGACCGCGGCACCGCGGCCGCCTCCGAGACCGACGTGCACCGCCTGGAGAAGGAGCACGCGGCCACGGTGCCCAGCGCCCGCACCGGCGACGAGCAGACCGTCGGCGGCGGGGGAGCCCAGGCCCTGCGGTGGGCCGTGGACGCGGTGGCCAAGGCCGGGACGGTGGCGGTCGTCGGGAACTACCCGCCGAACGCCGACGCCTTCCCGATCGGCATGGCCGTGACCAAGAACCTGACCCTCAACGCGGGCAGCTGCAACCACCGCAAGTACATCCCCACGCTGCTGGACATGGTCGCCTCACAGCAGATCGACATCACCTCGGTGCTCACCCAGGAGGAGCCCATCACCGGCGACGTCCTGCGCGCCTACGAGGCGTTCGACCGGCACGAGCCGGGCTGGACCAAGGTGGCGCTCACCACCGTGTGACCCCGGCGGGCCGCACCGACGACGAGGAGGACCGATGGCGCGAGTCCACCGCGACACCCTGGCCATCCCCGACTACGAGCACCTGCCGCTGGACACCCTGCAGTACCGCATCCGCTCACTGACCCGGGAACAGGTGCGCGAACTCATCGCCTACGAGGAGGCGCACGCCCAACGCGCCCGGGTACTGGAGCTGATGCACCAGCGGATCAGGGAACTGGAGGAGAGGGCGCGGTCCTCACCGGGACGGCGGGCGGCCGCCCCCGAGACACCTCCGCCCGCGGCGGGCGACTCCCCGGCGAACACCGCGGGCGGAGGCAGCGCCGACGTTCCGCCACCCGCCCGGCCCTCCCGGCCGGGCGGGACCGGCACCGGCCGGCGGACCTGACCCCCGGGGAAGGACCGCACGCCCCGGACGCGGCCCGCGCCCGGGGCGCCGCGCCCCGCCACGGCGGACGTCACCGGAGTTGGGTACGGTCGGCGGTGTCCCCGCTGTCCGCCCACACCGCCCGGGAGGTGCCCCGATGGCGTCCGGTGAACCGTTCCGCCCGTCGGTCCTGGAAGGGGTGCTGGAACGCATCACCTACGTCAACGAGGAGACCGGCTACACCGTGGCCCGCATCGACACCGGGCGCGGCGCGGACCTGGTGACCGTGGTCGGCGCCCTGCTGGGCGCCCACCCCGGCGAGTCGCTGCGCATGGAGGGCCGCTGGACCTCCCACCCCCAGTACGGACGGCAGTTCCAGGTGGAGAACTACACCACGGTGCTGCCCGCCACCGTGCAGGGCATCCGCCGCTACCTGGGCTCCGGACTGGTCAAGGGCGTGGGGCCGCGGCTGGCCGAACACATCGTCAACCACTTCGGCGACAAGGCGCTCGACGTCATCGAACACACCCCCGAACGGCTCATGGAGGTGCCCCGGCTCGGCCCCAAACGCACCAAGATCATCACCGAGGCCTGGGAGGAGCAGAAGGCCATCAAGGAGGTGATGGTGTTCCTGCAGACCGTCCGGGTCTCCACCTCCCTGGCGGTGCGCATCTACAAGAAGTACGGCGACGACTCGATCCGGGTGGTGCGCGAGGAACCCTACTCGCTGGCCGCCGACGTGTGGGGCATCGGCTTCAAGACCGCCGACGCCATCGCCCAGGCGGTCGGCATCCCCCACGACAGCCCGCAGCGGGTCAAGGCCGGCATCCAGTTCACCCTGTCGGAATCCACCGGCGACGGCCACTGCTACCTGCCGGAGGAGACGCTCATCAACGAGGCGGTCAAGATCCTCCAGGTGGACTCGGCCCTGGTCATCGACTGCCTGGCCGAACTCGTCGCCGAGGAGGGGGTGGTACGCGAGAAGCTGCCCGACCGCGACGGCGAGACCGTGATGGGCGTCTACCTGGTCCCCTTCCACCGCGCCGAGACCTCGCTGGCCGCCCAACTGCGCACACTGCTCAACGCCGAACAGGACCGGTTGGCCGCCTTCGCCGACGTGGACTGGGAGCGGGCACTGTCCTGGCTGCACAGCCGCACCGGCACCGAACTGGCCCCGGAACAGGAAAAAGCGGTCAAACTCGCGCTGACCAGCAAGGTCGCGGTCCTCACCGGCGGACCCGGCTGCGGCAAGTCCTTCACCGTGGCGTCCATCATCGCCCTGGCCGCCGCCAAACGCGCCAGGATCGTGCTGGCCGCCCCCACCGGACGCGCCGCCAAACGCCTCACCGAACTCACCGGACACGAGGCGTCCACCGTGCACCGGCTGCTGGAGCTCAAACCCGGCGGCGACGCCTCCTACGACCGCGACAACCCCCTCGACTGCGACCTGCTCGTCGTCGACGAGGCATCCATGCTCGACCTGCTGCTCGCCAACAAACTGGCCAAGGCCGTCCCACCCGGCGCGCACCTGCTCCTCGTCGGCGACGTCGACCAGCTGCCGTCGGTGGGCGCCGGACAGGTCCTGCGCGACCTGCTGGCGGAGGACTCGCCCGTACCCAGCGTCCGCCTCACCCAGGTGTTCCGCCAGGCCGCCCAGTCCGGTGTGGTCACCAACGCGCACCGCGTCAACACCGGACGCCCCATCCACCTGGACGGCATGTCCGACTTCTTCCTCTTCCCCTGCGAGGACGCCGAGGCCGCCGCCGAACTGACCGTGGACGTCGTCGCCCGCCGCATCCCGCGGCGCTTCGGCCTGGACCCGCGCCGCGACGTCCAGGTACTCGCCCCCATGCACCGCGGCCCGGCAGGCGCGGGCAACCTCAACACGCTCCTGCAGGAGGCGCTCACCCCGGCCCGCCCGGGGACGGCCGAACGACGCGTGGGCGGCCGGGTCTTCCGGGTCGGCGACAAGGTCGTGCAGATCCGCAACAACTACGACAAGGGCGCCAACGGGGTGTTCAACGGCACCCTCGGCAACGTCACCGCCATCGACCCGGTCGAACAGACACTGACGGTCGTCACCGACGAGAACGAGGAGGTCGACTACGACTTCGCGGAACTCGACGAGCTGACCCACGCCTACGCGTTGACCGTGCACCGCTCCCAGGGCAGCGAGTACCCGTGCGTGGTGGTGCCGGTGACCACCAGCGCCTGGATGATGCTGCAACGCAACCTGCTGTACACGGCCATCACCCGCGCCAAGAAACTGGTGGTCCTGGTGGGGTCGCGGCGGGCCATCGCCCAGGCGGTGCGCAACACCGCCTCCGGGCGCCGCCACACCGCACTGGACCACCGGCTGGGCCGCTGATCAGTCCTTCTCCGCGCGGGGAGCGTCAGGAGGCAGGTCCACTTCGAACCAGACCACCTTCCCGGTCGTCTTGGCGCTGGCGCCCCACCGGCGGGACAGGTGGCTGACCAGCTGCAGACCGCGTCCCCCCTCGTCGGTGGTGGACGCCTGGCGCAGCACCGGGCGGTGCTGGTCGTCGTCGGTGACCTCGCACAGCAGGATGTCGGTGCGCAGCAGCCGCAGGTCGATCGGCCGGGACGCGTAGCGCACGGCGTTGGTGATCACCTCGGTCGCCAGCAGCTCGACCAGGTCGACCAGGGAGGACAGGCCCCACTCGGTGAGCGTGGTGCGCAGCAGGCGGCGGGCCAGCGCGGGCGTGGTGGGCCGCGGCTGCAGCATCCACTGCGCGAAGTCGCGGCTGGGGATGCCGCGCAGCCGGGCCAGCAGCAGCGCCACGTCGTCCTCCTGCTCGGAGGTGCCCAACGCCTGCAGCAGCGTCTGGCACTGCTCGTCCAGGGACCGGGCGGGATCGGTGAGGTGGGCGCGCAGCTCCTCCAGCCCGGACTCCACGTCCCGGCCGCGCGTCTCCACCAGCCCGTCGGTGCACAGCACCAGCACGTCGCCGTCGGCGACGCTGAACTCGAACGACTCGAAGGCCACCCCGCCCAGGCCGATCGGCGCCCCCGTGGGCGGCCGCAGGATCTCGGTGGTGCCGTCACCGCGCAGCAGGACCGGGGGGACGTGCCCGGCGCTGGCGATCGTGCAGCGGTGGATGACCGGGTCGTAGACCGCGTACAGGCAGGTGGCCAGGTAGCCGTCGCCGAGCTGGTGGGCCAGGTCGTCCAGGTGGCGCAGCACGTGGTCGGGCGGCAGGTCCATGGCGGCCAGGGTCTGCACGGCGGTGCGGAACTGGCCCATGACCGCGGCCGACCGCAGCCCGTGCCCCATGACGTCGCCCACGACGAGCGCCACCCGGCTGCCGGGCAGCGGGATCGCGTCGAACCAGTCGCCGCCGACCTGCGCGGTGTGGCTGCTGCTGACGTACCGGTAGGCGATGTCCACGCTGGACAGGCGGGACGGCAGGGTCGGCAGCATGCTGTGCTGCAGGGAGTCGCCGACGCTGGCCCGGGCCTGGTACAGGTAGCCGTTGTCGACGCCGAGACTGGCCTGGGCGGTGAGCTGGCGCGCGGTGAGCACGTCGGTCTCGTCGAAACCGGAGCGGTGGGGATGGCGGGCCAGGACGGCGGCGCCCAGTTTCCGGCCCCGTACCATCAGCGGGATGACGAGCAGGGAGCAGCCCACCAGATCGCGGCCCGCCCCGTCGTCCAGGACGGCGGCGGTGCCGGCGTCCACGCTGGAGACGACGGGACGTCCGCCGGCCATCGCCTGGTACACCGGATGGTCGGGGCCGGGAGTCCAGGTGTCGTCCACGGGGGTCAGGGACCGCCAGCGGGAGTGGCCGTCGTGCGTGACGGAGGTCTGCCACAGGGACCGCGACGACGGGGCGGCGGGTTCGGGAGGGCCGACCTCCAGGCGGTGGGGCAGGCGCAGGGTGTCGACCAGGTGCACCGCGGCGAAGTCCGCCAGGGTCGGCACCAGCGCGTCGGCCAGCCCCCAGGCGGTCTTCTCCGGATCGAGGCTGGCGCCGATCGCCATCGTGGCGTCGTTGAGGAAACCCAGGCGTTCCCGGAGCAGGGCCCGCTGGCCGTCCGACAGCACGGCACGGCCGCCCCCTGCGGGAGTACCGGGAAGGGCATGGGAGGTGGTGCGCTGGCGTCTCGGTTCCATCGGTGTGGGTTCTCCGCGTTCGGCGAACGGGGCCTGGGACGTGCGGGTCGGGGACGGGGAAAGCGGCACAGCGTGCCCCACTAGCAAGTCTGCCCGCTTTCCACCGTTGTGACCAGGACAAACAGATCAGTCGACGCGGCGGCAGGTGAGGAAGAGCTGGACTTCCGGGTAGGCCTGGGAACTGGCGGGGGCGTAGGAGAAGGCGGTCTCGTCCTCGACGGAGAAGCCCGCGTTCTCGACCACGGCGCGCAGCTCGTCCCGCAGGTAGCCGCTCACGCGCACCTGGTTGCCGAGGAACTGGATGGGCACGTCGTCGATGTCGGCCTCGACCATCGACAGGCAGAACAGGCCGCCGGGCACCAGGGCGCGGTGGATCGCCGCCAACGCCTCGGGGATGCGTGCGCGGGGCAGGACCAGCAGGGAGAAGAAAGCGATCACGGCGTCGTAGGCCCGCTCCTCGGACAGGTCGAGGATGTCGGCGACGGCGAACTCGGCCTCGGGGACGTTGCGGCGGGCCAGTTCCACCATGGTCGGGGAGATGTCGGTGCCGGTCACCCGGAACCCGGCGTCGACGAGTTGGCGGCTGGTGGGCATCCCGGTGCCGCAGCCGAGGTCCAGCACGCGGGCGCCCTCCGGCAGACGGCCGGCGAGCCGCTGCACGCACTCGATCTGCCCCTCTTTGTGCGGGAAGGCCTCGTCGTAGTCCTGCCCGATGTTGTCGAACGCCGCCGCCAGGCTCGCCGCCCGATCCTGCCACCCCTCGACGCGGGTGCTGTCCTGTGCTTCGCCGGTCATGGTGGTTTCGCCCCTTTTGCTTTCGCCGGTTTTTCTGGCTGGCTGGACAGTACGGTTCCCGGAAATGGGATGCGATCCTATCCCGTCTGTGATCATGGGGCCACGTGCGCGGAGGAAACGGATGTCAAAGGTCCGCATAACGGGTCGACCGTTGCCATCGGGAGCACCAGCCCCGCTGCGGCCGGCGTCCGGCGGAGCACCCGGGACGCGGCGCCGGGCCGCGGACCCGGTCGGCGGGTCAGCCCTCGTAGAGCCAGTCCAGCACGACCGCGGCGGTCCAGGACTGGCTGAGACTGCCCAGCGGGGCCCCGGTGAGCGGGTGGTAGTACTCGGCGAAGGTGCCGTCGGAGGCCAGCCGCAGCGTCTCGGCGCGGATACCGGCGGCGGTGTCGTCCAGGCCGCCGCGGCGCATCGCCCAACTGAACAGCCAGCTGATGACCGGCCACTGCGGTCCCCGCCAGTACTGCTTGGGCATGAACTGGGGAGAGGAGGGGGAGACCGTGGGCGGGGTGGCGGCCACCAGGTCGGGGTGGCCCATCCAGTCGGGGCCCTCCAGGACGGCGACCATCTCCGCCTGCTGGCGCGGATCCAGCCCCCCGCACAGCAGCGGAGCGAACCCGGCGATGCTGGGAACCGACACCCACTTCCCGGCGCGCACGTCGTAGTCGCGGGCCATACCGGTGACCGGATCACGGGTGTCCAGCACCGCGGCGCGCGACCGCGCGGCCCAGTGGCGCAACAGCGCGATCTGCTCCTCGGGCTGGTTCGCCTCCTCGCCGAGTTCGGCCAGCACCTCGCAGGAGAGCACGAACAACGCGGTCAGGAACACGTCGCCGACCAGGAAGCTGCCGGTGCGCACGATCTCGTCGGCACGGTAGCCGACCCGGCGCATCTCCTCGATCAGCCAGAGGTAGCGGTCGTACTCGGCGTCGGTGGGACGCTCCCCCTCGTCGCCCACCTTGTCCAGGTCCTCGCGCACGTACGGGGGCAGGTTGCTGCCGGGCCGCACCGCCGCGTAGGCGGAGTCCCACCGGGGGGAGTTGTCCATGCCGGACTCCCAGCCGTGGGTGACCGCGATCAGGCCCGTGCCCAGCGGGTCGCGGTAGGTGGCCAGCCACCGCTGCCAGGCGAACAGCCGCGGCCAACTGGTGCGCAGCAGCGACTCGGCGCGGCGACGGTCCGCACCGGAACGCCGCCGCCCGGCGTCCACGATCTTGCGCAGCGCGATGGCGTGCACCGGCGGCTGGCAGATGCCGGAGGTGTGCGGCCGGGCGGGCGCGTGCTCGCACACCACCGCCGTCTGCCAGCGGTCGGGACCGGGAAAGTAGCCGTTCTCCTCACTGAACACGATGTGCGGGATCATGCCGTCGGCCCACTGGCCGCTCAGCAGGGTCTCCATCTCCCGGGCGGCACGGTCCACGTCCAACTGGGCCAGGCCCACCATGATGAACGCGGCGTCCCAGCTCCACATGTGCGGGTACAGGCGCGGCGAGGCCGTCACCATGACCCCGGTGTCGTTTCCCGCCAGGACCCAGGCCGCCCCCGAGGCGAGCGCGACGGTCCCCAGACGGGGGCGCTGGGGTTGGGGTGCGAACAGGCCGATGGGGCCCGTGGTCATGGAAGTCTCCAAAGGGACGAGGTGCTGCCGGGTAGAGACGGGTTCGGTCCGATGCTCGCGCCTGTTGCGGGTGCGGGAGAGGAGCAACGAGCGTGTTAATAAAATGTTACAGCCACGGTCAGGGAAGAGCCATCCTTCTGGCGAATGCCGGGCTGCCCCGAAACAGGTTTTCTGCGCGCCTTTGCGCCGACGCCCGAGCCTCGTGTGCGGACCCGTTTCCGTTATGGTTCCGCGCTTCCCGCGCGGAACCGAGCCTCCTGGTCGAATGTGTCTCGCGTCACGTCCGCCGGTAAAGTGCGGTTTGTCCGGGCGTGGGCTCCAACCGCAGGTCACCGCCGTCGCCGCGTACCACAAGCGGAGGAAAGCCGCAAAAGACGCCAGAACACCGCCACCGACAGGCCGATACCGGCACCGACCGGATCCCGTAGTTCCAGACGTCCCTTAACCGGCGGGCCGTTCGGCCCCGCACCGCCCGGCCCGCGCCTCACCGCGCCCCGTCCGACACCGCCCGACCACGCACCCCCGACGCCGCACACCCCCGCCCGACGGGCACCGCAGGAGAGGGCACCCGAAAGACCCGGGTCACCGGCACACCGCGGCCCCGCAGCAGGCGCACACACGCCCGCACCCGCTCGGCCAGGTCCGGCACCGCGGCGTCGAAGAGCACACCCGCCACGTTGCCGCTGTGCGCGACCTGCACCCCCGTGCCGCCGCTGCCGCGGGCCGCCTCCTCCACCGCGGGCAGCTCCGGCTTGGGCACGGCGCGCTGGTTGCGCCGGGCACTCTCGGTGGCGACCCGGCCCAGCAGCACCGGGCCGGCCTCGGCCACCGCCCGCCGCAGCAGCGCGCGCAGCTCCTCGAACGCCGCCAGGTCCGCCGCCCCGTAGCGGACGGGCGCCAGCCGCAGCGTGTCCACCGCACGCCCCCCCGCCGGTCAGACAGCCCACCACCACGCTCGCGGGCAGGGCCGCGCCGAACTCCTCCAGGACGCGCCCCTCGCGCTGCGCGAACAGCACCGGACGCTCCCCGAGCATGGTCGGGTCGGCCGCGGTCTCGGCGCGCACCGCGATCCGCGCCACCTCCCGCGCGGACAGCTCCACGGCGAAGCACGCCGCCACCGCGCGCACGGCCGCGATGACGTCACTGGTGGAAGAACCCATGCCCAGGCCCACCGGCGCGCCGCCGCGCCCGTCCACGTGCCCGCCCCGACGAAGGAGGTCCCCCTGACCCCGCGCGCCGACACCGAAGCGCAGCCCGCCTCCGCCCCGCCCGCCGCCCCGCGCCGCCGTCGTCGCCGTGTGCGCCGCCGTCCTGGCGTTGAGCGGCCCCGGGCAGACGGCCGGGATCTCGATCCTCATCGACCACCTCATCGCCGACCTCGACGTCAGCCGCTCCGCGGTCTCCACCGCCTACCTGGTCGGCACGCTCAGCGGCGCGCTGGTCCTGCCCTGGCTGGGCCGGGCGGTCGACCGGTTCGGCGTCCGCCCCGTCCTGGCGCTGGTCGCCGTGGCCTTCGGCGCGTTCTTGACCCTGCTGGCCGCGGTCCAGGAGCTGGTCGGCCTGACCGCGGCGTTCGTCGGTGTGCGCGCGATGGGCCAGGGCGGGATGGCGCTGGTGGCCACCACCGCCGTGGCCGTGGCGGTGGTCCGGGGGGCGGCGCCGCGCTGGGGGTGACCACCGCGGTGGGGACGGCCGGGATCTCGCTGGTCCCCCTGCTAGGCGAGCGGGTCGTCGCGGAGTACGGATGGCGCTGGACCGTGCTCGCCGAGGCGGCACTGGTCTGGGCGGTCGTGCTGCCCGTCGCCCTGTGGGGACTGCGCGGCGTGCGCCCCGCGCGGGAGGGGGCCGGTCGGGGCGCGGCGGGGGAGTCGCCCGAGCGGTCCACGCGGCCGCTGCGCGTCGTCGTGCGCACTTCGATGTTCTGGGTCGTCACCGGCGCGGTCGCCTGCAGCGGACTGGTGAGCACGGCGGTGTACTTCCACCAGATCGCGCTGCTGGGGGAGCGGGCTGAGCACCGCGCAGGCGGCCGTCGGCTTCCTGCCGCAGACCGTCGCCGGGCTCGCCGCGTCGTTCCTGTTCAGCGCCGCCGCCGACCGGTTCTCCCCCAGGCTGCTCCTGTTCGTCTCCATGGCGCTGCAGGCGGGGGCGCTGGCCATGCTGCCGCTGGTGTCGCCGGGGGTCACCGCGGTGCTCTACGGCGTCACGCTGGGCGCGGCCGCCTCCGGTGCCAAGGCGGTCGGGGCCGTCGCGTTCCCGCACTACTACGGCACCGGCGTGATCGGGTCGCTGCGCGGGCTGCCCCAGGCGGTGGCGGCGGCCTCCACCGCGGTGGCGCCGCTGCTGCTCTCGCTCGGCCGGGACCTGGCCGACTCCTACCTGCCCGCGGTGCTCGCCCTGGCAGTCCTGCCCGCGCTCGTCGCGCTCGCCGCGCCCTTCGCCCGGGTGCCGGTGCGCGCGACCGGGCGGGCGCGGCGCGTCCGCGCCGCCCCGCGCCCGGCCCACCGGCCCCGCACCGACGGCCCCCGTGACCTCCACGGGGCCGCCGGTGCGTCCGGGGCCCGTCGCGCTCGGAGTCGGCGCGCCTCCGTCGCAGGCCACGCCCCGCGACCGTGGTCCGTTTTGTGGGGAACCGTCCGGCAGGGTATTTTGAAAACGATATCCATTGTCGTAAGTACGCAACGGAAAGGCACCGGGAGTGCGCCACGCCAACCCCCCGCCCGGGACGCTTCCCCCCGCACCGGACCGCGACCGCGCGGACGACCCGGCCCACCGCCCCGCCCCCGGGCGCGCGACGACGGCGTGCAAGACCGCCGCCGCGGCCGCCGTCCTCACCGCCGTCCTGGCGGTCTCGGTGCTCGCGGCGATCGGACTGGGCGCGGCGGTCGTCCCGCCCGAGGACACGGCCCGCTACCTGTGGGCGGCGCTCAGCGGCGGAGCGATCGGAGCCGACGAGGTCCCGCGCTACCAGATCGTCTGGCAGATCCGCACCCCCCGCGTCCTGCTCGCCGCCGTCGTCGGCGCCGGACTCGGCGCGGCGGGCGTGGCCGTGCAGGCGATGGTCCGCAACGCGGTCGCCGACCCCTTCGTCCTCGGCGTCTCCTCCGGCGCCTCCGTGGGCGCGGTCGCCGTCACCGTCACCGGGGGACTCGCGGCCTTCGGGATCCATGCGGTCTCGGTGGGCGCCTTCCTCGGCGCGGCGGCGGCGACGCTGCTGGTCTACCTCGTCGCCCGCACGCGGACCGGGGTGGGTCCGCTGCGGCTGGTGCTGACCGGCGTCGCGATGTCCTTCGCCTTCCAGGCGCTCATGAGCGTCATCGTCTACCTCGCGCCCAACAGCGAGGCCACCGCCACGGTGCTGTTCTGGACGATGGGCGGCTTCGGGGCCGCCACCTGGGGCGCGCTGCCCGCGGTCACGGCCGTGGTCGTCGCCGGAGTGCTCGTCCTGCGCGGACTCGGCCGCCCGCTCGACGCCATGGCGCTGGGCGACGAGACCGCCGCGAGCCTGGGCGTGGACACCGACCGGCTGCGCCGGATCCTGTTCGTCCTCACCGCGGCCATGACCGGGGCGATGGTCGCCGTCAGCGGCGTGATCGGCTTCGTCGGACTGGTCGTCCCGCACGCCGTGCGCATCACCGCCGGGGCCGGGCACCGGCGCGTGCTCACCCTCGCCCCGCTGGTCGGCGCGGTCCTCATGGTCTGGGTGGACCTGGCCTCCCGGGTGCTCGCCGCGCCCCGGGAACTGCCCGTCGGCGTCCTCACCGCGCTGGTCGGCGTTCCCGTGTTCGTCGCGCTGATGCGCCGCAGGGCCTACCTGTTCGGAGGCCGGTAGTGGAACTGCGCATCGACGGGGTCTCCGTGGACGTCGCCGGCAGGCGGATCGTGCGCGAGCTGTCGCTGGACGTGCCCGAGGGTCAGGTGGTCGGCCTGGTGGGACCCAACGGCTCGGGCAAGTCGACGGTGCTGCGCTGCGTCTACCGGGCGCTGCGGCCCAGCGGGGGAGCGGTGTGGCTGGACGGCGCCGACCTGTCCTCCCTGAGGCTGCGGGAGAGCGCCCGGAAGGTGGCCGCGCTGACCCAGGAGAACGGCACCGACCTCGACTTCACGGTCGAGGAGGTCGTCGCCCTGGGCCGCACCCCCCACCAGCGCGGCAACCGGCCGCTCGACGCGCGCGAACGGCGGCTGTGCCGGTGGGCGATGGAACGCATGGACGTGGCCCACCTGGCCCGCCGCGGCGTCCTGGAGCTGTCCGGCGGGGAGCGCCAGCGGGTGCTGCTGGCCCGCGCGCTCGTCCAGGAGCCCGGGGTGCTCGTCCTGGACGAGCCCACCAACCACCTCGACGTCCGCCACCAGGTCGGCCTGCTGTCGCTGCTGCGCCGCACCGGGACCACCGTCCTGGTCGTGCTGCACGACCTCAACCTGGCCGCGGCGGCCTGCGACCGGATCGGGGTGCTCGCCGAGGGGCGCCTGGTCGCCTCGGGCACGCCCGGCGAGATCCTGACGCCCCCGCTGGTCCGCGAGGTCTTCGGAGTGGAGGCCGAGGTGGTCCCCCATCCGCTGACCGGCGCCCCGCAACTGCTCTACACGCTCCTGCCCGACGACACTGAGAAGAGGAACCCATGACCGCGACACCGGGAACGGACCGGCGCCCGCTGCGGGCGGCGCTGCTCCCCGCCGTCGGCGTCCTGCTGCTGAGCGGCTGCGGCGCCCGCATCGAGGCCGCCGACGAGGTGCGCACCGTCACCGTGCGGCGGTGCGGGGAGGAGGTCGAGTACACCACGCCGCAGCGCGCGGTCGTCTACGAGGGCGGCAGCGCCGACAAGATGTTCGTCCTGGGCCTGACCGACCACGTGCTCGGCTACGTCATGCCCCCGGCCAACCCGCCGGTCGAGGAGTCGCCGTGGGCCGAGGATTACGCCGCGGTGGAGTTCCTCAGCGACGACCTGCTCAACCGCGAGCTGGTGGTGGACGCCGAGGCCGACTTCGTCGTGGCCGGATGGAACTCCGGCTTCAGCGACCAGCGCGGCATCACCCCCGAGATCCTCGACAGGCTCGGCATCCAGAGCTTCATGCACACCGAGTCCTGCTACAACTACCCGGGCTTCCCCGAGCGGGTCGAGCCGTTCGAGGCCCTCTACACCGACCTGGAGCGCCTGGGCGCGATCTTCGGCGTGGAGGAGCGGGCCGACGAGGTCGTCGCCGACTTCCGGGAGCGGGTCGCGGCGGTGCGCGAGCAGGCACCCGAGGGCGACCCGGTCCCGGTGTTCCTCTACGACTCGGGCACCGACCAGCCCTTCACCGCCGGAAGCCAGGTGCCCCCCAACGACATCATCCGCTTCGCGGGCGGCGAGAACATCTTCGGCGACGTCGAGGAGCGGTGGTTCCAGGCGAGCTGGGAGGCGGTCGTCGAGGCGCGCCCCGAGGTGGTCATCATCCTCGACTACGGGGACCAGCCCGCCGAGGACAAGATCGAGTTCCTGAAGTCCTCGCCGGTCACGGCGGAACTGCCCGCGGTGGTCGACGACGCCTTCTTCGTCCTGGACTACAACGAGGGCATCAGCGGGCCGCGCAACATCGACGGCCTGGAGAAGTTCGCCGAGTACCTGCGCGACCTCCACGGCCAGCACGGGCAGTGAGGAGGACGGCGGGGCGGCCCCGCCCGCGCGGGACCGCCCCGCCCCCTAGGCGACCGGCGCCGCCCCGGGCACCTCGGCGGCGTCGCCGGGCCACCGCGCCGCCTCAGGAGCCGGGGCGCGGCCCCACTCCATCCGCGACCACGGCAGCGCGAGCTGGGACGGGTCGGCCGCCCGGTGGGGTGCGAGCGAGTCGACGTCGGCCGCCTCGCGGTGTCGGGCGAACACCGAGTCCACGTAGCGGTGCCCGGTGTCGGCCGCGACGAACACCACGGTCCGCTCCGGGGCGCGCCGCGACTCCCAGCGCGCGGCGAGGTAGGCGGCCCCGGCGGACAGCCCGGCGAAGACCGCGTGCCGCCGCAGCAGGTCCACGCTTCCGGCGAGGGCGGCCCCGAACCCCACCCAGTGGAGGGTGTCGTAGAGGGTGTGGTCGACGTTGCCGAAGGGGATCGAGCTGCCGATCCCGGCGATGATGATCTCGGGGTCGGCGACGTGCTCGCAGCCGAAGGTGACGCTGCCGAACGGCTGCACGCCGACGAGGACGGTGTCGGGGGCGTGCCCGCGCAGGTAGTGGGCGAGCGCCCCGGTGGACGACCCCGAGCCGACGCCGCCGACGACGGTCAGCCGGGCGCCGCCGAGCTGTTCGGCGACCATCTCGGCGACGGCGCGGTAGCCCAGGTAGTGGACGCGGTCGTGGTACTGGCGCATCCAGTGGTAGTCGGGGTGGTCGCGGAGGATCTCCTTGATCCTGCGGACCCGGCGGCTCTGGTCCAGCTTCAGGTCCGAGCACGGCTCCATCTGCTCCAGGTGCGCCCCCAGGACGGCCAGTTGGACGCGGAGCGTGTGGTCGACGGTCGTGGAGCCGACGATGTGGCAGCGCAGCCCGTACCGGTGGCAGGCCAGGGCGAGGGCGTAGGCGTAGATGCCGCTGGAGCTGTCGATCAGGGTGTCGCCGGGCCGCACGGCACCCGTGTCGCACAGGTGGCGCACCGCGGCCAGCGCCGACAGCGCCTTCATCGTCTCAAACCGCAGGCAGACGAGTCCGTTGCCGAGGTCCACCAGGTCCGGTCTGCCGATCGCCTCGGAGATGTGGTTGTCCATACTCACGCTCCGTCACACCAGAGGGGGTCCGAAAGATCCGGGTCACGGGGACGCCGCTGTCCCGCAGGCGGCGCACGCAGTCGCGCACGCGCTCGGTCAGGTCCGGGGCCGCGGCGTCGAAGAGCACACCGGCGACGTTGCCGCTGTGGGCGACCTGCACCCCGGCGCCGCCGCCGCGGCGGGCGGCCTCCTCCAGGAGGCCGAACTCGGGTTTGGGCACCACGCTCTGGTTGCGGCGGGCGCTCTCGGTGCTGACGCGGCCCAGCAGCACGGGGTCGGCGTCGGCGACCGCCCGCCGCAGCAGCGCGCGCAGCTCCTCGAAGGCGGCCAGGTCCGCCGCGCCGTAGCGGACCGCGGGCAGCGCGAGCGTGCTGACCGGGCGCCCGCCGCCGGTCAGGCAGCCCACGACGACGCAGGCGGGCAGGGCCGGACCGAGGTCCTCCAGGACGCGTCCCTCACGCTGCGCGAACAGCACCGGCCGCGCGTCCAGCATGGTCGGGTCGGCGGCGGTCTCGGCGCGCACCGCGATCCGCGCCACCTCCCGCGGGGACAGCGCCACGGCGAAACTCGCCGCGACCGCGCGGACGGTGGCGATGACGTCGCTGGTGGAGGAGCCCATACCCAGGCCGACGGGCACACCGCCGCTCAGCCCCAGCCGCCCCCCGCACGCCGCGAGCCCCGAGCGGCGGGCGCACTCGGCGACGGCCAGCCGGGCGGCCCGCGCGGCCTTGGCGCGCCCGGCGGGGGCGACCGCGATCCGGTGGGCGGGGGCGCCGGGCAGCGGGACGAACACGGCGCGGGTGACGGGCTCGGCCAGGGGGAGGGTGACCAGGCCCCGGCAGGGCCTGCCCTCCCCGTCGGCGAAGACGCCCTGGAGGATCTCTCCGTGGTGGCAGGGCGCCAGCCCGCTTCCGGGCGTCATGCCCCCTGCTCCGCCCGGTAGCGGTAGAGCACCGTGGGCTCCGCGCTGAACTGGGAGAAGGGGAAGGGTTCGGCGGACAGGGCGGTGACGCCCGAACCGAGGAACTCGCGGGCCGCGGCGGCGCCGCTCTGGGCGTAGACCACCAGCGGCGTCCCGCGGCGGCGGCAGCGGCGCAGGATCTCGTCGAAGGTGCCGTTGCCCAAGGTCATGCCGGTGGCGACGACGGCGTCGGCGGCGTCGAGGACCTCGTCCATGTCGGGGGTGACGGGGTCGCCCCACCGGGTGGCGCGCAGGTTGCGGTCGCAGGGCAGGCACTCGCCGCCGCGGTCGCGGATCGCCGCGACCAGGGGGTTGACGACGCCGATCAGGGCCACCTTCGCGCCCGGTGCGAGGTCGAGGAGTCCGGCGACGGCGGCGTCGCGGGCCAGGGCGCGCCGCTCGGGGGTGCCCGCGGGCAGCGGCACCGCCTCGGCGCGGGGGTCGTCGCGGTGGGGCAGGGACCGGGCCAGGCAGGCGTCGAGGGCGGCCAGGCGCAGCGGGAGCGGCCCGGTGCGCATCAGGTCGGCGAGGGGGCGGCCGGACGCCTCGGCGCACACGGCCGGGTCCACCTCGCCGGGTTCGAAGGCGCACGCGCCGAAGGAGCCGCCCGAGCGGACCAGGACGTAGTGGTTGAGGTAGGTGGTGTCCCCGCCGGCCAGCCGGGTTCCGTGGTGCAGCCAGAACACGCTGGTGGCGGTGTGTGCGGCCGGGGCGGGGGCCGTCTCGGCGAGCACGCGGTCGAACAGGTCGGCGACGGTGTTCACGCGTCCTCCCGGGTGAGGCGGAACAGCAGGGTCACCACGCCGTCGCCCCAGTCGTGCCGGTGGTGGACGTGCGGGGTGAAGCCGCGGTCGAGGGCGGCGTGGAGGATGCGGCGCAGGTCGGCGGTGTTGGAGACGATGACGAACACCTCCGCTCCGGGGGCCAGCAGGTCCCGGTCGGCGAGTTGGGCGAAGAACGTCTCCAGCAGTGCGGCTCCCACGCACACGTTGCGCACCACGTCGGGGTCGTCGCTGACGGGCTGGCTGACGGCGGGCGGGTTGAAGGTGACGACGTCCAGCCGGACGCCCTCGGGGAAGCCGTCGAAGAGGTCGGCGACGACGGGGACGAACCTGGTCGCGGGTCGGTCGCCGACGATGCGGGCGTAGTGGCGCGCGGCCGTGGCGACGCTGTCGGCGTGCACGTCGACAGCGTAGACCTCGCGGGCTCCGCGCAGTCCGGCGGCCACGGCCTCGACGCCCAGGCCGACCCCCATGGCGGCGTAGCGCCGGCCGCGGACGTCGATGTCGCCGTCGAGGACGCGCTGGTGGATCATCCGGCTGGTGGCGCCGGGCAGGAAGACGCCGGGCGGCACGTCGAAGGTCCAGCCGTGCCACGTGTAGGAGCGGTGGGATCCCAGGTCGCCCCTGGGCCGGTTGATCGCGACGACGCGGTCCGCGGGCAGGGGCGGGGGTAGTTGTGCGACCAGGGGGTGGTCCACGCGGGGTCCTTTCGGTGCTGCGGCCCGTGGGGCCGCGGGTCGGCGGGCGCGATGCTCCTCCGGGGCGGTCGACGGGAGACGCCGAACGCGCCGTCTGTCCGGGTTTGCCCGGAGGCGGTCACACTATAAATGAAAATCATTTTCATTCCTAGTCCCGGCGGCGAAGTCCCGTCCGTCTCGCCGGGTGGAGTTCGGGGTGCGACTGATAATCGTTTTCATTACAGTGGGTGGCCGTTCCTCCCTCCGCGTTCAAGGAGATGATGATCCGTGTCCTCCCCGCCCTCGCCCCCGGCCGCGCCCGCCGCGGAACGGACCGGTCTGCTGCGCGACGCCGCCTTCCTGCGCCTGTGGGCGGGCACGGTCGCCTCGGGACTGGCCACCTGGGCGCTGCCGTTTGTCCTCGGCCTGGCCGTGCTCGAAGGCTCCCTCACCGCCGCGGGCCTCGGCCTGGTGCTCGCCGTCCGCACCGCCGGCTTCCTCGCCGCCGTCCCCGTCGCCGGGGTCCTGGCCGACCGCTACTCCCGCCGCGCGGTCGTGGCCTGGGCCGGGGGAGCGGCGGCGCTGGCCTCCCCGGTCCTCGCGCTCGGCCTGGGCGGCTCCGCCGCCGTCACGGCCGCCGCCGCGGCCGTGGTGGGGATGGGGCAGGGGGCCTGCCGCCCCGCCTTCCAGGCCCTCACCCGCGAGGTCGTCGACGAGCCGCGGCGCCAGCAGGCCAACGCCGCGATGACGCTGGCCGTGCGGGTCACCACACTGCTGGGCCCCGGAGTGGCCGCGCTGCTGGCCACCGTCGCCGGGACCGCGGTCCTGGTGGTCGGCACCGGTGCGCTCTGGCTGGCCGCGGCACTGCTGCCGCCGCGCGGGGCCGCCGCCCCGACGCCGCCGCACCGGCGGGACCCCTTTCACACCGAGTTCCTCGACGGGCTGCGCGAGGCCCGCCGCCACCCCTGGTTCCTCGCCGGACTGGGCGCGCTCGCCGCCGTCATCACCACCGGCTACTCGGCGACCGGGGTCCTGCTCCCCGAAGCCAGCGGACGGCACTACGGAACCGAGGCGGTGCTGGCCGCGGCGCTGACCGGCTACACCGCCGGAGCGCTCGCCGGGGCGCTGCTCATGGCGCGCTGGAGGCCCCGCGCCCAGGGGTGGACCGCGCTCGCCGGACTCGCCTGCTACGGCTTCGCCCCGCTGAGCCTGCTGGCCCCCGTGCACCCCGCGGCGGTGGTCGCCGCCTACGTCCTCGCGGGAGTGGGCGTCGAACTGTTCAACGTCCCCTGGTTCACCGCCGCGCAGCGCGAGATCGACCCGGGGCGGCTCGCCCGCGTCTCCTCACTGGACTTCCTGCTGTCCTACGGGCTCGCCCCGGTGGGCCTGGCCCTCATCGCCCCCGCGGCCGACCTGGTGGGGGCCCCGGCGG
The DNA here is from genome assembly GCF_023208015.1 of Thermobifida alba. Lineage (NCBI taxonomy): Bacteria > Bacillati > Actinomycetota > Actinomycetes > Streptosporangiales > Nocardiopsidaceae > Thermobifida > Thermobifida alba. The sequence continues at coordinate 1,880,634 of NZ_CP051627.1, read as the reverse complement.
TCCTGGCGGCCTGCGCCGCCGTGTGCTTCCTGGCGCCCGCGGCCGCCGCCCTGGTCCCCGGCTCCCGGGACTTCTCCCGCACCCCGCCCGCCCCCCGTCCCCGGGAGTGACGGCGGGAACGGCGGGAGCGCTCCGCCGGTTCGCCGGGGACGCGGCGCGGGAGCGCGCCCCCGCGCGGATCGGGAGGGCCGAGCGGCGGAAGGGGGCCGAAGCTTTCCGGCACACGCTACTATCGTCGCAAAACGAAAGATCGGATCTTTCCTCCCCCGCTCCGTCCCCGTCGGGGGACCAACACGCGTCACAGCCCGTGCCGACGATCAGACAGTGCCTACGAGACAACCGATGAGCGACTACATCCCCCCTGCGGCTCTCCCGGAACACGTCCTGCAGCGCGCCGACGTCCAGGAGGCCCTGGCCCGCAGGGACTTCGGACGGCTCTTCCACCTCGCGCGGAAGTGGGCGGGCATCAGCTACAGCAAGATCGCCGCCTCCTGCGGCATCAAACCCGAACGGGTAGGGCGGCTGGCCCGCGGCACCGGCTCCATCACCACCTACGACAAGATCGTCCAGATCTGCGACGGCATGCGCATCCCCGGCCACTTCCTCGGCCTGCTGCCCCGCCCCTGGGAGAACCAGCAGGACCCCGCCGGCAGCACCCGCCCCTGAGACCGCCCGGACCCGCCGCCGACCGGCGGACGGACGGACCGGCCCCGGGGCACCGCCCCGCGCCGGACCCGCCCGCCGGTCGGCCGACCTCACACCCGCACCGTCACGCCGCGGCCCGCTGTGCGCTCAACCGCACCGGCAGCGACGCCGGGGAGTTGATGAACACCGACCCCAGCCGCGGCACGTCCCCCTCCACCAGGGAGACCTCCGGGAACCGGATGAACAGCGCCTTCAGGGCCACCTCCAGCTCCAGGCGGGCCAGCGCCGCCCCCAGGCAGGTGTGCGGGCCGTGCCCGAAGGCCAGGTGCCGGGGACGCGACCGGGTCAGGTCGAACTCCGCGGCATCCGCACCGTAGCGGTCGGTGTCGAGGTTGGCCGCCAGGTAGGCGAGCAGCACCGGCTCCCCGGCCCGCACCGTCCGCCCGCCGATCTCCACGTCCTCGGCGGCGAACAGGAACGGCAGCGTCGCCACGCTCCCCGCCTGCCGCAGCACCTCCTCCACCGCGTCCGTCCACGCCGCCGACCCCGACCGCAGCAGCGCCAACTGCTCCGGGTGCGACAGCAGCGCCTGCACACCGTTGACCAGCGCAGACGACGTCGTCTCGAACCCGGCGGTCACCAGCAGCCACAGCGTGTCACGCAGCTCGGCGTCGCTGAGCTGGTGCTCCTCGTCGGTCGCCGACACCAGCGCCGACGTCAGGTCCTCGCCCGGCTCGCTGCGCTTGTCCGAGATCAGCTCGGTGAGGAACGCGTCCAACTGCTCACGCATGGCGCGCACCTCCTCCGGCGTGGACGGCGAGAACGCCGTGGCCACCATCTGCCGCATCCGGTCGTGGTCGCGCTCGGGAATCCCGAACAGCTCGCTGAACACCCGCATCGACAGCGGATAGGCGAACTCGGCCTTGAGGTCGACCGGGCCGTCCCGCTCGGCCAGCTCCTCCAGCAGGGAGTCCACGACCGCGCCGACCGCCGGGCGCAGCGACTCCACCCGCCGCGGGGTGAACGCCCTGGCGACCGGGCCGCGCATCCGCCGGTGCGCCTCACCGTCCACGGTGAGCATGTTGTCCAGGTACACCATCGCCGCCACCGGGTGGTCGGTGGCGACCTCCCCCTCGGCCAGGGCACGCCAGGTACGCCAGTTGCGGCGGAACCGGGGATCGGTGAGCGCCTCACGCAACTCCCGGTCGCGGGTCAGCGCCCAAACCTCCAGACCTTCGACCACCACTCGGGCAAGGGGCCCCGCCGCACGGAGTCGGAGGGCCTGCTCTCGGGCGTCGGCGGGGGTGAGGACGACGGGTTCGGGGACTGCTGCCATGGCGACTCTCCGGGTGGGGTGATGTCGACGGGGGTGAAGGTGACGGGAAGGGACTTCAGGCCGTGCGCGAACAGCGAACGCCGCCGCTCCAGCGTCCCGGCGGGCACCGCCAGCCGCACGTCGGGCAGCAGGTCCAGCAGCGCACCCACGGCGTCCACCGCGATCTGGTGGGCGGTGCGCTGAGCCGGACACGCGTGCGGACCGGTGCCCCACGCCAGGTGGCCGCGCATCCCCGACGGGTTGAGCGGGTCGATACGCGGCGCCACCACCGGGTCGGCGTGCGCCGGACCGTAGCCGATGACCAGGCAGTCGCCTTCACGCAGCTGCGCCCCCTCCAGCACGGTGTCGCGCACCGGGTAGCGTCCGGGCAGCAGCGTGATCGGCGGGGACCGCCACAGCACCGTGTCGACGACCTCCTCCACCCGCAGGTGCGCCCCGGCCACGTCGTAGCGCACCGGATGGTCGGTCAGCAGGGTGTGCACGGTGTTGGCGATCAGGTTCATCAGCGGGTCGTGCGCCGCCGAGATGAGCAGGATGAGCTGGTGCGCGATCTCCTCGTCGTCCAGCGCGTTGGGATGGGCGACCATCCGGGAGACGACGTCGCCGCCCGGCTGCTGGCGTCTGCGGGCGGTCACGGACTGGGCGTAGGAGAACAGGCCCAGCCGCGCGGCCTCGGCCCGCTCACCGCCGTCCCACACCTGCCGCATCAGCTCCACCAGGTCGGCGCCCTCCTGCGCGGACAGGCCGAAGTAGCGGTTGAGGACCAGCAGGGGGATACGGAACGCGAAGTCGGCGACCAGGTCGGCCCGGCCGGTGAGGGCCACGGGAGCAAGCAGTTCGGTGGCGATCCGCCGGACCGCCAACCGGGTGCCGTCGGCGGTGATCGCCCCCAGCGCGTCCACGATCACCGCGCGGTAGCGGCTGTGGTCGGGCTCGTCGGAGGCCAGCGCGTTGCGGAAGTACCAGAACGGCCCCGGCACCTTCTCCGGGGTGGCACGCCCCTCACGGGCCTCCCGCCAGCGCCGCGGGTCGCGGGCGAACTCGGCGGGGTCCTGCAGCACGCGGCGGTTGGCGTCGTAGCCCAGCAGGATCCACACGGCCACCCCGGGCGCCACCTCCACGGGAGCCAGGGGACCGAACCGCTGCCGCAGCCGCTCCAACACGTCGGGCAGGTCGGCGTCCAACTCCCCGTGCACGGGGACGGCCAGCCGGTGCAGCGCCTCCGGGTGGGACAGTTCGGCCGGGCAGCCGCCGGGCGGGCCCGCGGCCCGGCGGTGGGAACCGTCGAGGTCGTCGTCCGGGAAGAGCGGCCGGGTCACGAACCACCGCCTCGGCAACGGAGAAGACACGGAAGGGAAGAAGAGGGGATCATGCTCATGCCAAGATCATGAACAGCTTCCCGTCCGGTTGTCTTGCCCATGACGGATATCCCCATGATGGGGAGGGTTTGCGGCGATACCATCGGATCCGTGAGGCTCCAGGACCAGTCGGGTGCCGCGCCGCCGAGACCGACCTTCGCCCTGCCCGAGGACGTCACCTGGCGGCTGCAACTCGACCGCGCCATGTGGGTGGCGGGCGTGCGCGCCCTCATGCTGCAGGCGCTGCACCCCCTCGCCCTGCAGGGAGTGTGGCAGCGTTCGGACTTCCGCGTCGACCCCACCGGCCGACTGCTGCGCACCGCCGACTACGTCGCCGTCACCACCTACGGCAGCCCCGAGGAAGTGGAACAGGCCGCCGCCCGGGTACGGCGGGTGCACGCCGCACTGTCCTTCACCGACCCGGCCACCGGCCGCCGCCACCGGGTCGACCAGGCCGACCTGCTGCTGTGGGTGCACTGCGCCGAAGTCGTCTCCTACCTGGAGGTGGTGACCCGCGCGGGACTGCGGCTCAGCCGCGCCGAAGCCGACCGCTACATCGCCGAACAGACCCGCACCGCCGCCCTCGTCGGCCTCGACCCCGCACAGGTGCCCGCCTCGGTCGAGCAGATGCGCCGCTACCTCACCGCGGTCCGCCCCCACCTGCACGCCGGCCCTGAAGCCCGCGCCGTGGTGCGCTACCTGCTGTGGCCCGCCCTGCCCGACCGGCTCGCCTGGCTGCGCCCGCTGCGGCCGCTGTGGCTGCCCGTGGGCGCACTCGCCTACTACACGCTGCCCGACTGGGCGCGCCGCGCCTACCGGCTGCTGCCCGAACCCCCCGGCACGCAGACGGCCGCCACCACCGCGCTGGGCCTGCTGCGCACCGCACTCAACGCCCTGCCCACCACCGTGTACAACCTCGTCTTCGACGAGGCCACCGTCGCACGCGCCGAAGCCGCCAACCGCCGCCTCGCCGACGCCGGATACGACGTCAGCCGCGGCCTGCCCGGACTGCGCGACCCCGCGTCCTGGCCGCCCGCGAAGGTCCGCGCCGCCTGGACGCCCCCGACCGGCTCCCGACCCGTCGCCGCCGACCCGAGTCAGGACGGGACGCGCGGGTAGTGCCCACAACACGGGGAGTCTCGCCGGGGAGGACCGAGATGTCGTACATCAACCGGACGGACGCGGGACGGCGGCTCGCCGCGGCGGTGGCGCGGCGGCTGGGCGGCCAGGACACCGTCGTGCTCGGCCTGCCGCGCGGCGGCGTCCCCGTCGCCTTCGAGATCGCCACCGCGCTCGCCGCACCCCTGGACGTGATCGTGGTCCGCAAGATCGGCGTGCCGTTCCAACCCGAACTGGCGATGGGCGCGATCGGCGAGGACGGGGCCCGCGTCGTCGACACGCGCGTCATGTCCATGTCCGGCGCCGACGAACAGGACTTCGCCGCCGTGGAGGAACGCGAACGGGAGGAACTGCGCCGCCGGGTGCACCGGTTCCGGGGGGAGCGGCCGCGGATCCCGCTGCACGGCCGCATCGCCGTGGTCGTCGACGACGGCATCGCCACCGGCTCCACGGCGCTCGCCGCCTGCCGGGTCGCCCGCCGCCTGGGGGCGGGCCGCGTGGTGGTGGCCGCCCCGGTGGGCGCCTCCGACGCGGTCGCCCGCCTGGAAGAGGAAGCCGACGAGGTGATCTGCCCCCTGGTCCCCGAGGACTTCTCCGCGATCGGCCAGTGGTACACCGACTTCACCCAGACCGCCGACGAGGAGGTCACCGCGCTGCTGGCACGCGCCGCCGCCCGGCCCCGTACCGAACAGGCGCCGACGGGCGGCCGGGTGGACGAGGAGGTGGAGATCCAGGCCGGCCCGATCCGGCTGCCCGGCCACCTGACCGTGCCGGAGCGCGCCGTGGGCGTCGTGGTGTTCGCGCACGGCAGCGGCAGCGGACGGCACTCGCCGCGCAACCGCGAGGTCGCCGCGGAACTGCACCGGGGCGGACTGGCCACCCTGCTGTTCGACCTGCTCAGCGAAGCCGAGGCGGAGCACCGGGACAACGTGTTCGACATCGGCCTGCTGGCCGGGCGGCTCGCTGTGGCCGCCGAGTGGGTACGCGAACGCCCCGAGACCGCGGACCTGCCGATGGGCTACTTCGGCGCGAGCACCGGGGCCGCGGCCGCACTGGTCGCGGCCGCCGCACCGCACAGCGACGCCCGGGCCGTGGTGTCCCGGGGCGGCCGCCCCGACCTGGCCGGACAGGCCCTGGAGTCGGTGCGCGCCGCCACCCTGCTCATCGTCGGCGGCGACGACGCGCACGTACTGGACCTGAACCGGCAGGCCCGGGCGCGGCTGCGCTGCGAGCACCGGCTCACCGTCATCCCCGGCGCCACCCACCTGTTCGAGGAACCGGGTGCGCTGACCACCGTGGCGGAGCTGGCCCGCGACTGGTTCACCACCCACCTGGCGTCGGCCCCGCGACCCGTGCGGGGCTGAGCCGCCCGAAGGCAAGGAGATGAGAACCGTGGTCGTGCACCGCTGGGGCGGCACCGCGCTGCGGCGCTGGCGCAACCAGCCGCGCCGCATGCGGCGCTACGAGGAGCTGATGTCGGTCTGCCTGGTCCTGTTCGTGCTCTCGGCGCCGGTGGGGATGCTGTTCGGCGCGGACTGGGGCGTCGCGATGTGCGTGGTGGCGGCGATCATCCCGCCGGTGGCGGTGATCATCGCCAACTCCGCCGACCCCGACGACCCGAAGGACCACGACGCGAGGTTCGGCCCGAACGCGCCGCGCTGACCGGCCCCCGCCCGCGATCATGCCCCCAGTGCCACAACCGCGGTCGACCGTGGCACCGGGGGCATGGTCGCGGCGGGGGTCAGAGGGTGGGCCAGGCGCTTGCGGTCAGGTCGTAGTCGAGGGTGAACCAGACGCGGCGGAAGGCTTGGCGGCCGTCGTCGCCCCAGGTGGTGGCCAGGGCGTCGAGGAGGGCCAGGCCGCGGCCACCCTCGCGCTCGGGGTCGAGGGGGAGCGGGGCCAGGTGTTCGGGGTCGCGTATGGGGGTGATGCGGCCGTCGCCGGAGTCGAAGCAGGTGAGTTTCATGTGGGTGGGGGTGCGTACCACGTGCAGGGTGAAGGTGCCGCCCGCACGGCCGGAGTTGGTGTGGCGGATGGCGTTGGTGGCCAGCTCCACGCCGAGTAGGCGGAACAGGTAGGCGTAGTCGGGGTCGCGTCCGGCCGTACACGTGGCCAGGAAGGCGTGGACGAGGGGGAGGAAGGCGCGTTCGCCGCGGAACTCGAAGGAGCGGCGGGTGTAGGGGACGGGTTTGGCGGTGGGGTCGAAGTAGTGCTCTTTGCCGGGCGGGATGACCAGTCCCAACGGGACGGTGACGGAGGGTAGCGGGGGAGGGGCGAGCAGCGGCATGCGAACTCCTCGGGATGGACGTGGCTGGACAAGAGGGCGCAGGGACGGAGCCGGCGGGCAGGCCGGTACCCGTCCGCCGCCCCGGCCGGTGTGCGGCGGACGGGGCACGAGGGGCAGCCCGCGGGTTTCTCCGTTGTGCGGACGCAGGCGGCGGGCGGTCGATAGCGTTGACGGTCAGAGAGGGCGGCCTTGGAGGGGGCGCCCTTCTTGATGCCCACACTAACTCGAAATATTCGAGTTATCAATCGACTCCTCGAACATTAATCGAAGATTGGTTACGCTACTGCCATGAGAGAGCCCCGCAGTCCATCCCTCCGCCTCCGCCGTCTCGCCACCGAACTCCGCCGAGCCCGCGAAAGGGCGGGCTACAAGGTCACCCAGGTCGCGAAGGAACTCGGCTGGAGTGCCCCCAAGGTCTCCAAGATGGAAACCACCGAGACCAAACGCATCAGTGCTGCTGACCTCGACAAACTCATGAAGCTCTACAAGATAGAGGACGCCGAGACCCGGGAGGCCATGCACGCACTGGCTCGCGATGCACGCGAGCGAGGTTGGTGGGCCAAGTACAAAGGGCTGTTCGGTGACCGAGCGCTGGCAGACTTCGAGGCGGAGGCGTCAACCATCCGGACCTTTGAAGCGCTCTGCATCCCCGGCCTGCTGCAGACACCCGAGTACGCCAGGGCTCTCTTCGAAGGTGGGCGCTACACCTCAGAAGAGGAGATCGAACGCCGTGTCGAGTACCGGATGGCTCGACGCGAGATCCTCACCAGGTTTTCTCCCGCTCGGCTGCGCGCGGTGCTCGACGAGGCCGCTCTACGACGCACCATCGGCGGACCGCGCATCATGCGGGAGCAGCTTGAACACCTGCTGTACATGGCTCAGATGCCGAACATCGACGTCCAGGTTGTGCCGTTCACCGCTGGCTCACACGCAGGCCTTACGGCACCCTTCATGATTCTGGAATTCCCGGAGCCACTGGACACCCCCATCGTGTGGGTGGGCACGATGGCAGGGTCGGTCTTCTTCGAACAGCCGGAAGAGATCGAACGGTATAACGTGACATTTGGAGACCTACAGGGGTCCGCACTCAGCACGAAGCAGTCCGCCGAGTTCATCAAGGATGTAGCTGCATCCCTTAGAGAGTGACCAGTGAACGAACTCCAGTTCCGCAAGAGCAGTTACAGCGGCCACGACGAGAACTGCGTCGAGGTGGCCCCCATCCCCTCCAACTTCCGCAAGAGCAGCTACAGCGGCGCAGGGCAGGACTGCGTCGAAGTCGCCCCCCTACCTTCCACCGGCGCAGCGGTCCGGGATTCCAAGCATCCTGATGTCGGGTACCTCGCGTTTCCGGCTGCTGAGTGGGAGGCGTTCCTCGCCGCCGCGCGCCGCGGCGTCCTCTGATCCGCAGGGGAGCTGCCTGCGGGGCGGGCTACAGAAGAAGGCCGTGGTGCTGTCGGCCTTCATCGGAAAGGGGGTGTTTCGGCCGCGAGGCCCGGCAGCCTCGGCCTTTTCAGGGCTGGGGGAGGGATTTTCTCCTTTCCACCAGAGGCGGCTTGCCGGATGCGTGGGGGAGGGGCTTCCCCTGCTGGCCAGGGACGGCACCCCGAGCGCGCAGGGCCTTTGACGTCCCTCCGGGACCTGCGCTCCCTCAAGGCTGCCGCGCCTCGCGGCCGAAACACACCCCGCCGGGCGGTCGCAGACCCGCGACCCGCGACGATCTTGACGCTGTGGGGGCGCGGGGCGCGGAACACCGCCCTCCGGTGTCAAGATCATCGGAAAGTCCCCCGGCCCCGCCCTGCTCCTAGCATGGGAAGCAGAACCACCCCCGCCGGGGTTGACACCGGGTGGGACATGTGACGAGGAGGGCAGCCGTGACCGAGCAGCAGTACTCCGAGGGACAGCGGGTCCGCGACGGACAGGAGCGGGACAGGACCGCGGAACCGCAGTTCAAGGGACGCAAGAACGGCCCCTACAAGGACGTCTCCCCGGAACTCGCCGAGTGGATGCGCACCGGGTGGGCCGACACCGAGCGGCGCGACCTGGAGCCGATCGAGCAGGCCGCCTACACCGCCAAGCGGCGCGCCGCGCTCAGCGCCCGCTTCCCCGGGGAGCGGCTGGTGATCCCCGCGGGCAACCTGAAGACCCGCTCCAACGACACCGACTACCCGTTCCGCGCGGCCAGCGACTACGTGTACCTGACCGGCGACCAGTCCGAGGACGGCTGCCTGGTGCTGGAGCCGCGCGCCGGCGGCGGCCACGACGCCGCGCTGTACCTGCGGCCCCGCTCCAGCCGGGAGAACGGCGAGTTCTGGCTCGACGGGTACGGCGAACTGTGGGTGGGCCGCCGCAACAGCCTCGCCGAGGCCGCCGCGCTGTACGGGCTGCCCACCCGGGACGTGCGCACCCTGCCCGACGTGCTGCGCCAAGCCCCCGAGGCGCCCACCCGGATCGTGCGCGGCCACGACGCCACCCTGGAGGCCGTGCTCACCCTGCGCCGCTCCGCCGAGGACGCCGGGACCGCCGAGGAGGCCGCGCGGCGCGACGCCGAGCTCGCGGTGTTCCTGCACGATGCGCGCCTGGTCAAGGACGAGTGGGAGATCGGCCAGCTGCAGCGGGCCGTGGACTCCACCGTGCGCGGCTTCGAGGACGTGGTCCGCGTGCTGCCGCAGGCCCAGGCCACCTCGGAGCGCTACATCGAGGGCACGTTCTTCCTGCGCGCCCGCGTGGAGGGCAACGACGTCGGCTACGGCACCATCGCCGCGTCCGGCCCCAACGCCACCACCCTGCACTGGGTCCGCAACGACGGCCCGGTGCGCCCCGGCGACCTGCTGCTGCTGGACGCGGGCGTGGAGACCACCACCCTCTACACCGCCGACGTCACCCGCACCATCCCAGTCAGCGGCCGCTTCAGCGACGTGCAGCGGCGCGTCTACGACCTGGTGTACGCCGCCCAGGAGGCGGGCATCGCCGAGGTGCGGCCCGGGCGCCCGTTCCGCGCCTACCACGACGCCGCCCAGCGGGTGCTCGCCGAGGGCCTGGTCGAGTGGGGGCTGCTGGAGGGGTCGGTCGACCGCGTCCTGGAACTGGGCCTGCAGCGCCGCTACAGCCTGCACGGCACCGGGCACATGCTCGGCCTGGACGTGCACGACTGCGCGGTGGCGCGCACCGAGGCCTACGTGGACGGCACCCTGGAGCCCGGCATGGTGCTCACCGTGGAGCCGGGCCTGTACTTCCAGCCCGACGACCTGACCGTGCCCGAGGAGCTGCGCGGCATCGGGGTGCGCATCGAGGACGACATCCTCGTCACCCCCGAGGGCAACCGGAACCTGTCGGCGGCGCTGCCGCGCACCTCCGCCGACGTCGAGGCGTGGCTGGCCGAACTGCTGCCCCGCTCCTGACCCCGCCTCCGCTCCGTTTCCGTATGCGCCCCGGCGTCCGCGCCGGGGCGCATACGTGTGTTCCAGCGGATTTCACGGGACAACCGGGAAAAGATTATGTAATGCGGACAAGTCCGAAATCACAGAATGAGCACGCCGGAAGTCGACACCACCCACCGAGAGACAAACCTCTCAACCGGTCTGCCCTGTGCTTTCTTGGTGACGAGCCGCCGACTCGCGGCAAAATGTGCCGAAGAAGGTTCAAACCGCGATAGAAATATCCGGTGATCTATCACGTGGCACCGATCGAGAGATGGCGGTCCGAGCCTGACCGCCCGTATGCGCCCGCCTCGCTGCAGCGAGACGGATTCGTACACGGCGTGGCCGACGAGGAGATGACCCTGCGGGTGGCCAACGCCTTCTTCCGCGACCCGCCCAGTCCGGTGATCGCCCTGGTGATCGACGAGGCGGGACTCGGAGAGGAGGTGGAGGTCCGCGACGAGAAGGCCGTCCCCACCCCGCCGGGGTTCGACGACGGAGTGGTGTTCCGGCACGTCTACGGGCCGATCGACCGCTCCGCCGTGGTCGCGCTGCTCGACCTGGAGCGTGACGAGCGCGGACACTACACCGCGCTCGTGCCCCGCCGCTGACCACCGCATCCGTCGCCGGCGCGCCCGCGATCACACCCCGGACCCCGCGCCGGGGCCTCGTGAACCGGGCGCGTCCGGGATACTTTTGCGTCGGCGGGCGAAGACTTCACCTGCGGTCCAAACAGTGTTCGGGTTCGTCCGATAGGTATCTCCTGCTCCGGACGGGAACCGGAGCCGATCACGGCGGATCCCGACCCGAACGGGCGCGGTGCGAGGGCCCGTAGGGTGTCGGTCCGGGCGGAGCGTCGTGGACGCCACCGCCGACCGGCCCTCGGTATCCGAACGACCTGGACGATGGGGAGAAGATGAAAATCTCGGTGGTGGTGCCCGCCTACAACGAGGAAGCGGTGATCGGGCGCTGCCTGGACGCGCTGGTCAACCAGATCGTGCCGGTCGACGAGATCCTGGTCGTCGACAACAACTCCACCGACCGTACCGTCGAGATCGCCGAGAAGTACCGCGACCACGGGGTCCGGGTGATCCACGAGACGGTCCAGGGGCTCATCCCGGCGCGCAACCGCGGCTTCGACGAGGCCACCGGCGACATCCTGGGACGCATCGACGCCGACACCCTGGTCGAACCGGACTGGTCGCAGCGGCTCGCCGAAGCGTTCGCCGACCCGGCCGTCTCGGCCGCCACCGGCCCCTCCTGGTTCTACGACGCGCCGCTGCACCGCACCGGCCTGGCCGCGCAGCGCCTGTTCTGCCACCGGGTCAACCGGATGCTGTCGGGCCACCCGATGCTGTGGGGCTCCAACATGGCGCTGACCAAGGAGTGCTGGCGGGAACTGCGCGGCCACGCCTGCCCCGGCCCCGACATCTTCGAGGACCTGGACCTGGCCATCCACCTGCACCGGCTGGGCCGCAGGGTGCGCTACTGCGACCGGCTGCGCGCCCCGGTCTCGGCCCGCCGCATCGGCGGATCGCTGCGCGACCTCCACCGCTACCTGCGGACCTGGCACCGCACCTACGCCCTGCACGGCCAGCGCAGGGCCGCGGTGGGCGCGCGGGCGTTCAAGCTCGCCGGACTGGTCTTCCTGTTCCCGTCGGTCTCGCTGATGCTGCGCGCCTACACCCCCGACGAGGGCAGGCTGTCGCTGCGCAGACTGCTGTCCCGCACCCCGGAGGAGGCGCGGCCCATCCCCTGACCCGTGTCCGGTGGACGGCCGCGCCGCGCACCCCGGCGGCCCGCTGCCCTTGGGGCGCGCGGTCAGTCCAGGGGACGCCAGTCGGCGTTGGCGCCGCAGACCACCACGCACGGCAACTCCCCGGGAACCCGCCCGGCCAGCCAGGCGGCCAACGGCACGGCGGCGGCGGGTTCGGCCGCGATACGGAACTCCTCCCACAGCAGGTCGCGGGCGGCCAGGATCTCGGCGTCCGACACCAGCGCGCAGACCACGCGGCGGTCGCGCAGCACCCGGAACGGGACGTCGCCGACACGGGACGCGCCCAACGCGGAGGACGCCACCGAATCCACGGGGACGTCCACCGGCCCGCCCGCGGCGAACGCGGCGTGCAGGCTCGCGCAGCCGTGCGGCTCCACCGCCACCGCGACGCGCTCCTCCCCGATCCCCAGACTCACCCCGGCGACCAGGCCGCCGCCGCCCACGGCCACCGCCACCGCGTCGCAGTCGGGCGCATCAGCGGCGATCTCGTAGCCGAGGGTGCCCTGGCCCGCCACCACGTCCGGGTCGTCGTAGGCGTGCACGTAGCGCACACCGTCGGCCTCGGCGCGCGCCCGGGCCGCGGCCGCCGCCGCGGCGTACTCCGCGCCCGCACGCACCACCTCGGCCCCCGCCTCCCGCAGCCGCCGCTCCTTGACCTCCGGAACGGTCTCGGGCACGTACACGGTGGCCGACACGCCCAGCATCCGGGCCGCGGTGGCCACCCCCAGGCCGTGGTTGCCGCCCGAGGCGGTCACCACCCGCCCGCCCACGTCGCCCGCCAGCAGCGCGTTGAGCGCGCCCCGCAGCTTGAACGCGCCGGTGATCTGCAGGTGCTCCAGCTTCAGCAGCAGCGGCCGCCCCCGCAGGCGCGCCCGCAGCAGCGGGGTGCGGCGCAGGTGCGGCGCGATGCGTTCGGCGGCCAGCCGCACGTCCAGGGCGGTGGGTGTCGGACGGGGAACGGTGATGCTTGAGGTCATGGTTCCACTCTGCCCACGAGGGAAGTTAAGTTAAAGTTGGTTCTTCTAAAGATGTTTAAGCATTACTTACATCCTGGGGGTGTGGTGCTCGACGCCAACCGGCTGCGGGTCCTGGTGGAAGTGGCACGCGCGGGATCCATCACAGCAGCCGCCGAACGACTGTCCTTCACCCCGCCGGCCCTCTCCCAACAACTCGCCAAACTCGAACGGGAACTCGGCTGCGTCCTGCTGGAACGCGGCCGCACCGGGGTACGCCTCACCGAAGCCGGACGAGTACTGGTGGACCACGGCGAACGCGTCCTGGGAGAACTCCGCGACGCCGAACGGGCGGTCCGCGCCACCCTCGGCCAACACCCGCCGACCCTGGCCCTGGGCGCGTTCGCCAGCGCGGGCAAGACCCTGCTGCCCGGCGCCCTCGCCGACTTCCGCCGCGCCCACCCGCACGTGCGGCTGGCCCTCAGCGACGTGGAACCCCCCGACGGCTACGGCCTGGTCACCTCCGGAGACCTCGACCTGCTCATCACCCACCGCTACCCCGGAACCGAACTGCCGCCCGCCCCCGGACTGCACCGCGAACCGCTGCTCACCGACCCGCTGCTGCTGGTCCTGCCCGACGGCCACCCCGCCACCGAACGCTCCCGCATCACCCTGGCCGACCTCGCCGAAGAAGAGTGGATCTGCGGGGCGCCCGGCATCCACAACCGCATCGCGCTGGAAACCGCCGCCGCCGCGGCCGGAGTGGACGTGACCGTCACCTACGAGACCCGCGACTACGAGGTGACCCTCGCCCTGATCCGCGCAGGCGTGGGCGTGGGACTGGTCCCCGCCACCATCCTCCGCTCCCACGTCGAAAAAGACTGGAACGCCCACCGGCTGCACGGCACCGACCTGGCCCGGCAGATCTTCCTGGTGCACCGGCCGCGCCTGCACAGCCCGGTGTCCGCGATGGTCGCCACCCTGCGGGAGGCGGCCCGCACCGCCCTGGACTGAACCGCCCCGGCCTCACACCGCGACGGGCTGCCGGTCGGGCAGCACCTGCTCCGCCCAGATGGTCTTGCCGTTGCTGCGGTGCCTCGTCCCCCAGCGGTGGCTGAGCTGGGCGACCAGGAACAGGCCGCGCCCCCCCTCGTCGAAGGTGCGCGCCCGGCGCAGGTGCGGCGCGGTGTTGCTGGCGTCGGACACCTCGCAGATCAGCGTCCCGTTCTGGATCAACCGCAGCTGGATCGGAGCGCTGGCGTAGCGGATGGCGTTGGTGACCAGCTCACTGACGACCAGTTCGGTGGTGAACGCCATCTCCTCCAACCCCCAGTCGGCGAGCCGCTGCGTGGCCCAGGAACGGACCTCGCCGACCACCGCGGGATCGGCGGGCAGATCCCGGGTGGCCACCTTGTGGGAGTCCAGGCCGCGGGTGCGGGCCACCAGCAGCGCCGCGTCGTCGGTGGCGCCCGCCGGAAGCAGGGCGCGCACCACCGAGTCGCACACGGCCTCCAACAACCGCTCAGGCTCCGCCAACACCTCCCGCAACAGGTCGAGCCCCTGCTCCAGGCTCCGGTTGCGCGACTCCACCAGGCCGTCGGTGTAGAGCACCAGCAGGCTGTCCGGGGGCACCTCGAACTCCACCGACTCGAACGGCACCCTGCCCACCCCCAGAGGCGGACCCGCAGGCACCTCCGCGAACTCCACCGACCCGTCCGGGCCGACCACGGCGGGCGGCGGATGCCCGGCCCGCGACACCACACAGCGGCGCGACACCGGGTCGTAGATCGCGTACAGGCAGGTGGCGCCGATCTCGGACATCAGGTCGAGGCCCGCCTCCTCCACGGAGTCGGGAACGGGTTGGGCCTCCTCCTCGGCATTGAGGTGCACCACCAGGTCGTCCAGGTAGGTGAGCAGTTCATCCGGGGCCAGATCCACGTCCGACAGGGCACGCACGGCCGTGCGCAGCCGCCCCATCGTGGCCGAGGCGTGCAGACCGTGCCCGGTGACGTCCCCCACCACCAGGGCGACACGCGCCCCCGACAACTGGATCACGTCGTACCAGTCGCCGCCCACACCGAACCGGAAACCCGCGGGCAGGTAGCGGGTGGCGACCTCCACCGCGGAGTTGTGCGGCAGCCGCTGCGGCAGCAGGCTGCGCTGCAACGTCAACGCGGTGTCGCGCTCCCGCGCGTAGCGGCGCGCGTTGTCGATACGCATCGCGGCCTTGGTGGAGACGTCCTGGGCCAGCAACAGGTCGTCCTCGGTGAACGGCGCGGTGCGCCGGTGCCGCAGCAGCAGCACCAGCCCGAAGGGGCGGCCGCCCACCAGCAGCGGAATCAGCATCAGCGAACGCACCCCGTAGGCGTGCAGGGCCTCCGCGAAGACGGGCGACTGCTCCAACCACTCGACGAGGGAGGAGTCGTCGATCCGGTACCGCAGGGGACGCCGCTCGGACAGGCAGACACCCGCCGGAGAGTCCAACGGGTAGTGCAGCAGCGCACCCGGTTCGGGAACCCCCTCGCCCCACCCGCCCAGGGCCGAGTGGCGGGCCAGACAACGCAACGGGACCGGATCGGGCAGCGGCGCGAACGTCGGCTCCGCGCCCCGGTAGACCGGCTCCAAAAGTGTCACGATGACCGAATCGGCGAACAGGGGGACCAGCACCTCCGCCGCCTCCTCGGCGGTGCGGTTCACCCCCAGGGTGGTGCCGATACGGGTGCTGGCGTCGTCGAGCACGGCCAGACGGCGGCGCGCCCAGTGCTGCTCGGAGTTGTCGAACACCGTGCAGGACGCACCGTGCACCTGCCCGTCGTCATCCCTGAGCGGGGAGAAGAACACCGTCCAGACGCGTTCCTGGGTCTCCTCGCCCACCCGGCCGTGGAGGTCGTGACGCACCAGCCTCCCGGTGTTCAGCGCCTGGTCCAACAGCCGGTCGAGTTCGGCGAAGACGGGCAGCGGGGCGAGCTCCCGCGGCCGCAGCCCGACCGCGTGCTTGGTGGTGATGCCCGAGAGCCGGGCCATGGCCTGGTTGATCTCCACGACCCTCCCCTTGTGGTCGAAGATCGTCACCGGCAGCGCCGACTGGGCCAGGGTCCACTCCCGCAGCAGCGCGAGTTCGACCTCCCCCACGGGAGGGCCCGGCTTGCGGGGACCGACCCGGCCGAGGACGACCAGATGCCACTGGGTGAGCCCCCGCGCGTCGTGGAGCGGCTGGGCGTACAACTGCAGCGGCAGCGGCGCACCGTTGTGGTCGCGGGCCGACACCTCACCGACCCACGCCGCCGGATAGGAGGCGAAGTCGATCGGCGCGGACTCCTCCAGACCGAACACCTCGGCCATCGGACGGCCCACGGCCTCGGCAGGGGAGTAACCGAACAGCCACTGGGCCCCCCAGCTCCACGCCAGCACGGTGCCGCGCACGTCGACCGTGGCCGAGGCCATGCTCCCGCCGGGGACCGGACCGTAGGAGGTCCCCTCGAAGGTGCTGTCGCTGTCCATGCCTCACCTCGCTGACGTCGATCGCCGAGCACGCCGCTTCCAAGGGAACTTCCCAGTTCAGAGCAGATCCACCGGGAAGGGCCTGATCAGGAGGCCACCGCGTGCCGCCTCACACGGCCGGCGGCGTCCACGGCGGTGCGTCGACGGGGCGGACGGGCGCGGCACGGCCGCGGGCCACGGCCCGCGGCACCCCGGCGGCACCGGAAACACCGACCGGCGCGACAGCCCCCGCCGCGGGGACACCGCGGCGAAACGGCGGCGGAGCGGTCATGGGCATCGTTGTCCCCCCTGGTGGAGCGGCGGGCGTCGGCGGCGCCCCGGCCGGTGTGACACGGGCACCGCACCGGAAACGCCCGGTGGCCGCATCCGGCCGCCCGCGGCACCGATGCGGCGGCACCCGTCCTCGCGATTACCCAGCAGGCCGCGCTTCGAACCCGGCAACGCCCGCGGAAAACCCCGCCCGCCCCGGCTCAGACCCGCGCGGGCGGGCCGCTGTCCGGTTCGAACCGCACCACCACCGACTTCGACGTGGGCGTGTTGGACACCTCGGCGGTGGAGTCCAACGGCACCAGCACGTTGGTCTCCGGGTAGTAGGCGGCAGCACACCCCGGCACCGTCGGATAGTGCACCACCAGATAGTGGGCGGCGCGCCGCTCCACCCCGTCGGGCCACTCGCTGACGATGTCGGTGTAGGAGCCGTCGGCCAACCCCAGCCGCGCGGCGTCGTCGGGGTTGACCAGCACCACCCGCCGTCCGCCGCGCACCCCCCGGTACCGGTCGTCCAGACCGTAGACCGTCGTGTTGTACTGGTCGTGGGAACGCAGCGTCTGCAACAGCAGCCGCCCCTCCGGCACCTCGGGCACGGCCATCGGGTTGACCGTGAAGTTCGCCCGGCCGGTGGCGGTGGGGAAGCGGCGGTCGTCGCGGGGCGCGTGCGGCAGCGTGAACCCGCCGGGACGCCGCACCCGCGCGTTGAAGTCGTCGAATCCCGGGACGACCCGCTCGATGCGGTCGCGGACGAGGTCGTAGTCGCGGGCGAACTCCTCCCACGGCACCGGGTCGTCCCCGCCCAGCACCCGCCGCGCCAGACCCGCCACGATCGCCACCTCCGAACGCATCTGGTCCGACAGCGGCCGCACCGACCCGCGCGAGGCGTGCACCATCCCCATCGAGTCCTCCACCGTGACGAACTGCTCCACACCGCCGGACAGGTCGCGGTCGGTGCGGCCCAACGCCGGCAGGATGAGCGCGCGGGCACCGGTGACCACGTGGGACCGGTTCAGCTTGGTGGACACGTGCACCGTCAGGCGGCACCGCCGCATGGCGTCCTCGGTGACCAGGGTGTCGGGGGAGGCGGACACGAAGTTGCCGCCCATCGCGAAGAACACCCCCACCCGGCCGTCACGCATCGCGCGGATCGCGTCGACCGTGTCGTGGCCGGGCTCGCGCGGCGGTTCGAAGCCGAACTCCGCGCCCAACGCGTCGAGGAACGCCGCGTCCGGCCGTTCGACGATGCCCATCGTGCGGTCGCCCTGCACGTTGCTGTGCCCGCGCACCGGGCACACGCCCGCGCCGGGGCGGCCCACGTTGCCGCGCAGCAGCAGGAAGTTGACGATCTCGCGGATGGTGGGCACCGAGTGCCTGTGCTGGGTCAGCCCCATCGCCCAGCACACCACGATCCGCTCGCTGGCCAGGATCATGGCCAGGGCCTCGTCGATCCGGTCGCGCGGCAGGCCGGTGGCGGCGGCCACGTCCGCCCAGAACGCGTCGTCGTCACCGGAGCACAACTCCTCGGCGAAGGCGTCGAAACCGTGGGTGTGCTCGGCGATGAAGTCACGGTCCAGCACCGAACCGGGGGAGAGCCGGTCCGCCTCCAGCAGCATCCGGTTCCAGGCGCGGAACAGCGCGAGGTCCCCGCCCAGGCGGATCTGCAGGAACAGGTCGGTGAGCCGGGTACCGCCCCCGACCAGGCCGCGCGGCGTCTGCGGGTTCCGGAACCGCAGCAGCCCCGCCTCGGGCAGCGGATTGACCGTGATGATGCGGGCGCCGCCGCGTTTGGCCCGCTCCAGGGCGGTGAGCATCCGCGGGTGGTTGGTGCCCGGATTCTGCCCGGCCACGATGATCAGGTCGGCCCGGTACAGGTCCTCCAGCAGCACGCTGCCCTTGCCCACGCCGAGCGTCTCGGTGAGCGCCGCCCCGGAGGACTCGTGGCACATGTTGGAGCAGTCGGGCAGGTTGTTGGTGCCGAACCTGCGGGCGAACAACTGGTAGAGGAACGCCGCTTCGTTGCTGGTGCGGCCGGACGTGTAGAACACCGCCCCGTCCGGGGAGTCCAGCGCGGCGAGCTCCTCGGCGACCAGGTCGAAGGCGCGCTCCCAGGACACCGGCACGTAGTGGGTGGCCCCCTCGTCCAGGAAGACGGGGTGGGTCAGCCGCCCCTGCTGGCCCAGCCAGTAACCGGAACGGGCAGCCAGGTCGGCGACGGAGTGGCGGGCGAAGAACTCCGGGGTGACAGCACGGCGCGTGGCCTCCTCGGCCACGGCCTTGGCACCGTTCTCACAGAACTCCGCGGTGTGGCGGCGCTCCCCCTCGGGCCAGGCGCACCCCGGACAGTCGAAGCCCTCCTTCTGGTTGACGTCGCGCAGCGTCGCCAGCCCGCGGGCGGCACCGGCCTGGCGGCCGACCACCCGCAGACTGTTGACGACGGCGGGAAGGCCCGCGGCCGAACGGCCCGGAGCGCCGATCGCGGGCGTGTCCTGACGGGGGTCCTCCTGCGGGGCGCGTGACATGGTCGGGCTCTTTTCCGTCTCAGATCGTCCACTCGCGGCCCGGGGCGGACCCGGGCCGCGCCCCCATTCTCCCCCAGCACCACGACCCGGGAGAAGAACGAAAACCCCAAGATGAAAACGCGGATCCGGTCGGTCCGCCACCGCGGCGCGACGCGTGTGGTAGCGTGGCACACAGGTTGCAGTGTTGATTTCTCCTGATCGTTCGCGATCGCCCGCGGAGTTGTTGACCGGCGGGCGTTTTTCTTTCCGAAGAAGGTTCCGCAGCACCCGCAGACCCGCGGAGCGCGGGCCTGGAATTCGGATTCACAGAAGGAAGATCGCATGATCCAGGGGACCGTCAAGTGGTTCAACGGCGAGAAGGGCTACGGCTTCATCAGCCAGGACGCCGGTGGGCCTGACGTCTTCGTGCACTACAGCAACATCGAGGGACGCGGATTCCGCAACCTTGAGGAGAACCAGCGCGTCGAGTTCGACGTCACTGAGGGCCCCAAGGGCCCGCAGGCCGAGAACGTCCGCGCTCTCTAGACACCGAACTTCGGCGGGGCCGCCCGGGACGACCGGGCGGCCCCGCCCGCGTTCCACGCAGAAGCCGCGGCCGCTCAGCCCCGCGCCGCCAACGCCCCCGCCAGACTGGGCGCGACCGGCAGCAGCGGCAGCCGGGTCGCCTGGTAGGCGTGGTACACGTCCGGTTTGCCACTCCAGGTGCCGCCCACCGGAGGAGTGAGCTCCGGATCCAGCTCGTGGTGCCAGCTGCCGCGCACGGTGTCCACGAAATACGCGGCGGCGTGGTCCCACCACGTCCGGTACCAGCGCTCGTAGCGGCCGTCCCCGGTGCGCCGCCCCAGCACGGCCGCGGCCGAGACCGCCTCGGCCACCACCCAGTGCATGCGGGCGCGCACCACGGGCGTGTCGTCGTAGTCCAGGGTGTAGACGAAGCCCGCGGAGCCGTCCACCGACCAGCCGCGCTCCACCGCCGCGGCGAACATCGCCTCGGCGTCGGCCAGCAGCCACGCCGGAGCCTCCGGCAGCGCCGCCTCCAGGTGCACCAGCAGACGCGCCCACTCCAGCACGTGACCGACCGTCACACCGTAGGGGCGGAACGGGTGGGCGCGGTCGTCGGTGTTGTAGTCGGCCAGGACCCGCCAGTCGGCGTCGAAGTGCTCGGGCAGCCTCCAGTCACGTGCCGCGGCCACCTCGTGCACGAAGAAACGGGCCATGCGCAGCGCCCGCTCGGCCCACACCCGCTCCCCGGTGGCGTCGAAGACCGCCAGGAACGCCTCCACCAGGTGCATGTTGCTGTTGGCGCCCCGGTAGGGCTCGTCCGCACTCCAGTCCGGCGCCCAACTCTCCCGGCAGCGGCCCGCCGCCTCGTCCCAGAAACGCCGCTCCACCACGTCGGCGGCGGCGTCCAGCAGCTCCCGCGCCCCCGGACGACCGGCCAGAGCCGCGCTGGAAGCGGCCAGCAGCACGAACGCGTGCTGGTAGGCCTCCTTGCGGGGCTCGACGGGACGGCCGTGCGCGTCCAACGCGGCGAACCAGCCGTCGTGGTCGGGATCGCGCAGCGGCCCCGCCAACGCCCGCAGCCCGTGGTCGGCGAGCACCCCCGCCCCGGGCACGCCCTCCAGGTGCGCCAGGGCGGCCACATGCGTCACCCGGCAGGTGATCCAGGTCCGGACCCCCTGCTCGGCCACCGGTGCGCCGGCAGCGTCCAGCCAGGCGAAACCGTGCGCGGGGTGCGCGGCGGCGGAAACGAAGTCCAACAGGCGACGGGCCTCGGCGTCCAGCCAGGCCCGGTGTGCGGCTCGTGCGGTCCACGAGGTCATGGATGGCGTTCCCCTCGATCGTGGCGGGCTCCTCGGGACGCCGCCCTCCCTCCGTGCCGTCGGTGCGAAGCCGCGGCACGCGCACACGGCGCCGCGTGGAGGATACCCGCACCCCCGACGCCGCCCCCAAGCCGCACGGCGCCCGGCACGACCGAGGACCCCCCGACGCCGCCGGCGGGAAGCGGGGCGGGCTCACCGGGAGCGGCGGAGCAGCCGCGCATAGAGCGGAGCCAGCGGACCGTCGAGGACCCCCGGCGGCGCCGGCGGGAAGCGGGGCGGGCTCACCGGGAGCGGCGGAGCAGCCGCGCATAGAGCGGAGCCAGCGGACCGTCGAGGACCCCCGGCGGCGCCGCAGCGCCGCCGCCGGGCGGTGCGGGCAGCGCGGGAGCACACCAGAACTCCGCGGGGTCGGCGGGCAGGGGACGGGCCGCCACCCGCACCGGCGGCACCGCATCACCGCCGTCCCCCGCCTCCTCCCGTCCCGCGCGGCTGTGGGCGCGAACCGCGGCCAGCAGCGCGCCGCGGTCCAGCCCCCGCCAGGCCACCAGGACGAACGGGTCGGCGTCCACCCGCCGGGCCAGGGCCTCCAGCACCGCCGAGACGTGCCCGCACACCTCGCGCCACTCCGGGCACGAGCAGGTCGCCACCAACTCCGCCCGCCCCCGCGGCAGCAACCCCAGCCCCAGCACCTCGAAGACCCGCGCCACCTCCACCGGAAGACGGCCGGCGAGCAGGTGGGCACGGAACAGCGGCTGGCTGCCCAGCGCCGCCGCCACCGTGTCCCACTGCGCGGCGTCCAACACGGGCAGGATCAGACTCACCCGGTGCGCCCCCTCCCGGGACGCACCGACCCGGGCGAGCACCTCGCCCGAAGTGACGCGCAGGTCCAGCACGGCACCACACGACGGCGGCCCGTCACCGGGCAGCTCCAACGCCGCGGACAGCAGACGCGACCAGCGCCCCGGCGGACTCACCCGACCACCGCCTCGGCGGACAGCCGCACCACCTCGCGCAGCTCGGCGGTGGACAACTCGGTCAGCCACTCCTCCCCGCTGCCCACCACGCTCTCGGCCAGCGCCTTCTTCCGTTCGATCAGCTCGTCCACCCGCTCCTCCACCGTGCCCACACACACCAGTTTGCGGACCTGCACGTCACGGCGCTGCCCGATACGGAACGCACGGTCGGTGGCCTGGTTCTCCACGGCCGGGTTCCACCACCGGTCCACGTGCACCACGTGGTTGGCGGCGGTGAGGTTCAGCCCGGTGCCCGCGGCCTTCAACGACAGCAGGAACACCATCGGCTCCGCCGACTCCTGGAAACGGCGGGTCATCTCCTCCCGGCGGGGACGCGGCGTGCCGCCGTGCAGCCACAGCACCTCGCACCCCAGCGTCTCGGCGAGATAGGGGGCGAGCCGGTCCCCGAACGCGGTGTACTGGGTGAAGCACAGCGCCTTGTCGCCCACGGCCAGCACCTCGCCCAGCAGGTGCTCCAACCGCTCCAGCTTGCCGGAACGGCCCGCCAGCGGCGAGCCGTCACCGAGGAACTGCGCGGGATGGTTGCAGATCTGCTTCAGCTTCGACAGCGTGGCCAACACCAGGCCCTTGCGCCGCACACCGTCGGCGTCGTCGAGCCGCTCGGTCAACTCGTCCACCGCCGCCCGGTACAGCGACGCCTGCTCCGGGGTGAGCGTGCACCACGTGCGCATCTCCTGCTTGTCGGGCAGGTCGGAGATGATCGCACGGTCAGTTTTGAGGCGGCGCAGCAGGAACGGTCCGGTGCGGCGGCGCAGCAGGGCCGCGGCCCGCCCCCCGTCGTCCCGCGCCGCGGCGGCGAAGGCACGCTCGAACCCGGCGGCCGGACCCAGCAGGCCGGGATTGGCGAACTCCATGATCGACCACAGTTCGCCCAGGTTGTTCTCGACGGGAGTACCGGTCAGCGCGATGCGGGTGTCGGCGCGCAGGCCGCGCACCGCCCGGGCCTGCCGGGTCCGACTGTTCTTGATCGCCTGCGCCTCGTCGCAGACCACCCGCCGCCACGGCATGGCGGCCAACTCCTCGGCGTCGCGGGAGACCACCCCGTAGGTGGTCACCAGCAGGTCGGTCTCCCCCAGCAGACGGGCCAGGGCGTTGCCGTGCACCCGGTCGGGGCCGTGGTGCAGCCGCACCCGCAGACCGGGGGTGAAGTGGGCGGCCTCCCGCAGCCAGTTGCCGGTCAGGGAGACGGGACAGACCAGCAGGGTCGGCCCCGACACGCCGCGGGCACGCTCGTCGGCGAGCAGCGCCAGCAACTGCACGGTCTTGCCCAGCCCCATGTCGTCGGCGAGGATCGCCCCCAACCCGAGGTCGCTGAGGAAACGCAGCCAGGCCGCGCCGCGCCGCTGGTAGGGGCGGAGCTGCCCGTGGAAGCCGGGCGGGGCGTCCAGCGGGGTCAGGCGGTGTTCGCAGTCGCCGTCCAACAGCGCGCCCAACGCGCCGTCGGCGTGCACCGACCCGACCGGCGCGGGCAGGTCGGGGGCGGACCCCAACGCCAACGCCAGGGCGCGGGAGCGGCGCATCCGGCCCCGACCCCGGCGGCGCAGCAGTTCCAGGGTCTGGCGCAGCGCCGCCGGGTCCACCAGCGTCCACCGGCCCCGCAGCCGCACCAGAGGCTGTTTGAGACGCGCCAGTTCGGCCAGCTCGTCCAGGTCGACCCGCTGGCCGCCGAGCGCGGCCTCCAGGGAGAAGTCGACCAGATCGTCGGCGCCCAGACCGCCGCGCCGGGCCGGGGCCCGGTCGCGCACGGCCAGGGTCAGGGCGAGCGCGGGGTGCGTGCTCCACGCGGGCAGCAGCACGGTGATCCCGGCCGCGTCCAGGCGGGGCGCGGCGTCGCGGATGAAGGCGTGCGCCTCACGCAGGGACAGCGGCACGGTGTCAGGAGCCAGCGACCCCACAGCCCGGTCCAGCGCAGGGAAGACGCGTGCGGCGCGCGCGAGCCCGCGCAGCGCGGCCGTCTCGGCCTCGGGCCCCAGCCAGGCGCCGCCCTCACCCCGCCACAGGTCCCGCAGCGGCAGCCGCAGGCTGGGGTCGAACGCGGACTGCACCCACAGCTCCAGACGCCAGTCGTCCGCACCGGCCTCGGCGTCGGGTTCGGCCAGACGCAGCAACAGCCGGGGACGGGAGGGACGCTGGGCGGTGTCGAACCCCTCACGCAGCCGACCGGGGAGCGCCGGGTCGAGACGGGGAGCGCGCGCGTCCACCCCGGCGAGCGCGGCCGTCCACGGGGCGGCGCCCGGCGGCGCGGAGCCGAGCCGGGCACGCGCGACCTCGTCGACGAGCGCCCCCAGCACCGCGTGGACCTGCGTACTGGCGTCGGGGGGAGTGTCGGGGGCGTGGTGGGCGTACGCGGGCGGCGGCAGAGCGGCGCACAGGTCGGCGAAGTGGGCGGCGTCGGCGCCGGTCAGCAGGGGCCGCCAGCGCAGGCACGGCTCCGCGCCGACGGCGAGCGGGGCCAGCCGGGCGCGGTCGACGAGGTCTTCGGCGAAGGCGTGCACCGCGAACAGGTGGGCCAGTGCCGCGCCGACCACCGGTCCGGGGCGGCCGCGGCCGTCGCGCAGCGCGGACAGCAGGCCGGCCGCGCCCGCGCGCACCGCCAGGGCGTCCAGACACCAGCGGCGCAGCGCGGGGGAGGAGACGACGGGACTGCCGGCGGGCGGCGGCAGCGCGGGGGAGGGCAGCGGGTGCCGGGCGGAACCGGGCAGGTGCAGCATCAGACGGGTCGGCTCGACCGCGGCGGAGGGACCCAGGGCCGCGGCCAGGGCACCGCGCAGGGTCGCGGCGTCGGCCGCGTAGGGGTGCGGCGGCACGGCGGCACGCGAGGCGGTGACGGCCCGGCCGGTCGAGTCCTCCGCCCACAGGGTGAGCGCGCCGCCGGCCCAGACCGCGTGCGCCACCAGCACGGCCCACCTCCCTCGTCCGTCATCGCCTCGTGCGGCACCCAGTATGTCGGGCGGGGACGACAACGGTACGCCCCGGCCCGCACGGTCTCCGCCGCGGGGACGGCCCGGCGCGGAGCACCGTCCGACAGGGAACCGGACGGCACGGAACCGGGTCATAGGTGCACGCCACCCCCGATCGGACGAAAGCGACGGTTCGAGTGTTCGGAATCCTGCGGCCGTGCCGGCATTCCCTCCCCGGCGACCTGGCGGTGCAGTGGCTGTCCCACCTGTGCGGGCTGTGCCTGGCGTTGCGTGACGGGCACGGGCAGACGGCGCGGGTGGCCACCAACTACGACGGCCTGGTGGTCTCAGCCCTGGTGGCCGCCCAGACCGGCCCGGGCGGCACGCGTACGGCCGGGCCGTGCCCGCTACGGGGCATGCACCGCGCCGAGGTCGCCCACGGCACGGG
This sequence comes from Thermobifida alba, assembly GCF_023208015.1. Lineage (NCBI taxonomy): Bacteria > Bacillati > Actinomycetota > Actinomycetes > Streptosporangiales > Nocardiopsidaceae > Thermobifida > Thermobifida alba. The sequence continues at coordinate 1,855,248 of NZ_CP051627.1, read as the reverse complement.
GGCGCACCTGGCCGCGTCGGTATCGCTGCTGCTGGCCGCCGCCAAGGTCACCGACCACGTCGCCGACGGCGACGGCGTGTACGGACACGCCCCGGTGCGCGCCGTGGCGCGGACGGTCTCCACACGCTGGGCCCGGCAGGCCCGGCAGGCGGGACAGCAGCTGGGATTCGACGCGGGCGCCCTGCTGGCCGCGGCCGAACGGCAGACCGAGGTCGAGGCGGACCTGGGCCCCGGCGACGACCTGCTGGCGGCCACCGCACCCACCGAAGAGGCCACCGCCGCGGCGTTCGCGCACACCGCGCTGCTGGCCGGCAGACCCGGCAACGAGGCGGCGCTGCGTGAGGCGGGACGGCTGTTCGGCCGGGTGGCGCACCTGCTGGACGCGGTGGAGGACCAGGAGGCCGACCGCGCCGCGGGCGCGTGGAACCCGATCACCGCCACCGGCACCGACCCCGCCCGGGTACGGCAGCTGTGCGACGACGCGGTGCTGGGCGTGCGACTGGCCCTGGCCGAGGCCGAGTTCGTCGACGGCCGCCTGGTCCACGCCCTGCTGGTGCACGAACTGGACCGCGCGGTGCGGCGGAGCTTCGCCGCGGCCGGACACGCCGCCGGGCCGTCGCACCGCCCCGGCACCTCCCGGGCGGACACCCACCCCGGCGAGCACGGCGACGACCCGGCGCGAAAGACCGTGCGGCCCCGGCGGCCCCGCGTCGACCAGGGCCAGTGGTGCTGCACCGTGCCCGAGGCCGAGCACCCGCCGCGGCGCCGGGGGTTCTGGGCGGGCTGCGCGGTGGCGCTGTTCATGACCTGCACCGGACAGGTGTGCTGCCGCGACCCCTACCCCGGCCCGTGGAAGGGCCGCCCCCGCGAGGCGTGCTGCGCGTCGTGCGGCGACTGCTGCGATCCCGGCTGCTGCCGGCCCAGCGGGGACTGCTGCGGGGACTGCTGCAGCCACTGCTGCTGTTGCCCCTGCGACTGACCCGCGCCCCGGCTCAGCGCACCAGCAGGTCGAGCAGGCGTCGGGCCTCGGCCGCCGGATCGAGGGTGAGCCCGGTGTGCACGGGGCCGGGCTGCACGACGGTGCTGCGGGGGGCGGTGAGCCACCGGAACCGGCGGCCGACGTCCTCGGCCGCGGCCGGACCCGCCCCCGGAGCGGCCGCGCACACGGCCTCCACGGCGCGCAGCGCGGACCGCACCGCCTCGGCGTCGGCGCCGGGGTCCAGTGCGTGCAGGCGGTCCACGTCGAGGTGGACGTGCGCGGCCAGGAAATCGCGGGACTGGCAGTACAGGACCACTCCGGCGTTGAAGGTCTCGCCGCGGCGCAGGTCGGGAACGACACGCAGCAGCGCGTACTCGTAGGGGACGCGGGTCATCGGACGCTCTCCGGGAGCCAGGAACGGTCGGCGGCACGGGCCAGCAGGTGGCGGACGTAGGCCGCGCGTACCTCGTCGGGGGTGGCGAAGCCGGGTTCGTCGGCGAGCCACTGGTCGGGGACGAGCGCGGTGACCTCGGTGAGGAGCGCGCGGGTGATGCGGGGGGCGAGTGCGGCGTCGGCGGCGGCCAGGTCGGGGCGGGCGGTGGCCAGCACGTGGTCGGCGGCGTCGTAGGGGCGCCGGGCCGCGTTGTCGGCGCCCGGCCAGTTGTGGTGGAAGATCAGGCTGGCCCCGTGGTCGATGAGGTAGGGGCGGCCGTGCCACAACAGCAGGTTGGGGTTGCGCCAGGTGCGGTCGACGTTGCTGGTGAAGGCGTCGAACCACACGACGCGTCCGGCCAGGTCCGGGTCGAGGGAGTGCACCGCAGGGTCGTAGCCGATGGAGCCCGGCAGGTAGTCCATGGCGAGGTTGAGTCCGGCGCTGGCCCGCAGCAGTTCCTGGATCTCGGGGTCGGGTTCGGCGCGGGCGACGAGCGGGTCGAGGTGGATGAGCGCGAGGTCGGGGACGGGCAGGCCGAGACGGCGGGCCAGTTCCCCGGAGACGACCTCGGCGATGAGGGACTTGCGGCCCTGGCCCGCCCCGACGAACTTGATGACGTAGGTCCCCAGGTCGTCGGCTTCGACGACGGCGGGAAGGGAGCCGCCCTCCCGCAGGGGCGTGACGTAGCGGGTGAGGGTGATTTCCGGGAGCACGGACCGATCCTAGTGCGCGCGCTGCGGCGGGCGACCGGGCAGGTGACGGGGACGGAGCCGGCCAACGTAACGGAGATCACATCATCCGACGAGATTTTGCGGATTTTTTACGTCGGGCGGTGTGTTGGCAGCGGTTGGCGTCCCACCCGCCCCCTGTTGTCGGGTCATCCCCTGTTTTACGAAGGAGTGCAGTGGCGCACAGCGAGGCCAACCCCTCACCGGTCCCGTCGACCACGACCGGCCCGCGACAGCGCTCCACCCTGCTGCTGGCGGTGGTGCTGGGAGTGCTGGCCGCCGCGGGCCCCCTGGCCACCGACCTGTACCTGCCGGCGTTCCCGGCGATCGCCGAGGACCTGGGCACCACCGAGGCGCGGGTCCAGCTGACGCTGACCTCGTCCCTGCTGGGACTGGCCGTGGGACAGCTGGCGGTGGGACCGATGAGCGACGCGTGGGGGCGGCGCGGACCGCTGCTGGCGGGCACCGCGCTGTTCATGGCGACGTCACTGCTGTGCATGTTCGCCGGATCGGTGGAGGCCCTCGTCGCGATCCGGTTCGTGCAGGGGCTGGCCGGGGCCGCGGGAGCGGTCGTCTCGCTCGCGGTGGTGCGCGACCTGTACGAGGGGGACGAGGCGGCGCGGTTCTTCTCCCGGTTGATGCTGGTGTCGGGCATGGCGCCGATCCTGGGACCGCTGTTGGGCGGCCAACTGCTGCTGGTGGGGCCCTGGCCGCTGAGTTTCGCCCTGCTGGCCGTGGTCAACGGGCTGGGATTCCTGGCGGTGCTGTTCTTCCTGCCCGAGACCCTGCCGAGGGGCGACCGTCGGCCGCTGCGCCCCCGAGCACTGTCGGCCACGGTGGGCCGCCTGCTGCGCGATGTGCGGTTCCTCGGCCCCACGCTGGTGCTGAGCCTCAACTTCGGGATGATGTTCACCTACATCTCCTCCTTCTCCTTCGTGTCGCAGAACGAACTGGGCGCCTCGCCCCAGACGTTCGCCCTGCTGTTCGGGCTCAACGCGGTGGGGCTGATGGCGGGCACGCAGTTGAGCGGCCTGCTGATCGGGCGGATCGACACCGCGCGGCGGCTGCTCCTGGGACTGCTGCTGGGGGTGGGCTCCGTGGCGTCGATGGTCGTCATGCAGTTCACGGACACGGCCGGGCTGCTCACGATGGCGGCGGCCCTGGCCGCCATGATGTTCGGCATGGGGGTGGTCTTCCCCAGCGCGACCACGCTGGCGCTGTCGTCGCAGCCGCCGTCCGTGGCGGGAACCGCCTCGGCGCTGAACGGGTCGTCGCGGTTCGTGTTCGGCGGGCTCCTGGCCGCGGTGGCCGGCATCGCCGCGGGGGGCGAGGCGTCGCTGGCGAGCATGGTCTGGGTGATGGCGGCCACGGGGGCGCTGGCCTTGGCGGTCTTCACGGTGACCGCCTGGCTGGGACGGCGCCCAGCGGCCTGACCCGGGCGGGCCCCCTGTCCGTCCCCTTCCCCCTACGGGGCGTGTTGCGCCCCGGAGCGGAGCAGAGGGCAGGAGCAGCGGCAGAAGAACCGAGGACTAAACTCTTCGCCCCTTGTGTCCTTGACAGGGAGGCGAAGATGGCGTTTCGGCGGCTGCTGGCCGGGCTCGGCTTCGGCGGGGCCTCAGTGGAGACGGTCATGGAGGACGCCGTGGCCGTCCCCGGCGGTGTGCTGCGCGGCCAGGTGCACATCCAGGGCGGCACGGTCGACCAGCAGGTCGAGGAACTCACCGTGGGCCTGCAGACCCGGGTGGAGGTCGAGGCGGGCGACAACGAGTACACCCGGGACATGGAGTTCACCCGGCAGCGGCTCGGCGGCGCACTGCACCTGGCCCCCGGAGCCCGCTACACCGTCCCCTTCGAACTGCGAGTCCCGTTCGAAGCCCCGCTCAACTGGTACCGGGGCACCCTGCTCCACCCGATGCGGCTGGGCGTCAACACCCGGCTGAGCATCGCCGGGGCGATCGACCCCGGAGACCTCGACCCGGTCCGGGTGGCGCCGCTGCCGTCCCAGCAGGCGGTGCTGGACGCGCTCGTCTCCCTGGGATTCGTGATCGTCCACACCGACACCGAGCGGGGGCGCCTGCGCGGCACCCGCCAACGGCTGCCGTTCTACCAGGAGATCGAGTTCCGCCCCCCGTCCCGCTACCGGGGACTCAACGAACTGGAACTGTCGTTCGCCACCGACGAGCACGGCGCGGACGTGGTGCTCGAACTGGACCGCAAGTCGGGACTGCTGACCGAACGCTCCGACACCTACATCGGATTCTCCTTCGACCACGCCACCGCCACCCGCCAGGACTGGGCCGGATACCTGCACGCCCGGATCGACGCGATCGCGGGCCGGCGTGGCTGGCTGTGACACACCGTGAGCTTGCCCGAAGGTAACGATTCAGTGCACAGTAGGACACGTTCGGATGACCGGGGACAACGGGGGGAGGTTCTCCGGCCCTGCTGTGAGGAGTAGGAAAGTCATGCGCCAGTCACGGACCCCTGATTCACCGCTGCCGCGCCCCGAGGTGCTGGGCGAGTTGGTGTACCTGTGCGCCCAGCGTGACGGCGACGACACGGTCCTGCAGCGCCCCGTCGAGGACGGCTGGCGTGACGTGGGCGCCACCGAATTCCTGACCTCGGTCACCAAACTGGCCAAGGGGCTGATCGCGGCGGGGGTCTCGCGGGGCGACCGGGTGCTCGTGGCGGTCCCCGACGGCTACGAGCGGACACTGCTGGCACTCGCGGTGTGGGCCGCAGGAGGAGTGGTGGTGTGGCTGCCGCCGCGCTGCTCACCGGGACTGCTGCGGTGGGCGCTGCGGGACAGCCGCCCGGCCGTGGCCGTGCTGCGCGACCAACGCCAGGCATGGGTGGCGGCATCACTGCAACACGAACTGGTGGACCTGGGGCGGGTCTGGACCCTGGACGGGGCCGGACTGGAAGCGATCGCCAAACCCGGCGCCTACATGGACGGCACCGCGGTGCGGTTCCGCGTCGAGGAGGGCAGCGCCCAGGACACGGCACTGATCTACTACACGACCACCGCGCGGCGGCGGGTGCGAGGCGCGGTGCTGTCCCACCGCAACCTGCTGGCCGCGGCGTCAGCGGCACTGCAGCGGCTCTCCCCGCTGCTGCGGGACCTGCCGCCCGGAGAAGCCGTGACGCTGCTGGGACCGGGCACACCAGGATTCGTCGGCTGCGTCGCCGCGGTGGCGGGCATCCTGGGAGGCGTACGGATCGCCTTCGCCCAACCCGGTCAGAGCTTCGCCCACCAGGTCCGGGAGTTCGCACCGACACTGCTGGTGGCCGACGCCGCGTTCCTGACCGGCGTCTACGAGGTGGAGCGGTCCCGGGCACAGCAGCAGGGCGGCTGGGACGGAGCCCAGGGCTTCGAGACCGCCACCCGGCTGGCGGTGGACCTGGGGCAGAAGAAGCGGCGGCCGTGGCAGCGGATGTCGCGCGCCATCTACGACTGGGCGTTCGCCCGGGTCCGGGACGCGCTCGGCGGCCGGGTCCGCGCGGTGCTGTGCCCGCAGGGCGGACTGGAACCGAGAATGGCCCACTACTACGAAGGCCTGGGCATCTCCGTGCTGGAGGGCTTCGGCCTGGTGCAGACCGGGGGCCTGGTGACACTGACCGTCCCGGGCGAGTGCCGTCCTGGCACGGTGGGCCCCGCCCTCGACGGCACGGAGGTGAAGATCGCCGACGACAGCGAGGTGCTGGTGCGCGGCCCCGGCGTGTTCACCGGATACCACAACGCGGTGGGCGACAGCGAACAGGTACTGCCGGACGGATGGCTGGCCACAGGCTGGCTGGGAGACCTGGACGAGCAGGGCCACCTGAGCCTGCGGGGCAGACGCGACAGCCTCCGCCCCCGCGGCTCGGCGGAACTCCCCCCGGTGGTCGGACAAGTCGTGGAGGCCCCCGCACGGGCCGTGACGGCCGACTACGCGGCACTGGAGACACGCCTGCTGGAACACCCGCTGATCAGCCAGGTGATCGTGCTGGGGGAGGGCCGCCCCTACGCGACCGCGCTGATCACCCTCAAACGAGAGCAGCTGGAGTACTGGCGGCTGGTCAACAACCTGCCGCTGTCCGTCCCCGTGGAGCAGATCGCGTTGACCCCGGAGGTGGGCGCGGAGATCCGCCGCGCGGTGGAGGAGGTCAACAACGGGATACCGCCGGAGCTGACGATCCGCGCCTTCCACGTGCTTCCCGAGGAGTTCAGCCAGGCCAGCGGACTGCTGCTGCCCTCGGGGCGGTTGCGCCGCGACGCGGTGCTGCGGGCGTTCGCCGAGGAGATCGAGGCGCTGTACGAGCCCCCGCCCCTCGACAGGGGACGGTGACGCGGCAGCCGATGTGTGGACTTCGACGGTCCGGGTAGCGGCGGCCCCGGACCGCGCCGCCACCGCAGCGGCGCGGGTCGACACTGCCGACCAGGGAGGATGTCGCAGCATGTCGCAGGTCATCGAAACCGTCGAGGTCAACGTCCCGGTCCAGGCCGCCTACGACCAGTGGACCCGCTTCGAGACGTTCCCGCAGTTCATGGAAGGCGTGGAACGGATCGAGCAGCGCGACGACACGCACACCCACTGGGAGATCTCCATCGGAGGCCAGCGCCGCGAGTTCGACGCGGTGATCACCGAGCAGATCCCCGACGAGCGGGTGGCGTGGAAGAGCGTGGACGGCACCACGCACGCCGGCGTGGTGACCTTCCACCGGCTGGACCCCCAGCACACCCGGGTGACACTGCAGATGGACACCGCCCCCGAGGGGATGGTGGAGAAACTGGGCGACAAACTCGGCGTGGTCAAGACACGGGTCAAGGGCGACCTGAAACGCTTCAAGGAGTTCATCGAGAAGCGGGGCGCTCCCCCCGAGGGCGGCTGGCGCGGCGAGGTCCGACCGGGACAGGGCAAGGTTGCCGGAGACCGCCCCGAGTTCCCCGGAGAGACCATGTAACGGCTCCACACCTGAGGCCAGCGGGCCGGGCGCGGTCGAGGACCGCGCCCGGCCCCGTGCTGTCACGGGCCCCGAGCCCGGACCCCGCGTGTGCGGGCAGCGGGCGCCCGTGACACGGTGACACCGGTGAAGAAAACGGTGCGTCCTGCAGAAAGTGGCGGAGCGTGGACGAGCGTGTGCGCTGCGACGTCATCCGCCGGCCACACGGTGGCGACGCGCCGGAAAAAATCGGACGCTATAACGGATCGCCGGACGCGGCGTCCCCGCCGCGTCACAGAGCCGATCCAGGGGGAGGCACCGTGCTACCAGAGGTAGAGGCATGGCTCGACCGGCGCACCAGCCGCGCGCGGGACTGGGACGCCGGCGTCCTTGCCGACAACAAACAGGGGCAGCGGGTCACCGTGGTCCTTCCGGCCCGCAACGAGAGCGCAACCGTCGGCACGATCGTGTCCGGTATCCGCACCGCCCTGTGCGAACGGGTCCCCCTGGTGGACGAGATCGTGGTCATCGACTCGCGGAGCAGCGACAACACCGCCGAGGTGGCGGCACGGGCGGGAGCGACCGTCTACCACCAGGACGCGATCCGCCCCGACCTGGCCCCCGGGGAGGGCAAGGGCGAGGCGCTGTGGAAGTCGCTGTTCGTGGCGACCGGGGACATCCTCGTCTTCATCGACGCCGACCTGCTGAGCTTCACCCCCGACTACGTGACCGGACTGCTCGGCCCGCTGCTGACCGACCCACAGGTGGTCTACGCCAAGGCCTGCTACGACCGGCCGCTCAACGGCGCCCCCGGCGGCACCTACGACGGCGGAAGGGTCACCGAACTGGTGGCACGTCCCCTCCTCAACCAGTACTGGCCGCAGCTGGCGGGATTCGTGCAACCACTGGCCGGAGAGTACGCCGGCCGCGCCGACGTGCTGCGCCGCCTGCCGTTCGTGTCCCACTACGGGGTGGAACTGGGACTGCTCATCGACCTGCTGGAGACCGTGGGGCTGGACGCGCTCGCCCAGGTGGACCTGGGAGTGCGCGAACACACCCACCAGACCACCCCGGACCTGGGAGTGATGGCAGCCCAGATCCAGCACACCGCCCGCAGCCGCCTGCTGCGCTCGGGCCGTCTGGTGGAGACCGGCAGCGTCACCACCACACTCGTGCAGTACGTGCGCAGCGACACCGCAGACGGCGCGTACGTGCCCTGCCCCAGGGAGACCGCCATCACCGAACGCCCCCCGGCGGACAGCGTGGCCGAACCCGCACTGACCTGAACAGCCCCGGACACCGGGACTCGGGGTAGCACGACGAAGGAAGAACACCCCGCCCCGCCGGCCTCCCGGGGCGGGGAGAGGCCACGGCCCGAGGAGACGAAACCCCCGCGGCCTCCGCAACCGAGATGCCGCGACCGGCCGCCACAGGCGGCTTTCCGGAACGGATCCACCCGGTGTGCGCCCGTCGATTTCCGGTGACAGGGGCACAGCTGTGATGATTCAACCGTGTGGCGTTTACTGATCGGTGAGCTGTACCCCGAGGTGGAGTTCCTCGAACCGGCCAAGGAAGCCCTGTTCTGGCGGATCGAGGAGGCACTCGGCCTGCCCGTCCCCCTGGAACTGGTGGAGCTGCTGCGGGAGACCAACGGGGTGTGGAACGAGTACGGCGACGCCGTGGTGTGGTCGGCCGAGCGCATCGTCGAGGACAACCTCGCGATGCGCTCGGAACCGGACTACCGGGAACTGTACGCGCCCTTCGACAACCTGCTGTTCTTCGGAGACAGCGACATGGGCCCCCAGTTCGCCTACGTCCACACCGGCTACGGTCCCGGCATCATCTCCTGGGACCACGAGACCGACGAGCGCCGACTCGTGGTGGTGTCCCTGCGGGACTACCTGGTGCGCTGCTTCACCCAGGGCAACGACTGGTTCCGATGAGCGGCCCCGCCCCGCTCAGTACCGCCGGGGCCGGGGCACGCCGCGCCCGTCCAGCACCTGACGCATCGGCGGACGCTCACTGACCTCGACGTCCCAGTCCAGGGACTCGTAGCCGTCGGTGGTCTGCACGAACTGGGTGATCCCCCGGGAAGGAGGATGCTCCGGCGCGACGATGCCGTGCCGGTGCATCCGGGACCACGCGGTGTCGAGGATCTGCCCGGCCATACGCCCCAGGGCCGCGGTGGACTGGTGGGAGTGCTCCCGGCGGCCCAGGTCGGTCTGGGCCATGCGGTCCACCCCCACCAGGTCGGCGAGATCCACCAGCAGCGCGAACTCCACGCCGTAGCCGCACACGAAAGGCACCGCCTCCAGAGCCTCGCGCCGCCCGGCGTACTCCCCGGCCAGCGGCTGCACGAACCCCGACAGCTCAGGCCAGCACATGTTGAGCAGGGGACGCGCCAGCAGCTCGGTGACCCGCCCGCCGTCGAACGGGCTGAAGGAGTCCGCCTCGCGCAACGGACGGCTGTAACAGCCCTTGACGTAGGCCAGGTCCGGATCGGCCAGCAGCGGACCGACCAGCCCGGTGACGAAGTGCGCCCCGAAGTTGCGGATGTCGGAGTCGACGAAGACCACCACGTCCCCGCCGGTCACGGCCAGCGACTTCCACAGCGCCTCGCCCTTGCCCCACAGGCCCGGCAGGTCGGCCAGGATGTCGTCCTGGGCGTAGACGGCCGCTCCCGCGCGTGCCGCCACCTTCGCGGTGTTGTCGGTGGAACGCGAGTCGATGACGACGACCTCGTCGACGAGCGGCACCCCCTCCACGAGGGACTCCCGGATGGTCGTGACGATCGACCCCACCGTCTCCTGCTCGTCCTTGGCCGGCAGGACGACGCTGATCGTGGTGTCCCCCTTGAGAGCCCGGACGCGGGAGGCGGGCCAGTCCAGATGCGAACTCATCCGGTTCGCCAGCCACTGGCGGGTGCGGGTTGGCATCATGGGCAACTCCTCACGGTTGCGGCGGGAGTCGGACCGCCCGGAAGACCCCGGACGGGGGCGTGGAAGCCCCGGTGGCATGCGCCCTATCCCTAACCAGGATTGCCCGCTATGAACATCTCGATGCTGGTTGATTGCGGTACGCCCCGTTGTGCGGAGACGGCGACGCCCGCCCGGGAACCTCGGGGACTCCCGGACGGGCGGCGGCGCGGTGACGCGGACTCAGGCGGTACGCGGCGCCGGAACACGACGGGCGAGGAACGCCCAGCCGACGAAGACCACTCCGGCAGCGGCGGCGGTCAGCAGCATCACCACGGACATCGACAGCAGGCTCGCCTCACCGCCCTCACCCATGCCGCTGGTCGCGGCCAGACCCCCGCCGATCGCGAACTGCAACGCGCCCAGCAGCGCAGAACCGGTTCCGGCCACCGAGGAGGGCTGGCTGGCGATGGCCAGGGTCGTGGCGTTGGGTGAGATCAGACCGGTGAAGAACATCATCACGAACAGCGCGGCGGTCACCGAGACCAGCCCCGCCTGACCGGAGACGGCCAGGTAGACCAGGACCGCGACCGCGGCCAGGGCACCCAGCAGACCCGCCAGCAGCCGACGGGGGCCGTCCATCCGACCGATCAGCATGGTGTTGGCCTGGTTGCCCAGCACCATGCCCAGCGAGTTGATCCCGAAGATCAGGCTGAACTGCTGCGGGGTGGCACCGAACTCGCTTTCGGAGACGAAGGAGAACGCGGAGATGTAGGTGAAGGTCATCGCGAAGCTCAACGACATCACCAGGGTCGGACCCATGAAACGCGGGTCGAGGTGCAGCCGCAGCAGGACACCCAGGACCGAACCGCGCCGCCCGGCACGCCCGGCGTCACGCCGGGGCAGGGTCTCGGGCAGCGCGAAGTACACCAGCGCCAGGCCCACCAGGCCCACCAGGCCCAGCACGCCGAACAGCATCCGCCACGAACCGAACAGCAGCAGCTGACCGCCCAGCATCGGGGCGAGCATCGGAGCCAGACCGGTCAGCAGAGACAGCCGGGAGAAGAACCGGGCGCCGTCCTCACCGTCGAAGACGTCGCGCACCACCGCGCGGGAGATCACCGCGCCCGCCGCACCGGACAGACCCTGCAGCAGCCGCAGCACGCTCAGCGCCTCCACCGTGGGCACCACGGCACTGGCCAGCGAGGAAAGAGTGAACACGCCCGCGCCCACCAGCAGCGGCACACGCCGCCCCCAGCGGTCGCTGAGCGGGCCGAGCACCAGCTGGCCCACGGCCAGCCCCACCATGATCGCGGTCAGGGTCAGCTGCACCTGGGCCTCGGTGGCCCCCAGGTCAGCGGAGATCTCGGGGAAAGCCGGCAGGTACAGGTCGGTGGCCAGCGAACTGGTGGCGGTCAGCAGGCTCAGCACGAAGACCAGAAGGGCCGCGGCCTGCCGGGAACGGCCCCGGGGCGCGGTGCCGGCTGTCGGCTGCCGGACGACGGACGACCGAAGCGCGGCGGAGGCGGCGGACATGCGGGGACGCAGAGTGGTCAAAGACAACTGCATACTCCGAGACGCGTCGAAAGGACGTGGAAGCAAGGGAACAAGGGAGGGTGCGCCACAGAGAAAGGCGCGGGAGAGTCCGCTGGGGTCGCGCTCGGGACGCTCGTGGGCGTCCCCTCCGCCGTGTCCCCCACACGGAGGCGGTTCCGCTGCGGAACCAGGTCCCCGACGAGGTCGGACCACGACCTTCGGGATACGCGCCTGACAACAAACCCGCGAGGCGTGAATAATCCGGCGAAATCCGGTTCACGGGTGTGACCTGAGGCACCGTCCCGAACCCGCAGAACAGCAGGGAGAGCCGGGACCTGTGAGAGCCGCCACCATCGGCCCGCAGAGGATTGGCGGCAACCGGAACGGGGAAAACACGCCCGAACCGCTCCGCGAAGCATGGCCGCCGCGAATCCGGACAGAAGCCCCACAGGATCTCGATCCGGTGGAGGTGGGAATGCGGTACCACGTGCTGGCCTGCGACTACGACGAGACACTCGCCACCGGAGGCAGAGTCGACGACGCGACCGTGCACGCACTGGAACGGCTGTCCCGCTCGGGACGCCGCCTGGTCATGGTCACCGGACGCCGCCTCGACGACCTGCTCGGCGTGTTCGGCCACGTCGACCTGTTCGACCTAGTGGTCGCCGAGAACGGCGGCGTGCTCTACGACCCGCGGCAGCGCGAGCACTGGCGGCTCGCCGAGAAGCCCCCCGCCGAGTTCACGGCCCGGCTGCGCTCCCACGGCGTCGACCCGCTCGCGGCAGGCGAGGTGATCGTGGCCACCCGCCGACCCCACGACCGCACGGTCCTGGACAGCATCCGCGAACTGGGCCTGGAACTCCAGGTCATCTACAACAAGGGCGCCGTCATGGTGCTCCCCCCGGGAGTCAACAAAGCGTCGGGGCTGGCCGCCGCACTACACCGGCTGGAACGCTCCCCCCACTCCGCGGTCGCCGTCGGCGACGCCGAGAACGACCACGCCATGCTGCACACCTGCGAGTGCGCGGTCGCCGTCGCCAACGCCCTGGAGTCGGTCAAGAAGACCAGCGACCTCGCCCTGGAGCGCCCCAACGGCCGGGGAGTGGCCGAACTGGCCGACCGGATCCTCGCCGACGACCTGGCCGACGTGTCCGTCACCCGCCACGACCTGCACTTCGGCACCGCGGGCAGCACCCCTTCGGCCATCGCACCGTACGGCACGGCCGTGGCAGTGGCGGGCCCCTCCGGCAGCGGCAAGTCCACCGCCGCGACCGCACTGCTGGAGCGGCTCGGGGAGAGCGGCTACCAGTACTGCGTGATCGACCCCGAAGGCGACTACGCCGACTTCGAGGGAGTGACCGCGTTCGGCGACGCCACCCGCGCCCCGTCGATCGACGAGGTGCTGGCCGCGCTGCGCGACCCCGACACCAACGTCGCCGTCACCATGCTCGCCGTCCCGCTGCGCGACCGGCCCGCCTTCTTCGCCGGCCTGCTGCCCCGCCTGGTGGGACTACACGCCGAACTGGGCCACCCCGCCTGGCTGGTGGTCGACGAAGCCCACCACCTGATGCCCGTGGAACTGGCGCAGCTGCCCCTGCGCGTCCCCGCCGACATCGGCGGCCTGATGCTCGTCACCGTGCACCCCGAAACACTCAGCCCGCTGGCGTTGGAACTCGTCAACACCGTCGTCGCGGTCGGCGACCGGCCCGAGGACACCCTCGGCGCGTTCGCCTCGGCCACCGGCCGCCCCCCGCCGCGGCTGGCCGCGGCCCCCGCCGCCCCCGAGGAACAGCGGGAGTCGATCGTCTCCGACACCGCCGTGTGGCGGGTCGACCGAGCCGAGGCGCACCGGGTCAGACTCGCCCCCGGCGAGGCGCACCGCACCCGGCACCGCCGCAAGTACGCCGCGGGCACGCTGTCACCCGACAAGAGCTTCTACTTCGTCGGACCGCAGGAGAGACTGCGGCTGCGCGCCCGCAACCTGCACGCGTTCGTGGAACTGGCCGAGGGGGTGGACGACGACACCTGGACCCACCACCTGCGCCGCCACGACTACTCGCGGTGGCTGCACGACTCGGTGCGCGACGACGAACTCGCCGAGTCGGTACGGCAGGTGGAACAGGACGCGGATCTCACACCCGCCGACAGCCGCCGCGCGATCGCGCGACTGGTCGACGAGCACTACACCCTGCCCGCCGAACCCACCAGCTACGACCCCGACCGGGGACGCGAGACCCGCACGCCGTGACCCGCGCCCGTGAAACCCACGCTCAGACGTCCGTTATCGTCGGGAACACCGGAAGCGCGGTCCGCTGGTACCGTGCAGGAGCCGTTCCGGTCACGGAGCCCTCGGCGCGGCCGACCACCCGTCCGGAAGCCGGCACGGCCGCCCGATTCATCTGGAAAGACGAGTCAAGCGATGTCTGAGCAGCACGTGTCCGAAACCCCCGTCGACACCCGGGTACGGGTCCAGGGCCAGCCCGTGGACTCCTATCCCCAGTGGGCGCCCGAAGCCGCCCGCGGCAGGACGCTGCGGGTCACCGTCGTCGGAGAGGACGTCCTCCACCGGCGCAACGCCGAGGCCACCGAGTTCGGCACCCCCGAACTGCGTGCGCTCGTCGACGACATGTTCCGCACCATGTACGTCGCCGAGGGAGTGGGCCTGGCCGCCAACCAGGTGGGCGTGGACCTGCGGCTGTTCGTCTACGACTGCCCCGACGACGACGGGGTGCGCCACGTGGGCCACATCATCAATCCCGTACTGGAGACCTGGGGCGTGGAGGAGGAGGGCCTGGTCGTGGAGAACGAGGGCTGCCTGTCGGTCCCCGGCCCGCACGCCGAACTGCCCCGCGCCCCCTACGCCCGGGTGACCGGCTTCGACCGGGACGGCACCCCGGTGACCGTCGAAGGCAGCGGCTACTTCGCGCGCTGCCTGCAGCACGAGACCGACCACACCCTGGGCCGCCTCTACATCGACCGGCTGTCCAAACGGGAACGCAAGAAGGTCCTCAAGACCATGAACGACATGAAGGACCAGGTCTTCGCCCGCCGCGCGGAGAACGCCGAAACCATGCGTTTCGAGTAGCGTCCCGTGTCCCATCCGGCCGCAGGAGCCGGCGGCCCGTAGCATCGGGGCATGCTCAACGTCCTCAGCAGCCGTGTCCTGCTGCGTCCCACCGACCTGGAGCGCAGCCGTGCCTTCTACCGGGACGTGCTGGGGCTGGCGATCTACCGCGAGTTCGGACCGTACGAGCAGCGCGGCACGGTGTTCTTCCTGGGAGGCGGCTTCCTGGAACTGTCGGGGGGCTGCGAACGTCCCCCCGACCCCGAAGCCGTCCAGTTGTGGCTGCAGGTGCCCGACGCGGCCGCCGCGCACGCCGAACTCGCCGAACGCGGCGTCACCATCCTGCGTGAACCCCGCCGCGAGCCGTGGGGTCTGGTCGAGATATGGATCGCCGACCCCGACGGACTGCGGATCTGCGTGGTCGAGGTCCCCGAGGACCACCCGCTGCGCTACCGGCCCTGAACGCCTGTGACAGCGCTAAGCTGCACAGGATGAATGGCACACCCGTTCCCGCGGCCACGCTGGTCGCCGCCGTTCCCGTGCTCGCGCCGGTCGGCCGGACCGAGCGCGGCCGGGTCAGTTCCGCCACGGTGCCGCCCGGGCGCGCGCTGCCCGACAAGGTGGTGGTGGACTTCGGGTGGCGTTCGGCCGACGCCCACCTCGACCTGGAGATCACCGTCCGCAGCTGGGAGGCCGACACCCCGCCGCAGGAGCGGTGGCTGCGCGCGTTCTGCACCGAACGCGACGTCATGCAGCGCTGCACCGTCGGCGCGGCCGACTGGACCGCGCCCGCACCCGCCCCCGACGCCGCCTGGTCGGACCGTTGGCTCACCGTCGACGGGACCGCGCGTCCGTTCACCGTGCTGCGCACCGCGCACTCCTGGGTCGCCGCCGCGGTGCTGGACACCGACTGGATGGTGCGCCTGTTCGCCCCCGCCGAGCCCGCCGAACTCACCGCCCTGCGTCGGATCACCGACCCGGATGACCTGCGGCCCCTGCTCGGCAGGGACTGAGTACGGCAGCGGCCGCCCCCTCCGTGGCCGCTGCGCGTCGTCCCTGCCGGAGCGGGGACGGAAGCGGGGCCGGCCCCGGCGGGCGACGGGGTGCCGGGGCCGACCGGTGGACATCAGGGACTGCTGCAGGTGATGGCGCTGGGCGCAGAGGAACCACCGGTGGCGACGAAGCCGAAGGTGAGGGATCCGTTGGCCGCGATGGTGCCGTTCCACGGGGTGTTGCGTACCGTGACGGACCCGCTGGTTCCGGTGTTCTGTCCGTTCCAGAGGTTGCTGATGGACTGGCCGGGGGCCAGGGTCATGGTGACGGTCCAGCCGTTGAGCGTGCCGGTGCTGTTGTTGCGGACGGTCACCTCGCCCTGGAAACCGCCGTCCCAGCTGTTGACCGTCCGGTAGTCGGCGATGCAGGCTCCCCCCGGGGCACCGGGGTTGCCCGGACCGCCCGGGCCGCCGGGATCTCCCGGGTCTCCCGGGCCGCCGGGATCACCGGGGCCGTCGGCCAGGGTCGGGGTCTGCCAGTTCCTCCACTGGGACAGGTTGCCGGACTTGCCGGGAGCGATCCTCATCTGGCCGGGGGCGCTGCCGTTGCCCAGCAGGAACGCCTGGATGCTCTGCTGCAGGGGAGCCCGCCACTCGGACCGGTTCGCGCAGTGGGTGCCGTCCTGGACGTCGGACCAGTAGGTGATGTTGCTCTGCGCGCCCAGCGCCTCGTAGATCTCGGCGCCGGCCAGGGCCGCCACACTTCCGGAGCGGGCGCCCAGCCAGTCGATGTGGGGGTTCTCCATGATGAGCAGGCCCCGCGGCGCGATCATGCCGATGATCTGGTGGGTGTCCACCGGAAGCGCGTTCGGGTTGCCGGTGTAGGAGCCGAACGCGTCACCCAGCCACGGCTGCTCGGAGTAGGCGCTGCTCAGCGGCTGGGCACCGGACTCCTGGGCGACCGCGCGGAAGGCGGAGGCGCCGCCGGTGCCCGACTCGATCGGCATGGTCAGCGCGATGCGCTGGTCGAACGCTCCGGCCACGAAGGCGCCCTTGCCGAACCGCGAGCATCCCGTGACGCCGGTCGCGTCCGCGCGGAGGATGGAGCCGCCCGACTGCTCGATGACGTCGATGATCCGGCTCACCCCCCAGCCCCAGGCAGCCAGCAGTCCCGTACTGCTGGAGGAACCGTAGATGTCGTAGAACGCGCCCTGCTTGCTGTTGCGTGACGTGTTCTCGTTGCCGACCGCGTAGGGGTCGTAGTTGATGACGGCGGCGCCAGCGGCCTTGATGGCGGCCGTGTCCGCGCCCAGGCCGCCCAGGACGACGACGGCCGGGAAGGGACCGGAACCGCTCGGCAGGTCCACCGTCGCCGAGAAGCTGGTGCTCCTGCCCTGATGGCTCACCTGCACGGTGATACGGGAGGACGTGACCGTCCCGGTCACACTGTCGGGTTTGCCGGGTTTCTCGCCGTAGACGTACCGCTCCGCCAGTTCCCTGATCTCCGCCCGACGGCACTCCCATTCGCTCTTGCTGGTGATGCGCGTGCCGTCCAGTTTCGTGAAGGGGTCGGGGAGCAGGGAGTGGGCGGCGAAGGAACCCGGGAGGGACACCTGGCAGTGGGTGCCGTTGTCCTCGGCGGCGAGAGCGGTGCCCGCCTGCGGGGTGAAGGTGGCGGCGACCAGGCTCGCGACGGCCACGAAGGCTGTGGCCGCCCATACCCGGGGCCGGTGTCGGGGGAAGCGCATGGGACCTCCAGAAGGGGCACTCTCGACGGGAGCGGTCCCCTGGTGGACGCTGTCGGGACGTGGAGCAGTCGGTGTCCGCCAGGCGGGGGAGAGGCACCGGTCCGGCCCGGCGGGGTGCCGCCGCGAGCGCGGTGACGGAGATGGAACGGGCGCACTCCTGCTGAGGAGGGCGTTGTGGGGGGTCGCAGGCCGGGGCCAGGACCAGAGGGTGCCCTCAAGGTAATAGAAACTCTCGGTAATCTTCCAGTGTCTCAGTGAAGTTTTTTCGGTGTTTTCCGGAAGTTTTCGACGTGGGGTGGTCGGATGCGCAACGGAGGTACGGGGCTTCCCGGCCTCGCTCCAGCGACTCCGGTGGAACGAGTACAGCCCGGCTCCCCTGACCGGAAGCCCCGGCTCCGCACTCGGCACACCAGGGAAGGGAGCCGGTACGCCTCACCCCCGGCAGGAGGAAACCCGACGGCCGCGGCGCCACTCACATCAGGACCGCGCCCACCGCCGCAGACGCCCCACGGCCCAGAGCCGGCAGGGGAAGGAGTTCCCGAGCAGACCGTGCGACACCCCTCACGGCAACCCAGCCGAGCAGGGGGACCAGGCGTCCACAAGAGCGCGAGCCCCGGCACTGACGTCCGCGCAGGCCCGCTCCCGGTCCGCGGGATCCCCGACGAGGAAGACCGCACAGAAGCGGCGACCGAGCCGTCGACCGTGGCCGCTGTCCGCAAGAGCCGGGTGGAAGCAGACGCTCTCCGCGAGCTCGATGACGGTGCCGCTGTCATCGGAGGCAGGGATCGCGGATGCCGCCTCACATGCCAGAACGAGATGGGTGGTCGGTTCGTCGGGCCAGTCCACACCCAGCTCGCGCAACGCCTCGGCGAAAAGCTCCAGCGAGGGGTCGGCGGGGCCCAGGCCGGCGACCCCTCGCAGCGCCGGGGAATCGAGCCCGCGGACGGGCGCGCGGGCGGCATGCACCGGCAGGTCGGACGAGGCACACACCCCGACCCCCGTCCGCGCGGCCACCAGGATCAGCTGCTCCACGCAGCGGACCTACAGAATCTCTCCGGAAACCCGACCGGCAAGTCTCCCACCGGGCACGGAACGGACCGCCCACGGTGACCGCCGCGAGGGAGACACCGAACTCCGTGCCGTGCACACAGCAGGAACGCGGCCCCCGGCGCTGCACACCACCGCCCGCATCGCCGCCCCGGCGAAACGCACGCCACCCGAACGCTCCAGTGCCTCACACGGGCCGCGGCCCCTCCGGGACCGGGAACAGACGGTGGCCGTACACTTCGTCGCGGGCCGCCAGCCACACGGCGGGTGAGAAGACCCCCGGCGGTACGGCGCCAGCGGCAACTCCGCCGGCCGACCCCACCGGCAGAGACACCGAGGAGCAACCGCGCCGACGGTGCAACGGGCGGTTCCGTGCGCTGCGCCATCCGCAGGGCGAAAACACTTGCGGGATGCTGACGGAACACCTGCGGACCGTGACCATGACCGGAGAGTCACGTCCGCCCCGGAGCCGGGAACAGCACCGAGCAGGCCACCGACGGCAGGTGGCGCGCCGCCGTGGACATGCCCCCGCGCAGGGGCGCCCCGGCCGTATCCCCGGCACCCGGACACGTCGTCGACACCTGTCCGAAACGGTTCGCGACAAGCGGCGCCAAACCCGAAGAGAGGGGACATGACCGAGTACCTCAGGCCGGTCGACCTCGCCCGGGAGCACGGAGTGTCCACCCAGAGCATCCGCAACTACGAGGACGAGGGCCTCCTCCCCGCCAGTGAGCGCACCGACAGCGGATACCGCCGCTACACCCGCCTGCACGCCCAAGCGCTCAGGACGTTCCTCGCGCTGCGTGCCGGGCACGGCCACCGGACCGCCGTCGCGCTGATGCACGCGGCGAACAGCGGAGACCTGGCCGAACTGTTCCGACTCCTGGACCGGGCACACGCGGACGCGCAGCGGGAACGCGCAATCCACGAGGAGGTCGCCCAGACGCTCACCGAACTGTCCACGCTCCCCCGCCCCGACACCGGCCGCGGACACGCGCTGACGGTGGGGGAGCTGGCGCACCGGCTGCGGGTACACCCGGCGACCCTGCGCAAGTGGGAGGCCGCCGGCATCCTGTTCCCCCAGCGCGACCCCGCCACCGGCTACCGCCTCTACACCCGTGACGACGAGCGGGACGCCCACATCGCCCTGCGGCTGCGGCGGGGCGGAGCGCGTCTGGAACAGGTGGCCCGGTTCGTCGCCGAGGTCCGCCACACCGGCGGCACCGAAAAACTCGCGGCCTTCCTGGCGGACTGGCGGGAACGGATCGCCCACCGCAGCCGTGCCGCCCTGCGCGGGGCGGCACACCTGGACCGCTACCTGGACCTCCTCGAAGCCGCGGAGGACATCCCCGACACGGGGAACGGAAACGGCTAGGGTCACTCCCGACGGACAGACACCACCGCGAAGCACCGCGGTCCCGGGGAGGTCACGATGGTCAACGACGCTGACATACGGCACCTGCGCCGCTGCGTGGAACTGGCGGCCCAGGCCCTGGAGGAGGGCGACGAACCGTTCGGATCGGTCCTCGTCGCGGGCGACGGCACCGTGCTCGCCGAAGACCACAACCGGGTGGCCTCCGGAGACCGCACCCGCCACCCCGAATTCGCGCTGGCGCGTTGGGCGGCCGAACACCTGACCCAGGAGGAACGGGCCGCGGCGACCGTCTACACCTCCGGTGAGCACTGCCCGATGTGCGCTGCCGCACACGGCTGGGTGGGACTGGGCCGCATCGTCTACGCGAGCTCCTCCGCGCAGCTGGTGGACTGGCTGGCCGAGCTCGGGGTGCCGGCCCCTCCGGTGCGCCCTCTGTCGGTCCACGAGGTCGTCCCCGGTGTCACCGTCGAGGGACCGGTACCCGAGCTCGCCGAGCAGGTACGCGAACTGCAGCGCAGGTTCCACCGCAAGTCGGCGGAGCAGCGTTGAGGACACCCGGCCCGGTCGCCGTCGACGGTCGGCACGGCCACGGGAACCGAAGGCGTGGAGACGCAGGAGGGAAGATGTTCCTGGACCTGTCGGTGCCCGTCACCGAACGGACACCGGTCTACCCGGGCGACCCGCAGATCCGGATCGAACCCGCGGCCGACCTGACGGTCCACGGCTACCGCTGCCACCGCGTCTCGATGGGCACACACGCGGGCACACACGTGGACGCGCCCAGCCACATGCTGGCCGACGGGGCGGGACTGGACCGCTACCCGGTGGAGCGCTTCGTCGGACGGGGACGCCACGTCGACGCACGCGGCGGATTCACCCTCGACGCCGTACGGCGGGCCGGGATCGCCGCGGGCGACATCGTGCTGTTCCACACCGGTATGGGCGACCGCTACCACGAACCGTCCTACTTCACCGACCACCCGGTACTCCCCCTGGACATCGCCGAGTACCTGGTGGAGCGCCGGGTGTCCATGGTGGGGGTGGACATGTGCAGCGTCGACCACGAGCCGTTCGAGACGCACCGCACACTACTGGCAGGCGACGTGCTCATCATCGAGAACCTGACCGGTCTGGACCGGTTGGCGGGACGGGAGTTCCGGGTCTACGCGCTGCCGCTGCGCCTGGAAGCGGACGGCGCACCCGTGCGGGCGGTGGCCGAGCTGCACTGAGCCGCGCTCACACGTCACTCCTGCGTTCGATGAACACCTCGACACCGTCGAGCACACGAGCCAGGCCGAACTCGAAGGCGCGGTCGGGATCGTAGGAGGTGCGGTAGGCCTCGCCCACGGCCGTGCCGACCCGTCCGGCCACCGGGAACCGTGCCGGGTCCATGACCCTCTCCAAGAACGGCGCCTGCGCGTGCCACCACTGCTCGTCGGTGATCCCGGAATCGCGGCGGGTCCGGGCGGTGTCGATCGAGTTGCGGGCCGCGCCGTGCACGTAGTCGGTGACGAGAGTGATCACCGAGTCCATCTCCAGGTCGTTCAGGCCGATGCCGTCGATGGCACGCAGCTGGTACTCGTAGTTGAGCGAGATGTTCGGCCCCAGCGGTACGCGGTTGGTGAGTACCCGCAGCAGCCAGGGGTGACGGTGGCACAGCGCCCAGTTGTCGCGGGCGATGAGCTCCAGCCGGGCCCGCCAGCCCCCGGGGGCCTCGTGATGGCGGCCCAACTCGCCGTGGACGGTGTCGATCATGACGTCGAGCAGTTCGCTCTTACCCGGCACGTAGGTGTAGAGGGACATCGTGCCGACGCCGAGCCGTTCGGCGACCCGGCGCATCGACAGCGCGGCCACGCCCTCGGAGTCGGCCAGTTCGATCGCGGCGCGCACGATGCGCTCCACGCTCAGGTCGTGCTTCCTGCCCCTGCGTCCGCTGTGTTCCCCGGTACGCCACAGCAGTGCCAGACTGCGGGTCGGGTCGGAAGTCCCGGTGCGGTGGTCGTCGGTGGTCATCTCCCGGCCATCCTACGAGGCCGGCGGAGACGGCAGGGGCCGCGTCGGAGGATGCCGACCGGTGCCTGCGTCCCGCACGCGGCCGAAGGGAGCGGTCGAGGATCGCCGCGGAGACACGACGGCGCAGCAGCTCCGCGATCCGGGGAAGGCCGACGCGGCCGCGCGCTCCTCCCAGCAGGGCGCTGTAACGGGTGAGGACATAGCGCAGGCAGTCGGCCTCCCAACGGCACAGCGTCTCGGCAGACGAGCCGCGAGGACGTCCCCGGCGGGGGAGACCACCGTTGCGGAGTGACGGGGCCTCGTCAGGGGCCCCGCAGTGCGGGACCCTGCGACAGGGCGGGGACTGCTCGTCCGGGACCGGAGGGCGGGGCGTGGCGGCGTGGGCCTTTTCCAGGGTCTGCCTCCGGCGCTGTTCGGCCGCCCGTCGGGAGGCCGCGGACCGGCGGGCGGCCTGCTGGGCCCTGCGGACGAAACCGGCGTCGGCCTCCGCGGCCCGGACCCGTTCCACCCGGTACAGGGCCATGGGCCCGGAGGAACGGAAGTACGGGTTGGGGAGCAGCGAGTCGGGTTCACCGAGCAGGTCGCGGACCATCGCGGGAGACCAACCGCGGCGGCGCAGGTCGGAGACGGTGAGTAGGGACGGGGCGTCGGACACGGCAAGGCCTCCCGCGGATCGGTGTGAGGGCATGGGCGACCTGTGTGCTGCCCTGCGTTGGGGCGTTCTGGTCGGGGTCACTCGTTCCGCAACGGTAGGCGGCCCCGGACAGGCGGCTCCAGTGGGATCGGCCGGGGTGTGGACAACCGGTCGTGTACGGCGCGAGGAGGGACTTCCTCAATGTCGTATGGCGTACGGTACGCTGTACGTAGAAAAGAGGAACGACGTCGAGGAGAACCCGTGCACCCCACCGACCACGCCGTCACCGCCCGA
Organism: Thermobifida alba; assembly: GCF_023208015.1. NCBI lineage: Bacteria > Bacillati > Actinomycetota > Actinomycetes > Streptosporangiales > Nocardiopsidaceae > Thermobifida > Thermobifida alba. Next base: position 1,832,567 of record NZ_CP051627.1, on the reverse strand, counting down.
GGGCTGGTCAAGCACTACCGCCACACGCGAGCCCCGGGCGGTTCGCCCCGGACCTCCCGGTCGAAACCGTCTGCGGCCTGCTCGACCCAACGGAACAGGTAAGACCACGGCCGTGCGCCTCCTCACCACCCAGCAGCGCACCGACATCGGCCAGGCCACCGTCGCCGACCACGACGTCCCCCACCCGGCCGACCGGGTACGCGCCCGCATCGGCCCGATCAGCCAGAAGACCGCACCGGACGAGGCGCTCACCGGACAGCAGATCCAGAGAAGGCCCGACCGCCAGGGCCGTCTCGCCCCACGGAACGCGTACCGGCGCACCCCGAACCACTGGAGCACTTCGATCCCACCGACACACCCGCAGTACCCCGGAGGCACGCGCCGACGCCCCGACCTGGACGTCGGACCCGCGGTGCTGTCCCCGGACAGACCCACCACCGGCCCGGCCCCGCACGACCGGACCGAGACCTGGCAGCACTGTGGTGCCCTGGTCGACCAGGGCACCACAGTGCTGCTGACCACCCGGTATCCGGATGAGGTCGAGACCGGCTCGCCACCGCATCGCGGTCGCCGACACCGTCCGCGTCACGGCGGACAGGGGCAACGCCGCACTCGCCCCGACCGCATGCTCACCTGCGGCCCGCTCATCGGCCGGCAGGTACGCAGCGGCACCGCGCCCGCACAGACCGCTGCCGCACCGCTGTTCCTCCTGCGCTCCACCCCAGCGTGCCGGCCCGCGCCCCACAGACAGCCACCGCCGTCCAGACCCCGGGGCCTCCTTTCCGCCGCCGTCGCCCCGGCGACCATGCCCGGACGGCTCGGCGCAATCACACGGCGGAACCCGATGCCGGTGACCGTCCCAGCCACCCGGGAACTGCTCGGCACCCCCGACTGGGAGTCACCGCCCGGATCGACCAGCACGCCGTCGGCATGGCCGTGAGCCGGCCGCTGCTGCTGCTCACCACCGCCTTCGCCAAACCGGCCGCGCGACGCCACCGGCCGCTCAGCCGCTGACCGGAGACCCGCGGGCGAGGGGAATCCCCACAGCCGCGGGTCTCGTTGTCCCAACGCAGCAGCCCACCGAGGAGAAGGGCACACCGGATGACCGCGATCGCACCATCCACGGCACGCCGACTGGCCCGCTACGCCGTGACCGTCGAACCGGGCGACCCGCCGCGCACCACCACCCTCGTCCTGTGGAACCCCGACGGAACCGAACCCGACGCCGACACCGGTGAACCCGACACGGTCACCGTCGCCCTGCCACACGGCGACAGCGTCCGCACCGTCACCGTGCCCGCGCTGCGCCTGGACATCACCGAGGCACTGCCGGTGCTGCTCGCAGCCCGGAGCAGCCCGCACGCCCACCCGGCCGCCGCGTTCTGGGGAACGGTCGCCGCGACGGCCCTGGGGCTCGTCGCGCGCGGCCGCCTCCTGCCCGGCCTGTCCGACACCGACCACGACGCCTGGCGGATCGGCCCGCTCGACGCCGACCACACACGTACCCTGCAGGCACTCGCCGACGCCATGCCGCCATCAGCCCGCGCCGTCCCCCTGCCCGACACCGACCCGCCCCTCCTGCCCCTCGCCGAACCACTGGTGCGCGGCCTGGCCGACGCGGTCGCCGACACCCTGGTACGCACCCCGGCCGCGCCCCGCCTCACCGGGGCCGCACCGTTCACCGCCGCCGAACCGCAACGAGTGACGCGCCTGCGCACCTGGACCGACCGGGTCACCGCCGAACTCGACACAGGGGTGCGGCTCTCGCTGCGCGTGGAACTTCCCGACGGAGCCGAGAACTGGGACGACCTCCCCGAGGACGTGGCCCTGCGCGCCGCCGTGCAGGTGCACAGCCGTACCGACCCCGGCCTCGTGGTCGACGCCGCCGACCTGTGGCGCAACGAGGAGACCGCTCTGGGACCGCGGGCCCGCCTGGACACGACACTGGCGCTGCGCCGCGCCGCCCCTGCCTGGCCGCCGCTGGAACAACTGCTGGACACGAACGTCCCCGACGCCCTCACCCTCACCGACGCCGACCTCGACGACCTGCTCGGCACAGCCGCCGAACGCCTCGCCGAGGCAGGCGTCGACGTGCACTGGCCCCGGAGCCTGACCCGCGACCTCACCGCCGCCGCCGTGGTACGCGACACCGACACGTCCCACGGCACCGGCCCCGGCCTGGGAACGGAACCGTTCGCGCTGGACTGGCGCATCACCCTCGACGGCACCGAGCTGACCGCAGCCGAACTCGACCGTGTCGCCGAGGCGCACCGCCCCCTCGTACGGCTGCGCGGCCGGTGGGCGCTTCTCCCCTCCGACCTGCTCCGCAGGGCACGTCGACGCGGCCACACGCCGCTGGCCCCCGTCGACGCACTCGCCGCCGCACTGACCGGAACCGTCGAGGTCGACGGCACACAGGTGCCCCTGACAGCCACAGGACGACTGGAGCGGTTGCGGGAACTCCTCAGCGATCCCGACAGCGGGGAGGAGCCCGTGACCCCTCCAGCAGCCCTGGCCGCCCCCCTGCGCGACTACCAACTGCGTGGACTGCGCTGGCTGGACCGCATGACCCGGCTGGGCCTGGGCTGCTGCCTGGCCGACGACATGGGGCTCGGCAAGACCGTCACCCTCATCGCGCTGCACCTGCTGCGCGCCGAACGGGCCGAGCAGCCCGGTGCCACCCTCGTGGTGTGCCCTGCGTCCCTGCTGGGCAACTGGGAACGGGAGATCCGCCGCTTCGCCCCCGCCACCCCGGTCCACCGCTTCCACGGCAGCGACCGCGAACTGGCCCCCGAACCCGGCTCAGTCACCCTCACCACCTACGGCACCCTGCGCGTCGACACCGCACGGCTCACCGGGATCGACTGGGACCTGGTCGCCGCCGACGAGGCCCAGCACGTCAAGAACCCCGCCTCGGCCACCGCACGCGCGCTGCGCCGCCTACCCTCCGCCGCGCGCGTCGCCCTCACCGGCACCCCCGTGGAGAACAACCTGACCGAACTATGGGCCATCCTCGACTGGACCACCCCCGGCCTGCTCGGCCCCCTGGGACGGTTCCGCGCCCGCTGGGCCGACGCCGTGGAGTCGGGCACCGACCCGTCCTCCGCCGCACGCCTGGCCCGACTCGTCCGCCCGTTCCTGCTGCGCCGCCGCAAGAGCGACCCGGGCATCGCCCCGGAACTGCCACCCAAGACCGAGACGGACCACCCGATCGCCCTCACCCCCGAACAGGCCGGACTGTACGAGGCACTGGTACGCGAGAGCATGGAACGTGTCCGCGCCTCCTCCGGAATGGCCCGCCGCGGCCTGGTCATGGCGCTGCTCACCGGCCTCAAGCAGATCTGCAACCACCCCGCCCAGTACCTGAAGGAGTCCGCGCCGCGCCTGCCGGGACGCTCCGGAAAACTGGACCTGCTCGACGAACTCCTCACGACGATCCTCGCCGAGGACGGCGCCGCGCTGGTGTTCACCCAGTACGTGGCCATGGCGCGGCTCATCGAACGGCACCTGCGTGACCGCGGCGTGCCCGCGCTGCTGCTGCACGGCGGCACCCCGGTGGCGCGCCGAGAAGAGCTGGTCCGCGCCTTCCAGGACGGACAGGCGCCGGTACTGCTGCTGTCACTGCGCGCCGCGGGGACCGGTCTCAACCTCACCCGCGCCGACCACGTCGTGCACTACGACCGGTGGTGGAACCCGGCCGTGGAGGAGCAGGCCACTGACCGAGCCCACCGCATCGGACAGGCCCGCCCGGTACAGGTGCACCGCCTGGTGACCGAAGGCACCGTCGAGGAGCGCATCGCCGCCATGCTGGAGGCCAAACGCGGCCTCGCCGAGGCGGTGCTCGCCTCCGGCGAGGCCGCCCTCAGCGAACTGACCGACACCGAACTCGCCGAACTGGTGGAACTGAGGAGGAACCGATGAGCGGCACGGACGCCGAGGCCCGCGGTTTTCCCGCCTTTCCCGCGGTTCGGGGGCGCGGCGGCACGGCCCGCACCTGGTGGGGCAGGGCCTGGATCGGTGCGGTGGAACAGGCCGCGCTCGACGCGGACCAGCTGCGCGCCGGCAGCGCCTACGCCCGCACCGGCAGGGTGGGCAGCATCGCCGTCAGCCCTGGACAGGTCTTCGCGACCGTCGACGAACCCGAGGGGACGCTGCGGGTGAGCGTGTCGGTGCGCACCCTCACCGACACCGAGTGGGACCGGTTCGCCGCCGAGGCCGCCGCCCGGGCCGGGCACATCGCCGCACTGCTGGACCACGACATGCCTCGCGACCTCGTCCGAGCAGCAGAGGAGGCGGGGGTGCGGCTGCTGCCCCGCGACGACGAGTTCGACTTCGCCTGCGACTGCCCCGACTGGGATCACCCCTGCCGGCACGCGGCAGCCCTGTGCCACCAGTTCGCCTGGCTGCTGGACCGCGACCCGTTCCTGCTCCTGCTCCTGCGGGGCCGCGCCGAGCACACGCTCGTCCACCAACTGCGCCGCGTCCGCACACCCGCCGTCGGCGCCGTCGAGCCCGCCGCTCCCGTTTTGGACGGGGAAGACGCCGCTCGGGCCTGGCGCCGCCCCGTCCCACCGCTGCCCGAACCCATCGCGCCACCCCAGAGCACCGGTGCCGTGCCCGCACTGCCCGAGACCGAGGAACTCGACGTCACCGCACTGCGGCGGCTCGCCGCCGACACCGCGCACCGTGCCGCGGCCCTGCTGCGCGGCGAGAAGAGCATCGACCTCGACGTGTGGCAGGACACCGTGCGGCTGGCCGCCACCTGCCCCGAGGAGCGGCTACGGCTGCGACTGGCGCGCGCCAGCGGACGCGCCGAAGACTTCGAACGCGCCGTCCGCGCCTGGCAGCACGGCGGCGCAACCGGTCTGGAGACACTGGAGCGTCCCTGGCAGCCGCCTGCGGACGAGATGGCGCGGGCACGCACCGCGCTGCGTGAGGCGTGGCCGGAGACGGAGTTCGGCGAGGCGCGGACCTGGCGCAACCGGTGGACATTGCCCGAACGCGGTGTACAGGTGCGGTACGGGCGTGACGGCCGCTGGTACCCCTACCGGCTGGAGGACGGAAAGTGGTGGCCCGCCGCGCCCAGCGCCACCGACCCTGTGGCGGCACTGGGCGCGCTGCTGGACGGGAAGCTGTGAACGCGGTGGGCGCCGGGTGCGGCCCGCACCCATCGCATCGGGTTCGGGTCAGGAGAACAGTTCTTCGGCGGTTGTGACGGTGAGGGCGCGGCGGACCCAGGTGGCGAGTTGGTCGAGGTCGGTGCAGGAGGTGATGCGGTGGCGGACGTGGTCGGGGACCGTGATGCCGCGGGTCTCCAGGATCAGCAGTACCGAATTGGCCTCGCCTTCAGCTCGACCTTCGGCCTTGCCCTCGGCGAAGACGCGGCCGAAGAGGTCGGACTTGAATTCGTAGGTGCCGGTGGTCACAGCGTCCTCCAGGTATTTCCTGGCCGCGGCGGGCAGCACCGCAAGCACGTAGTCAGCGTACAAAGTTCCCTTGGCCGGGGCGAGTGAGTCGATCGCGGGGAGCAGTGCGTCCAGGACCGCCGGGTCACTGGCGTGGTGGACGATCGCGGCCAGGATCGCCAGTTCCGGTTCGGCGCAGGCCTGCCCCGGATCGGTAACCGGGGCCAGGTCCGTCAGGGACAGCACGACCGGCCGGTGCACCAGGGAGCCCCAGCCCAGGTCGATCGGGGCGGCACACCACTGGGCCACCGCCCTGTTCGGAGAGAGGACGAGCAGGACCGTCGGACATTCCAAGCGAGCGCGCAGATTGGCCACGTAAGCGGGCCAGCTGAAGCGTTTGCGTTCGTCGGGACGGCGTTGGCATTCCACGACGATGACCAGCACCGGGACCGGGGCGCCCGCACCGGAGTCCGGAGGGCGTTCGAGGACGACGACGGAGTCGGCGCGCAGTTCCGGCGGCGCGGTGGTGGTCGCGTCCCCCGAGTCGCACCGGGCCCGGGTGAACTCCGGCAACGGTGTCGCGGACACGTGCTCCAACAGACAGGGGGCCAGGGCGGGGAAATGGCGAATGAGGTCGAGGGGAAGTTCGTGCTCCAAAGGCGGCATGAGCGGAAAGATGCGGGGAATCCGGATAACGACGGTAATTGAGATGCGAAATGCCCGAATGGTCCACCTGTAAAGCTGGCTCGCAGGAAAGAGGCGAAAAATCCGTTTTATTTGGTGTTCCCTGTTCCGTCGTTGTGTCGGTGGCCTGCGGTGACTCGGGTTCTTCGTCGGCAGGGCCAGAGCGTGTCGCTCGACACCGAGGTGCTTTGTGGTCGACCGGTGGGTTCTGTGAGATCTTTTCCGGGCGGTCCGGTTCCGGTCTTTCCTTCTCTTCCCTGCCGGAAGGTCGTCACCACGAGTTGACAGGACCGTCGAATCCGCCGGCGCGGTGCTGTGGCGAGCAGCCCCGAACACTGGGAAAACGGATTCCGCGTGTCCGGGGAAACGGACGGACGCCGCCTCGGGGGCGGTGGGGTCCGGGCTGCGCCGACGGGGACGGCGGGGGGAACGGGTGCTCGGGTGCGGTCTCGGGCGGCCCTGGGAAGAGTCCTTGGCGGAGTTTTCCGGAACACCTTGACCGCACTGTCGGCCGCCGGTGTGACTGACAGCACGAACACGGAGAAGCTGACCGGGCCCCGGTCGCCGGAGGGGAAGCTCCGGTCTTCCCGCAGGAACAGGGCGGGAAAGCGCCCGGTGCCCCGTGCCGAGGGTGGGCAGAGGCGCGGTGAGCAGCAGGAGGCCGTCGGCCGTGTGGAGGCCGAGGAGCGGGTCCCCCGCGGAGCCGACCTCGGGGAAGGGGTCCTCCAGGTGCCGGTGTGGAGCGATCGGCCCGGGGAGCCGTACCACTGCCGTTCCGGAACACCCCACCGCCTGCTCCCACCCCGGTGAGATGGGCTTCTCCGGGATCCCCACTGGCGTTCAGCGCAGGTTTGGCGTACTTTGGAAAGCGCTTTCACGAGAAAGGTGGGACGACACATGGGTGATCACGTGCTGGGTGTCGCCATGAACGGCGTCACCGGACGCATGGGATACCGCCAACACCTGACCAGATCGGTTCTGGCCATCCGCGACGACGGCGGAGTGGAGCTGCCCGACGGCTCCCGGATCATCCCCGAACCGATCCTCGTCGGACGGTCGGCGGAGAAACTGCGCGCGATCGCCGAGCGGCACGGGATCGAGCGGTGGAGCACCGACCTCGACACGGTGCTCTCCGACGACTCCGTGGAGATGTACTTCGACGCCCAGATCACACACGCCCGAGAGGCGGCGGTGCGCAGCGCCATCGCCGCGGGCAAGCACGTCTACGTCGAGAAGCCGACCGCCGACAACCTCAGTGCCGCCCTTGAACTGGCCAAACTGGCCCGCGACGCGGGGGTGAAGAACGGCGTCGTCCAGGACAAGCTGTTCCTGCCCGGACTGCTCAAGCTGCGCCGCCTCATCGACAGCGGGTTCTTCGGACGCATCCTGTCGATCCGCGGCGAGTTCGGCTACTGGGTCTTCGAGGGAGACTGGCAGCCCGCGCAACGCCCCAGCTGGAACTACCGGGCCGAGGACGGCGGCGGCATCGTGCTGGACATGTTCCCGCACTGGCACTACATCCTGGAGCAGCTGTTCGCCCCGGTGCGCTCGGTCACCGCGCGCGTGGCCACCCACATCCCCGAACGCTGGGACGAGAACGGGCAGCGCTACGACGCCACCGCCGACGACGCCGCCTACGCGGTGTTCGAACTGGAGGGCGGGATCGTCGCGCAGGTCAACTCCTCCTGGTCGGTGCGGGTGGACCGGGACGAACTGGTGGAGTTCCAGGTGGACGGCACGCACGGCAGCGCCGTCGCCGGACTCCGCAACTGCCGGGTCCAGCACCGCTCGGTCACCCCCAAGGCCGTGTGGGACCCCGACGCCGTCGACCCGGGCGGCTACCGCGAGCAGTGGGACACCGTGCCCGACAACACCGAGTTCCCCAACGGGTTCCGCGCCCAGTGGGAGCTGTTCCTCAGGCACCTGCGCACCGACGTGCCCTTCCCCCACGACCTGCTGGCGGGAGCGCGCGGGCTGCAGCTGGCCGAGGCCGGCCTGCGGTCGGCCGAGACCGGTCGCACCGTGGAACTGGAGGAGGTCTCCCTGCCGTGACGTCGCCGACCCTGCGGCTGCCCAACGCATCGGGCGCCCTGGAGACCTACACCCTGCTCGGCTCACCGGTCACGCCCACACGCACCGGTCCGGCGCGGTCGCGCACTGCTTACGCCGCCGCCCACGTCGTGGCCGACCCGCTGGGCGGCAACGGGCCCGGACGGCCCGCCCGGCTCGACTGGGACGCCACCCTGGCCTTCCGCCACCACCTGTGGGACCTGGGCCTGGGCGTCGCCGACGCGATGGACACCGCCCAGCGCGGCATGGGACTGGACTGGGCCGCCACCGCCGAACTGATCCGACGCAGCGCCGCCGAGGCCGCCACGAGGGGCGCGGCCTTGGTCTGCGGCGTCGGAACCGACCAACTGGAGGTCGGGCAGGCCACTCTGGAAAGCGTTATCAAGGCGTACGGGGAACAGTTGGAGGTCGTCCAGGGGGCGGGCGCGACCCCGGTCATCATGGCCAGTCGCGCCCTCGCGGCCATCGCCGGCGGCCCCGAGGACTACGCCAAGGTGTATGGGCGGCTGCTTGCCGAGGTCGACCGGCCCGTCGTCCTGCACTGGCTGGGCGCGGTCTTCGACCCCGCGCTCGACGGCTACTGGGGGCACGCCGACCCCGCCGACGCCATCGAGGGCGTGGCCGCACTCATCGCCGACCACGCCGAGAAGGTCGACGGCATCAAGGTGTCGCTGCTGGACGCCTCCCTGGAGGTACGGCTGCGCTCCCTGCTGCCCGCGGGGGTGCGGCTGTACACCGGCGACGACTTCAACTACCCCGACCTGATCCTGGGGGACGGCGACGGCCACTCCCACGCGCTGCTCGGCGTGTTCGCGGCCATCGCACCGGCCGCGGCCGAGGCCCTGCACGCCCTGGACGACGGCGACATCGACCGCTACCGCGCGCTGCTGGAACCCACCGTGCCCCTGGCCCGGCACCTGTTCGCCGCGCCGACCTTCTACTACAAGACCGGCATCACCTTCCTGGCCTGGCTCAACGGACACCAGAAAGGGTTCTCCATGGTAGGTGGCCTGCACAGCGCCCGCGACCTGACACACCTGGCGACCGCGTTCCGCCTCGCCGACGCCGCCGGAGTGCTCACCGACCCCGACACGGCCGCGGCCCGCATGCGCACCCTGCTCACCGTCCACGGGGTGGACCAGTGACCGAGACCGCCACAACCGCCGTCGACGTCCCGTCCGGGAAGCCCGCGGCCGTGCCCACCCCCCGACCGGGAGACCCCCGACTGGCACGCCTGTCCCTCAACCAGGCCACGGTCAAACGGTGGAGCCTGGCCGAGGCCGTCGAGGGATGCCGGCGCGCCGGCATCCCCGCGATCGGCCCGTGGCGCGAACCGGTCGCCGAAATGGGACTGGCCGCCGCCGCCCGACTGCTCCGCGACTCGGGGCTGCGCGTCTCCTCCTACTGCCGCGCCGGATTCCTGACCGACCCCGACCGGAGTGTCGCCCTGGACGACAACCGGCGAGCCATCGACGAGGCCGCCGAACTGGGAGCCCCCTCCCTTGTGATGGTCGTGGGCGGACTCCGGGAGGGCGAACGGGACCTGGCAGGCGCGCGTGCGCGGGTGGTCGACGCCCTCGCCGAACTCGTCCCCTACGCAGCCGAACGCGGCGTACGCCTCGGTTTGGAGCCGCTGCACCCCATGTTCTGCGCCGACCGCGCGGTGCTGTCCACCCTCGGCCAGGCCCTGGACATCGCCGAACGCTTCGCCCCCGACGAGGTGGGCGTGGTCGTGGACTCCTACCACGTGTGGTGGGACCCGCAGGTGTACGAGCAGATCGCCCGCGCCGGCCAACGCACCGTCATCTACCAGGCGTGCGACTGGGTGCTGCCGATCCCGGCCGACGCGCTGCTGGGCCGCGGCATGGTCGGTGACGGCTACGCCGACGTCGGCGGACTGCGCCGGGCCGTGGACGCGGCCGGCTACACCGGGGACATCGAGGTCGAGATCTTCAACGCCGACGTCTGGGCCGCCGACGGCGACGCGGTGATCGCCACCGTGGCCCGCCGCCACGTGCAGTACGTCGTCTGAACCCTGCCCACCCCACCGGTCCGGAAAACGTGTTTCCGGACCATGACCAAGGAGCCCTCATGGACTTCAACGGAATCCTGTTCTTCCCGCTCACTCCCTTCGACGAGCGGGGAGAGTTCCACGAGGCCGCGTTCGACCAGCACGTGTCCTCCGGACTCGACCACGGGGCGGGCGGCGTGTTCGCGGCCTGCGGCACCGGGGAGATCCACGCCCTGTCCGCTGCCGAGCACGCCCGCGTGGTGGAGCGCGCGATCGCCGTCACCGCGGGCCGGGTACCGGTCATCGCCGGCGCCGGCGGCAGCGTGAGCACCGCGATCGAACAGGCCGCCGCAGCCCGCGAACTGGGCGCCGACGGCGTCCTGCTGCTGCCCCCCTACCTGGTGAACGCCCCCCAGCGCGGCCTGGTCGACTACGTGCGCACCGTCGCCTCCGCCGTGGACATCCCGATCATTGTCTACCAGCGCGGCACGATGGTGTTCACCCCCGACAGCGCCGCAGAACTCGCCGAGATCCCCTCCGTGGTCGGTTTCAAGGACGGCGTGGGCGACCTGGGGCAGATGCACCAGATCGTGCTGGCCGTGCGGAAGAAGCGCGGCGACGACTTCGTCTTCTTCAACGGCCTGCCCACCGCCGAACTGACCTTCCAGGCCTACCGCGGCGTGGGTGTTCCGCTGTACTCCTCGGCCGCGTTCGCGTTCGCGCCGGAGGTC